>JAQVLT010000021.1 GCA_028704015.1 Patescibacteria group bacterium | reverse complement strand
AACATGGCCGATATGCTTTTATCTTAGACAAGGGTGAATATGCCATTGAAGCGAAAACCACCACCGGCAAAGTAGAGAAAGAGAAAATTCAGATCAAGAAGAGAAGATTGGTGGGGAAGAATGTGAAAATGAAGTAATTAGGATTTTTAGGATTGTTAAGATGATTGGATATATTAGGATAACAAAAAAATTTTCGCCGATTTGGCGGAGATTTTTTTGTTTTAGGGTTTATTGAAATTGCTAGGAGTATTAGGATATTTTTTTATTTTATATTTTTAAATTTTTAGATTCCTGCCTACCGGCAGGCAGGCTTGAATTTTTAAAGACGGTTGATTTTATTTAATTTTTAAGTTATATTTAAGAAAAATATGGATGATATTTTTATTGCTGAAAAAATAAAACAAAATTTTTCGCTGGTACAGTTTGCTGCCTACAAAGTCGGCGGACCGGCTGAGTTTTTTTTGGAAGTAAAAACCAAAGAAGATTTGGTCGGAGCTTGCATGTGGGCTAAAGAAAAAAATAAAGAAATTAAAATATTGGGCGGTGGTAGTAATATTTTAATTTGTGATCAAGGAATAAAAGGATTAGTTTTAAAAATAGCGAATAGCGATACCGTCGTTAGGGGAGAACGCCTTGACTGCGGCGCTGGCGCCAATCTAAATCGCGCTATGTATTTAGCGGCTGGCGCGGAATTGTCCGGGCTGGAATGGTCAGCCGGAATTCCCGGCGCAACAATCGGCGGCGCGGTCAGGGGTAATGCTGGCGCTTTTAGTATGTCCATGTCTGATATTGTGGAAACCGTAGAGGCTTTCAATCTTAGCAAGAATAATTTTAATATTTTTAGCAATAAAGATTGCCGATTTAGTTACCGCCAAAGTTATTTTTCCGACAAAAATGATTATTTAATCTGGCGAGTAATTTTAAAAATGAGAAAAGGCAATAAAGAAAAAATTGAACAAGAGATAGAAAGAATTTTATTTTTTCGCCAAAGCAAGCAGCCGCGCCTGCCCAGCGCCGGTTCGGTGTTTAAAAATATTGATCTTGAATATTTGGAGTCCGTTAATAAAAATTTATCAGAAGAAGCCATTTCTTCAGGGGCGATGAAAGATGGCCGCGTGGCTGCTGGCTGGCTCGTTGATTTAGCCGGATTAAAAGGTAAAAAAATCGGCGGCGCTAAAGTCAGTTTAGAACATGCTAACTTCATAGTTAATACCGGAAATGCCACCGCCGAGGATATTTTTAAATTAATAAATATTATTAAAAATGAAATAAAAATTAGATTTAAAGTAGAATTAAAAGAAGAAATTCAGTATATAGGATTCTAATTATTTTTTAGCTAATTTTAAATAAAAAACGTCTTATTTAATGAGGCGTTTTTTTAATTTTAGAGAGTATTTATTGACTAATTTAAATTTTTATGCTATATTATTAGCATAAATTTTTATTACTAATTTTTAACTTCGCAAGTTACCATGCTACTGTAACTTATCGTATGGACAACTTTTCTATATTAGACCAAATTATCAGCAATCAAAAAGCTGAGGAAATTGCCAAATTAAACGCTATTGAGATCATCAATAATTTATTTGGCGAATTATCTCAGCGCGAACGGGACATTTTGACCCGCCGTTTTGGTTTGCACGGAAATGGCTATGAAACTTTGGAAAATGTTGGCAGTTTGCATGGGTTAACTAGAGAAAGAATAAGACAGATTGAATCAGCGAGTATAAAAAAGTTGCATAAATTGGATAATTTTCAAACCTATCTTGATACACTTAAAAAAGTTATTAGCCAGCTCCTGGAAGAACACGGTGGTATCATGGAAAGAGATTATCTTTTGGACGCTTTGGTCAGTTTCTCATTGGATAGCGAAGGAGCTCACAGTCAAGATGCGAAAGCAGAAGAAATTCATAAAAATCATTTGGAATTTTTGATTACCAAGTTGCTTCATAATGATTTTGAAGAAGTGGCCAATACGGCTAAATTCAAAAGATCTTATAAGTTGAAATATCAAACCTTAGAACACTTTGAAGAACTCTTGGCGGAATTAATTGAAAAAATAAAAGAAATTAAAACTACTTTAAAAACCACTGAAATTATTAATTTGATTTTGAAGCTTGAATCATATAAAAAATATGAAGATAAGCTAAATCGGATTTATAGCCTGGATGTTTCCAGAATTTTGTCCAATGAATTATTTGATGAGGATTATGATTTTATTAATAAAAATAAAACTCTTTATTCTCTTTTAAAATCTGCTAAGAGCATAGAACAAAATAAATTTGGCCATTGGGGCATTTCCACTTCTCGTGAAATCAAGCCCAAGACCATTAATGATAAAATTTTTCTCATCATGAAACACAAAGGCAAGCCGATGCATTTTTCTGACATTGCCGAAGAAATCAATAAAACTAATTTTGACGGTAAGACTGCTAACGCCGCCACAGTGCATAACGAGTTAATTCTTGATGATAAATATGTCTTAATCGGCCGCGGTATTTATAGCTTGAAGGAGTGGGGATATGAAAAAGGTACAGTTGCCGAAGTAATTAGAGAAATTTTATCTCAATCCGATAAGTCATTGAGCAAAGAAGAAATTATTAGAAAGGTTTTGGAGAAGCGCTTGGTTAAAGAAACAACTATTATTTTAGCTTTGATGAACAAAGATTTGTTTGATAAAGCGGGTGATAGATATCAGTTAAAAAATACAAATTAAAATAAAATTTTAAAGATAAAATATCAAAAATGCCGTCCCTAATTATCTGGGACGGCATTTTGAATATTTGAAAAAATATGGTATAATGTATTTAGTTAAATAGTTGCTTATTTTTATTATTTAATCAATCAATCATATAACCAGTTAACTAAGATGGATATTACAGTTGACCTAACACCAATTGCCGATTTTTTTAATCTTCCCGCCGACATTATGCTTTGGCGGATGCTTGTTTTATTTGGCTGGGTTCCGATAGTGGCTGTATTTTTATACGGCGCAAAAGAAGTTTGGCTTTTTTATATCCGGAATTTCAAATATGCCCCCACAGTCAAATCAATTTTGCTTGCCATAGATATTCCCCGCGGCAATGAACAATCGCCAAAAGCGGTGGAAAATATATTTACTTATTTAGCCGGCGCGCATTCTACTATCAATTTGCTGGAAACTTATTGGGAAGGGAAAGTTCAGCTTGGTTTTAGTTTTGAAATTGTTAGCATCGAGGGGTATACTCAATTTATTATTCGCACCCCTATACAAAATCGTAATTTAGTAGAGTCGGCAATTTATTCCCAGTATCCCGATGCGGAAATTACCGAAGTGGATGATTATACGGCAAATATGCCCTCAACGTTTCCGGACGAAGAATATGATATTTGGGGCTGTGATTTTATTCAAAAACGCCATTGGGTATATCCAATTAAAACTTATGAAGAATTTGAGCATTCACTCGGAAAGGAGGGCGTGCAGTTTAAGGATCCGATGGCATCGCTGATGGATCTCTGCAGCAGCTTAATTAAGGGCGAGCAGTTGTGGTTTCAGATGATTGTCAGGCCGATGGGATTTGATTGGATGGAAGAAGGGGATAAAGAAATTAGAAAAATTCTTGGAGAAAAACCGAAGGGGACCGCCACCAATGCCGCGATCGATACATTTGTTAAATGGATGGGAGATTTTAGTGAATTTGTTTATCGGCTTTGGGGTGAAATCGAAGAACCGAAAAAAGAAGAGAAGGAAGAACTCTTAAAAATGATGAATATGCCGCCGAAAGAGAAAAGCCAAATTGAAGGCATTACTTTAAAGATATCAAAAGTCGGTTTTACGGTTAAACCGCGTTTTGTTTATGTTGCTCGTAAAGAAGTTTTTAATAAGCCTAAAGTAGTAAATGGTTTTATTGGTTATATTAAACAATTCTCCCAGCTTAACTTGAATCAAATACGACCGGACATGGACCTCACTGCTACTTCCGTGCATTATTTATTTAAACAGAGCCGTTTATTAAAAAGAAAAAATAGAATAATGACAAATTTCAAGAAGCGCGATACTGGCGCTGGCCGCACCCCATTTGTATTGAATACCGAAGAACTTGCTAGTATTTGGCATTTCCCATTAGAAAGCGCGGTCAAAGCGCCAATGATTCAGAAGACTCCGGGCAGAAAAGCTGAAGCGCCGATGAGTTTGCCGATCAGTGAAGAAATTGTGAGCGAAGAAATTTTGGAGCCGCTTTTTGAAGAAGAATCAGATATTTTTAAAAAAGACGAAATTAAAAAGAAAGAAAGTGTGAATTTTGGAATAGAGGGTGAAGATGCAAAAAAAGAAACAATATCCAAAGGGACTCCGCCTCCTAATTTGCCATTTGCATAAAAAAATGCGAATCCTCAAATTATGCAAATTCTTCAAATTTTTTTATTCTAAAATTATTTTTGCAATTTATATTCGAGGCATTCGCATATAATTTGTAGATTTGCATTATAAGTATGAACAAAGATATAGCGGTATTTGCCGAAACAACTTTTCGTAATTTATCAAAAAAATTTGGTATCAAAACTGACGACCGACGCCGTCATATGTATTTTATTGGAAAAACCGGCATGGGCAAATCAACAGTGCTGGAAAATATGATCATTGAAGATATTCGCGCCGGTCGGGGAGTGGCGGTGGTTGATCCGCATGGCGATTTGGCGGAAAAAATTATTGAATATATTCCGACTAATCGCATTAACGACGTGATTTATTTTAACCCAGCCGATATTGATTATCCCATCGCTTTTAACGTCGTAGAACAAGTGGACGCGCATCTAAGGCACTTAGTGGCATCGGGTCTTCTGGGCGTATTCAAAAAATTGTGGGCTGATTCTTGGGGGCCGCGTTTGGAATATATTTTAAGAAATGCGGTTTTAGCGATTCTTGACTATCCCGGTTCAACGCTTTTGGCGGTTACGCGCATGCTTTCCGATAAAGCTTTCCGCAAAAAAGTTATTGAAAAAATACAGGATCCCGTGGTTAAGGCTTTTTGGGTGAGTGAGTTTGCCGGTTATGCTGATAAATTTGCGTCAGAAGCGGTTTCGCCAATCCAAAACAAAGTCGGTCAGTTTTTATCCAGCTCTTTGATTAGAAATATTGTTGGTCAAGTAAAATCTTCTATTGATATGCGCGAGATTATGGATGAGGGGAAAATTATTATTATGAATTTGAGCAAAGGCAGAATCGGCGAAGATAATTCTGCGCTCCTCGGCGCGATGATGATTACCAAAATGCAATTAGCCGCTATGAGTCGTGTGGATATTTTAGAAAAAGAAAGAAAAGATTTTTATTTGTATATTGATGAATTTCAGAATTTTTCTACGGAAAGTTTTGCTAATATATTGTCTGAAGCGAGAAAATATCGCCTTAATTTAGTTATGGCGCATCAATATATTGAACAGTTAAGCGAGGTTGTAAAACCGGCGGTTTTCGGCAATGTTGGCACAATTGTAGTTTTTCGGGTTGGCGCTACCGATGCCGAGGAATTGGTTAAGGAATTTACTCCTACATTTCTTGAAGAAGACTTGGTAAATTTGCCGAAATATGAAATGTATTTGAAGTTAATGATTGATGGTGTGGCCTCCGATCCTTTTTCCGCGCGCGGTTTGCCGCCATTATCCAATGAGGAAAAGACTGGCAATGCTGATAAAGTAATTAAAGTTTCACGCGAGCGGTATGCCAAAAAAAGAGAATTGGTAGAAGAGAAAATTATGCGCTGGCATGAAAATCTCATGGAAGAAACAGCGCCCAAATCTCAGGAAGAAAAACCGCGTACCGAGAAGAAGTGGGAGGCGAGAAATGATAAACCCGACATGGCATCGAGAAGAGAATCTAGGCCATTAAGAGATAGCCGCAGCATTGAAAGAGAAAGACCAAGACCGGAGCAAAGAAAAACGGAACAAAAAAAAAGAGAAGATGAAATATACAAATATAACGCGATTTGCGCGCGTTGTGGCAAGGAAGCAAAATTATCCTTTATTCCCGATGCTTCGCGGCCGGTTTTTTGCAAGGATTGTTTAGCGTTTTTAAAGAAAGAAAAAAATAAAGAACAGGAAAATAGAAAAAAATTAAAAGAAGAAGAACTTAGAAAATTAGCCATGGAAGAAAAAGGAAGCCAAGAGAATGAGAGGGCGGCCAGGCCAGTTATGCAAAAAGAAATTTTACCGTCCAAGCCGGCTGAGATAAAAAATAATTCCCCGAAAGCCGGAGAAAAGAACGAGATTAAGGATGGCGATGAAATTACGTTTTAGTTTTTTAGGATGTAGCATATAAAGCATAGTGGAGATTTAATTTCCAAACATAATTTTATTATGCCGATTAATATTAGTAATCTATCTAGTTTTGAGAAATTTTTTTTAAGCGACTTTTGGCCGGATTATTTATTCATCAATAATTATCCGGTCTTAGTTATTTTTTGGAATATTTTTCTTTTGTTTGTTCCTTATTCCATTGTAAAATTTCTTGTATATTACTGGAAATTAAATAATTTTATCAGATGGCGTGAAAAGATTGCCGCCGGGGCCTTCTTTATTTTGTGGTTGCTTTTTATTCCCAATTCCGCTTATATTATTACAGACATGAGGCACATTACCGGTTTTTGCCCAGGGAACGATTACTTGGCAATTTGTTCGGAAAATGCTTGGATGATAATGTTTTTCTTTGTTTATGCAATAATCGGTTGGGTGGCTTTTGTTTGTCTGATGAATCAGATGAAGAATTTAATTAAAATAATTTTTAATAAATTCATTGCCGAAATATTTATTATTGCCGTTATGCCGGTTATTACATTGGGCCTGCTGCTTGGTTTGATTAATCGTTGGAATAGCTGGGAAATGTTTGCTCATCCAATAAAAATTATTAATGACTCGGTATTATATTTTACCCAATTTTTATATTTCAGAGATTTTGTTATTTTTTTATTCGGACTGTATGCTCTTTATTTTTTGGGAAATTGGTTATTTAATAGGAGTAACAGTAAGTAATTTTTAATTATAAAAATTTGAGTATTAAAAATTATTTAAAAATTACAAAATTAAAAATTTTACATCATGGATTACTTAAAAATCGGCAAAGCAACTGAATTAGAGGGCAACGACAAAAAATTATATCGTTACTTGGAAATTTTTCCTGGTTTTTTGTCATGGGCAACTTTATTATTATTGCTATTTTTTTCATATTTACAACCGACTTGGGTGGCTTATTTTTTGATCGCCTTTGATGTCTATTGGTTGCTTTTAGTTTTATATTTAGCGGTTCTTCTTTTTGCCGCTTACAAAAAACTAAAAGAAAATTCCAAGATTGATTGGCGGCAAAAATGTTTGGAGCTAGAAAAGAATTTGGAATTAGCCGAGGAGTCGGAATGTCTGGCGAAAAAAGGCGTTATTTGGAGAGATGTAAAACATTTAATAATATTGCCGGCTTATTCCGAAAGCGTTGATGTTTTAAGTGAAGTTTTTGAAGGTTTATTAAATGACGGATTTCCTTTGGAGAATATGATTGTGGTTTTGACTATTGAAGGAAGGACGGGCGAAGAGGGTTTGGAGCGCGCCAAGGAAATTGAAAGAAGATTTGGAAAAAAATTTGGCAGATTTTTATTAACCGTTCATCCCGATAATATCCCTGGCGAATTAAAAGGAAAAAGTTCCAATCAAGCTTGGGGCGCCAAGGAAGTAAGAAAAGAAATAATTGATAAAGAAAAAATAAATTATGACAATTTATTGGTAAGTATTTTGGATTGTGATACAGTTGTTATGCCTGGTTATTTTTCCTGCTTAACTTACAAATTTTTGACAGTAAAAAATCCTTACCACGCCAGCTATCAGCCGGTTCCGGTTTATCATAATAATATTTGGGAAGCAAGATTTTTTGCGCGCGTGGCCGCTTCTTCCAATACGTTTTGGCAAATGATGCAGCAGATCAGGCAAGAGAAATTGGCGACTTACTCGTCTCATTCTATGACATGGAGAGCTTTGACTGAAATTGATTTTTGGTCAACTACAATGGTAAGCGAAGACTCGCGGATTTTTTGGCATTGTCTTTTATATTATCAGGGAGACTACCGGGTTGAACCAATGTATTTTCCGGTTTCCATGGATGTAACAATGGATGAGACCGCTTGGCAAACCGCGAAAAATTTATATAAACAGCAACGGCGCTGGGGCTGGGGAGTGGAAAATATTCCTTATTTGGTTTTCAATACGATAAAGAGATGGAAAATATTGCCGAAGAAACAAATGATCGGCAAGATTTTTATACAGGTTTATGGCTTTCATTCCTGGGCGACCAACGCTTTAATTATCGGAGTAATCGGTTGGATGCCATTGATTCTTGGCGGAAATCGTTTTAATAACACCGTGCTTTCGGGAAATTTGCCTTCAATTACCAGAACTTTGATGACTATCGCGATGTTGGGTTTGGTTATTTCCGCGGTTATGTCCACAGCTTTGCTACCGCCAAAACCGCAAAAGTATAGCATTTTTAGATATTTAACAATGTTTTTGCAATGGATAATTTTACCCGTGTCTATTATTGTTTTTGGCGCTTTTCCCGCATTGGATTCGCAAACTAGATTAATGTTAGGAAAGTACATGGGTTTTTGGCATACACCCAAGAAGTACAGCAGAGAAATGTAAAATTTAAAATTATTTTATTACTAAGTCGTTATAAATTTCAACTTTTGAATAAATGGCTAGCAAGATAATTAAAACTCCCCACGGCGTACTTAAAACCCCGCTCTTTATGCCTGACGCAACGCGAGGATTTATTAAGTTGCTTTCAAACGATGAATTAAATAAAGTCGGAGTGGAGGCAATGGTGGTTAATACTTTTCATCTTTATCTTCAACCTGGTTTAAAAATTATAAAAAAAATTGGTGGTATTCATAATTTTATGAATTGGCAGAAGCCGCTACTCTCTGACAGCGGCGGATTTCAAGTTTTTTCCCTAGTTCACAAAAATAAAAACATGGGAAAGATTTATGATGACCGAGTTGTTTTTCGTTCGCCTCTGGACGGTTCAAAGCACGAATTAACTCCGGAAAAATCAATTCAGATTCAGTTTGACTTAGGTGTTGATATGATGGTTTGTCTGGATGATTGTCCGCCGAATAATTACAGCAATGAAGAAATCGCCAAATCAGTTGAGCGAACGATTGTTTGGGCAGGCAGATGCGCTCGTGAATATGAAAGGCAAATTAAAAAGAGAAAAATAAAAGAAGAAAAACGGCCATTGATTTTTTCCGTTATACAGGGCGGAGCCGAATTTGATCTGAGAAAAAAATGTTTAGAGGGCTTAATGGAAGTTGCGCCTCGGCTTGGATGGAGTGGTTATGGTTTTGGCGCCAGACATATAAGCGAAGAAGGAGTGTTTATGGAAGAAATAATGCAACGCACCGCTGATTTGATCCCGGCTGACGCTCTGCGTTTTGCTTTGGGTGTCGGTACGCCGGACGATATTGCTCGTTCAGTTAAACTTGGTTGGGATATGTTTGATTGCGTGATACCGACAAGAGAGGGAAGACACGGAAGACTCTTCACCTCTCCCCCGGCCCCTCTCCTAATTAGGAGAGGGGAGGCGAGCGATAGCGAAGCGGGGAGAGGTCAAGTTTTAAATATCAAGAACGCAAAATTTAAAAATGATTTTTCCGCGATTAATAAAAATAGCAAATTATCGGAATTACGAGAAAATACCAAAGCATATTTACATCATTTATTTAAATTAAACGAACCTTTGGGGCAGAAATTCGCAAGCTTGAATAATTTGGAATTTTATATAAATTTTGTGAATAAATTGAGAAAATAAGCTTAATTTTCTGTGTTAATAAGTGGGGGTATATTAAAGCTTGACATTACTTCATTATTTATATTATTATGTTAGTAGAGTAATACAGTGATATGATAGATTTTAAATTTGATAAAAAAACTGACGATTTATTTGAAGCTATATTAGGCCTCAAAGACAAAAAAGACGCTGAGGCCTTTTTTCGCGACCTTTGCACGATTGATGAAATACAGGCAATGACTGAGCGTTGGCAAATAGCCAAGTTATTAGCAGCCGGCGCATCTTACAGAGATATCGCAAATAAGCTTAATGTTAGCACAACAACAGTGAGCCGGGTGGCTCTCTGGCTCAATAATGGTGAGGGAGGATATAGGATGATGCTAGAACGCCTTGGCTTAATTACCCAGGAGTTCTATAAAAATTTATACAGCTCACCGCCTGAGAAAGAATGATTTTTGATTTTTTGTCACTTGACAAAAAGTATTTTTTAAATTATTCTTTCTCAGACGAGGAGGATTTTTTTGTTTTGGCATTTGCTCGTGTAAATTATATAAATATTAGTGTTTATATAAGCAAAGGCAAGAACAGGAGGAAGTTTGTTCCTTTAACATATTAAACTCAGAATCAGAAAGGAGGCTGCTATGGCTCAACTGCCTTTGAAGTTGGGAGTCGGGGATGGCAGCCTGTTTGATCAGACGGCCATCTTCTTCCGCGAAAGCGGAATCAATCTCGAACCGAAAGTCGACAATTCAAAAAAGCTTTCGGCTAGCCGAGTAGTTGTTAACGGCAATAATATCTTATCTCCTTGCGGGGAAACCAACAGGCCGGATGTCCTTATGGGGTATCTGCAAGGAGGAAGCTTGGATCTCGTGATTATGGGCTATGATGAGCTCGTTAATCGCTGGTACGAGAAGGGCGATGAGGGGCTCAGAATAGTAGCTGCCTTCGGGTATGCGAAGAACACTCTGAAACCGATTCGGCAGATGATCCTACTGCGAGAAGGGGATGAGTTGATAGATGATCCCACTCGCAAGGTTTTTGCGGAGAAGGTATCGCTCACCCGAGCATGGCTTTTGAAAAACAATTTTCCCAACCTTGCTAACAACGTCGAGTTTTATCAAGGCGGAGTTGAAGGGTTGGTGGCTGCCGGCAATGCGCACTACTGCCAGTGCGTAGTGGAAACCGGTGGCATGGCGAAGAAGCAGGGGCTTAAATGGGTAGAGCCACCCATCCTCGTATCACCAGTAGTTGCCGTAACTCGGCAAGACATGATTGATGACCCGGATATTTATCAGTATATACGATATTTATGCTGGATATTCGGGTCCGCAGTAACAGCAGCTTCATATCGCGAGATTCAGGTGAACGTCAGTGATGAGGCTGCACAGAAGTGTGTCGCCAAAGTGCCTGCCTTGAAAGCCCCGACATTAAGAAAACTGTATGATGACTCGGGCAACGGTTCGGCAGGGCTTGATGTGGTGGGGATAGTCAACGCACACGACTTCCATAACATGATGTATATCCTCTCGCGCATGGAAGGCGTTACGGACATTGTCACGGCGCCCGTCCACACGGTCGCCCCTGGTCGGCCACTGGTGCTTGAGACTGTTTCAGAGGTCGTTGGCAGGTTTTACCCCGACCTTGATCAGTCTAAGCTATTGAATATAGATTTCTAACGGGCGGAATGTTCTTACATTCCGCCCTCTTTTTTTTATTTTAAACTATTTTTTATTTTTTTATTTTGTGTTATAATATTATCAACAGATACTATTATGAGTGTTAATTTTTTAATGGACAAAAAAACGGATGATAAAGAGAAAGCAAGGCGAGAGCGCGACGGAGAAGATGTTGCCTGGACCAACCCCAATAAAGAAGAAATTTCCAAGGAGGAAAAAAAGTTGCCTGATTTGAGAGAGGACTTAAAGAAAATAGAAAAAAAGCCGAAAGAAACTGGCGTTTTTACGAAAAAACTTGCCAGTCTTTTTGCGAGGAAAAAGAAAGAAATAAAAAAGGAAAAAATAGTTTTTTCGCCGCAAGAAATGAGTGAAAATAAGGAAAAAAATCATACCCAGCCAACCCCCTCAAAAGTTAAAAAAAATAAGATGTTTTTTAATTTATTTGCGGGAATAAAGAAACTTTTTGTTAAAAAAGAAGCCAAATCAGTAATCCGTAAAATTGAAGATGTACATAAAGAAACAACATATATGGCGAAAGAAAAACAAGAGCAGTATCGCAAACCGCTTTCAATTAAATACAGCAAGGGCGAAAAAGATGGTATGGAAAACCCGAAAATTTTAGAAAGTAATTTAGTAAAAGGACAAGCTTTGCATTTTTTTAACTGGGAAAAAAATATAGTTATATTAATTATAACTTTATTGATCCCCGCATTAATTTTGACTTTGGCTTATTGGGAATTAAAAAATGTGGAAGATCGTGAAAATGCTAATTTGTCCGAGTTAAACAGTCAAATCAAAACAATTACAGCAAATCTTAATATTATTTCCGATTATTCCCAGGAAGCAAAGAATTTTCAAAAAAAATTAAATCTTGTTAATGGCATGCTGGATAAGCATGTGTACTGGACAAATTTTTTCAAACTGTTAGAGGAAAAAACCTTGGCCCAGGTTTGGTATTTGGGTGGATTTTCCGGAGATTTATCCGGCAATTATACGTTGAATGCCAGAACTAAGAGTTATTCCCTGATTGAATCGCAGGTAAAGGAATTGCTCCTAAGCCCCTATATCAGCCAAGCGCAAGTAGGCGGCGGGACAGTTTTCGCTGGAACCAAAGATTCGTCGCCGGGGATTGATTTTGTTTTAAATTTTACCGTTAAGCCAAGTTTATTTAGCGATTACCTGAAAAAATAAATTATGAATAATAATATTGGCAAAAAAGAAAAATTTATTGTTTTTTTGAATGCTAACATAAAATGGTTGGTATTTGTTTTGGCTTTGCTTGTTTTGGCTGTTGGTTCAGTTTTTGTGTTATTACCCAAATATCAAAATATTAATTCGTTGACCGAAGAAATAAAATCAAAAGAAGAAGAACGCGACAAGTTGGACAATAATTATAAAGAGATAAACAAACTGATTTCTGATTATCAAAATGTGCAAAATGAAGAATTTGTTAGAAAAATAAATAATATTTTGCCGGCGGAAAAAGTTCACGAAGAGATTTTGCCGCAGATTGAAACTCTTGTAAAAAATAATGGCTTATTATTAAATTCTATTTCTTTAACGCCGGAAGAAAAGACCGTAAAAAACGGAGCAACAAAGAGCGCTGCTACCACTGACTCGGCAATTGGAAAGATTAAAATCAGCTTGAATTTAGTTGGAGTGAATTATGATAATTTGAAAAATATTCTCAATATTTTTGAAAATAATTTAAGATTAATGGATGTGGAAAGCATTAAATTTTTGCCTGATAGCAGTTCTGCGTCAATCGTTCTGTCCGTTTATTATTCAAAATAATTTTTTATGGCAATATTAGAACAAAAAAAGCAATCAAGAAAAACCTATGTTTATGTAATTTTTTTTGTTGTAGTTTTGGCGTTAATTGGTTATATTGTTTATCTTAATTTTTTTGCCAATCCTGAGATAAATAGCGAAGAAATAGTGGTTTTGCCGTCAGTAGGCGTCACTAGCAATGCCAAATTAGAAAATATTAACGGCAATGATAAGTTCAAGAGTTTGAGCGAAAGCCAAACAGTCGTGGAGGCATATGAAGTGGGCAAAAAAAATATTTTTGAGCCGTATAAATAAATTTTTTAAAATATAGTATGGAAAAAGACAAGGAAGAAAATTTATTAAAAACTTTGGTGAGCGAAGGAAAGGCGAGCGCTAAAGAGATTTCTGAATTGCAGAAAGTTTCCAAAATTATTAATAAAAGTTTAGAAGAATTATTGATTCAGAAAAAAATCGTTGATGCAGAGGAGCTTGCAAAAATCAAAGCCAAATTGTACAGAATGTCTTATGTTAGTCTTTTGGATAAAGATGTAAGCTATAAAGTTTTGAATATTATTTCCCGGGAAGCGGCAGAAAACTACAAAGTTGTTTGTTTTGAAAAAACTGGCGCGAAAATTAAAGTCGGAATTACGGACGCGGAAAATTTTAAAGCGATTGAGGCAATAAATTTTTTAGCCAAGGAGGAGAAGTTAGAAGTGCAATTTTATCTGATTTCTCAAGCGAGTTTTGATAAAATAATCAAGCAATATACCAGTTTGTCCAGAGAGATTACTTCGGCTCTGGAAACTAAAGCAAAAATTGAAGCGGAAGAAGCGGTTAAAACAAAGAAAGAAACAAAAGAAGAAAGGGGAGTTGAAGAAATAATAGAAAGCGCGCCAGTTACTAAAATTGTTTCGGTTATTATCCGCCATGCCGTGGAAGGAAGAGCGAGTGATATTCATATTGAACCTTTTTACAAAGAAAGCCGGGTGCGCTATCGCATTGATGGGGTTTTGCATACTTCCTTGATTTTGCCGCGCAATATTCATAGCGCGATTGTTGCAAGAATTAAAGTAATGGCGAATTTAAAACTTGATGAAACAAGATTGCCGCAAGATGGGCGTATTCGTTTGATGATAAATGATAAAGCGATAGATTTCCGTGTTTCAATTTTGCCTCTGATGGGCGACGAAAAGGTTGTGATGAGAATACTGGATGTTACTAAGGGCGCGCCGACATTGGAGGAATTAGGTTATAGCGGACGGATTTTGAGAGTTGTTAAGGATAATATCAAAAAACCTTCCGGCATGTTTTTGATTACCGGTCCGACAGGCTCGGGAAAATCCACCACTTTGTTTGCTATTTTAAATATGATAAATACCGAAGGAATGAATATTTGTACGCTGGAAGATCCGGTAGAATATTTTGTTAAGGGCGTAAATCAATCGCAAATTAGACCGGAAATCGGTTTTAGTTTCGCCAATGGTTTGCGTTCGCTTTTGCGTCAAGATCCCGATGTAGTGATGGTCGGAGAAATTAGAGATAATGAAACAGCCGAGCTGGCAATACACGCCGGTCTTACCGGGCATTTTGTTCTTTCAACTTTGCACACTAACGATGCCTTGGGAGCCATACCGCGTTTAATGGATATGAAAGTTGAACCGTTTTTGCTTGGTTCAACACTTAATCTGGTAGCCGCGCAGAGATTGGCGAGAAAGATTTGTCCTTATTGCAAGGTAGAAGATAAATTGCCCAAAGAAGTTATAGATGACATCAAAGCGGAAATAAAAAATATGCCGGAAAAAATTGTTAAAGAAGATCTTAGCGGAATTAATATTGATAAGGTGGTTTTTTATAAAGGCAAGGGCTGCTCGCGTTGCGGCAATTCCGGATATAGCGGCCGAGTAGCAGTCGTTGAGGCGATAGAGGTGAATGATCAGATCAGATCTATAATTGTGGAAGGAGTAAAAAATTTAAAAACTGAGGACATAAAAAATAATCAGGATTTTACGTCCATGAAGCAGGATGGTATCATCAAAGCAATCAAGGGCGATACTACTATCGAGGAAATTATGAGAGTGATTAAGGATTAAATACAAACAGTATTCTTAGGGTAATTATTGTATGATTAATACTAAAAAAATAAGGAAATTTTTTCCTGCAATAAAAGCAGGCAGGATTGTTTCCAATAATGCGGCGAGCACGCAAGTCCCGATTCAGTTGTTAGATTTGTTGAAAAAACTCGTGGTGCAATATGATAATGTCCACCGCGGCCAGTCACGTTCTTCATTGCTTACCACCGAAAAATTCGAATCTTCATATGATACAATCGCGCGCTTTGTGGGCGCTCCTTCTCGGAGAAATATTATTTTATATCGCAATGCCACTGAAGCTATTAATTCAGTCATGTATTCTTTAATGACAGAATTTAGAGATGGAGATAACGTGGTTACGACATTCATGGAGCATAATTCCAATTATGTCCCATGGTATGGTTTGTGCCAAGAAATACTTTCCAAATTTGGAATTAAGGTAGAATGCCGACTAGCAAAATTTAATAAAGAAACCGGCGAGCTTGATTTAGACCACTTAAAATCTTTAGTTGACGAAAGAACCAAAATAGTTTGTTGCACCGGAGCCTCGAATTTTTTAGGTACGAAAAATCCTATTAAAAAAATAAAGGAGATCTCTGATGCCAGCGGTTATGATCAACCCAGCGGAGAGAAAAGATCCTATCTTTTAATTGATGGAGCGCAGGTGGTTCCCAATACCTTCGTTGATGTCAGCGAATTAGGTATAGATTTTCTCGTCTGGTCTTTTCATAAAATGCTGGCACCTTTCGGAGTGGGGGCGTTATATGCCAAAGAAGAGTTGCTCTTAAATATGAAACCATTTCTATATGGCGGTGATATGATAGCAGAAGGAAAAGTTAGTCCAGAGAGGGTAGAGTACAATTTATTGCCTTGGAAATTCACGG
>JAQVLT010000020.1 GCA_028704015.1 Patescibacteria group bacterium | reverse complement strand
CGAAGCAGGAAATAAAAGATATAATTGAAAAAAATTTATAGTTATAATAAAGATAAGTCTACAAAACCGTAGACTAAAGTGATTATAGAATTAATGTATTACCTTAGTGGATAAGTCTACAATTTTGTGGACTTATCTTTTGTAAATAGTTATATTTTGGCTAATATTAAATAAATTTTATAAAGTGGAAAGGTTGTGGAAAAAAGTTAATAAATTTGACAACATTTGACAAATTTATTAATATGGTGTATAGTTAGGGCGAGTGGTGAAACTGGTAGACACGCATGCCTTAGGAGCATGTGGAGCAATCCATGGAGGTTCGAGTCCTCTCTCGCCCACAAGTAATCACTCCCAAAATTAATAATTACGGTAGACACGTCCCGATAGCGATCGGGATATCGCAAGGTATGAGAGTTCGAGTCTCTCTTCGCCCACAAATAATTTTCGATTTAACCTGCCTGCCGGCAGGCAGGGATTTAAGAATTTTGATTTACGATTACGGATTGTAAATTAATAATATTGAGCGACTAGTGTTAGTCGTAATTTTTTATACAAAATAATTCAAAAATTGAAATTTTGTTAAATAAAATTTTAGTTTTGGGATGATTTTGGACTGTTTTTTCATTTTTCCCTGGCGTAGGGAAGCCTCAGGAATGAAAGGGATGCGAGAATGACAAGACTTGGGATGTTAAGGGTAGTCTGCGTGGTGTGTATATGGGTGGCGGCGTTTGCCTTTTTGCCCTTTTTGTTTTTAGAGGGAGAGGAAATGTGGCAAACAATTGCCGTCAAGGTCGGGGCTTTGGCTATTTTCTTCAGCTCGGTAGCTGTTTATTACTGGGCGAAAAAAAGGGCAAAGATGTTGGTGCGACACAGGCCAGCACAGGCGCTGGCACCGGTATGCCGCGGAAATCGGGTATACTACCCCAAGTGATGTTTCGGCCGGTGGGTTGCGTTGGATACGCGGCCCCCGGCCTCTTTTTTTAAAAAATAACCTGAATATTATAAATGCGAATTGACTTTAAAATAATATTATAGGAAGATAAATATACGAATAATTTTTAATTATCAATTTTTAATTTTTAATGAAGGTTTAAATTTTAAAATTAAAGAATTAAAAATTGTTTGAAAATTAAAAATTAGAAATTGAAAATTTTTATGGCTAACTTTCTCCACGCCTTCCATCCAACCCCAATTCTCGTTTCTCTTGGGCCGATCCAAATTCATTGGTACGGTATTTTTATTGTTGTGGGAATGATTTGCGCGATAGCTATTGCCATAAAATTAGCCGGCTATTACCAGATCAAAAAAGAAACTGTAATTGACTTGTCTTTTTATCTAATCATTTTTGGAATTATTGGTGCGCGACTTTATGATGTTTGTTTGGAATGGCGATATTATCTGGAATATCCGTGGAATGTTTTTAAGATTTGGAATGGGGGACTGGCTATTCACGGCGCCATCATTGCCGGGTTGATTGTTGTTTGGGTGTTTGCAAGCAAGCTCGCCTCGAAACCTCACCCTAACCCTCTCCTTAGTAAGGAGAGGGGACGGCTTGCACTGGCAAGAGAAAAATTTTGGCTATTGTGTTCGCTGGTTGTGCCTGGGCTGGCGTTGGCATTGGCGATCGGCCGGTGGGGGAATTATTTTAATCAGGAAATTTTTGGTTATCCAACTGATTTGCCGTGGGGCATACCGATTGATTTTATGAACCGACCTCTTGAATATATTTCTTCGGAATATTTTCACCCGACATTTTTATATGAATCCGTGGGAAGTTTAGTAATATTTATTATTTTAATTTTGTTTCACTTTTATATCATTAAAAAGAAAAAGTTTAAAACTACTTTCTACTTTCTACTTTCTACAAGCTACTTAGTGATGTATTCCATTTTAAGATTTAGCTTGGAGTTTGTACGGATTGATCGTACGCCAGTTGTGTTCGGTCTGCGTTGGCCGCAGATCATTAGCTTGTTTGTTATAATGGTTTGTGTGATATTATTGGGCTTGCCAAAATTAAGAAAGCGTGATAATTTGTAATTAGTTTAATTAGTTTCAGCCTAAGGCTGATCTCCTCCAGAGGCGGACAAAGCGCTCTGGCGGAAAATTAGTAAAATAAGTTAAATTAGTTGTTCTGAATATTTAGTTAAATGGCGTTATTGCCTAAAAGCTAAAAGCTAACAGCTATAAGCTATCAAAATATGCCAAATATAAAATCAGCAAAAAAGGAATTGCGCAAAAGCAAAAGTAATAATATTTATAATGAAAAAATCAGAAAAGAATTAAAAGATTTAATTAGAAAAAGTCGCAAGGCGATTGAGGCCAAGGATGCTAAGGCAAAAGAATTAGTCGCAAAAACTTTGAAGGTAATTGATAAAGCGGCACAAAAAGGAGTAATTAAAAAGAACACAAAAAATAGGAATAAATCCAGATTGCAGATTAGATTGAATAAAATTGGAAAATAACTTTTTTACTTTTTGAGGACATGCAAATATTTTAAAATAAAGGCGAGCCGGTAAACCGACTCGCCTTTATTTTATAGATTACTGATTTTAATTATTATTTATTTTTCATTTTTTGTTTTCGCCATTCGGCGATTTTTTTGTGATCGCCAGAGAGAAGTATTTTTGGCACGGAATATTTTTTCCCGCCGGCTTCAAAAATTTCCGGGCGGGTGTACTGTGGATATTCCAAAATTCCGGGTTGAGAATGCGATTCGTCAATTGCACTTTCCTTATTTCCAAGAACTCCGGGGAGAAGGCGAGCGATAGAATCAATTATTACAGCCGCGCCTAATTCGCCGCCGGTTAGAACATAATCGCCGATAGAGATTTCTTCGTCAATAAAATTTTTAACCCGCTCATCAACGCCTTCATATCGGCCACAAACAAAAATTATTTCATTTATTTTAGAATATTTTTTTGCCATTTCTTGATTCCATGTTTTGCCCTTAGCAGATAATAAAATCACTTTTTGTTTTTTTGTTTTTTTGCCTGCCTGTCCGGTAGGCAGGTTTTTATGTTTTAATGAGCAGAGTGCTTTGTATATTGTGTCAACTTTCATTACCATGCCGGCGCCGCCACCGTATGGCGTGTCGTCAACGGTTTTGTGTTTGTCGCTGGTCCAATCACGCAGATTATGGGTTTTGATTTTAATTAATTTTTTTTCTTGGGCGCGTTTAAGAATACTCTCGTTTAGATAAGAGTTGAGAATATCGGGAAATATAGTTATAATATTAAACTTCATATTTTTAAATTTTAAAATTAATTAAAATCCTAAATTCAAAGTTCTAAATCCTAAATAAGCACAAAATTAAAATTTTTTAAATTCAAAACGGTTTTGAATTTTGGATTTAAATTATTTGAATTTATTTAGTATTTAGAGTTTAGGATTTAGTGCTTATTTAGGATTATATCACGTAAACAAAAAACCACGAACTTTTGGTTTGTGGTTTTTTGTTATCTAATTTTTTAATGTTAGATTTTTAGATCATCTACAGAAGAAGTATCAATGTCTTCACGTCTCATTTCGCTTCTCATGCCACCTCGGCGAGCTCCGCCTTCTGGATCGTAGATTTTCAAGTTAACGCGAGCGTTATTCTTGGCGCCTACGATTTTTAATAATGTGCGGATAGCTTGGGCGGTTTGACCTTTGCGTCCAATGACGTAACCCATGTCTGTCGGGTCAATTTTTAAGGTCAAAAGCACTCCCATTTCGTCCACTGTTCTTTCCACTGATACGTTATCAGGGTTTCCGACAATGGCCTTAACTACGTACTCTAGAAATTCTTTGTCGTTTACTGCCATAAGGTTTTTTCGTTTTTCTTCCAAACAGACGTTTGTCTTATTTGAAAGAGTGACTTAATAATTAAATACCGAAATTCGGTATAACACTTTATATTATAACATAATATATTAATTTGTCAAGGTTATTTTGTTTCAATCGGTTTTTCCTCTTTTTTCTCTTCTTCTTGCTTCTTGCCTGCTTTTGAGGCCTTTATCTTTTCGCCTTCAATTATGCCCTTGTCTATTAATAAATTGTTTACAGTTGGTGACATTGAGGCGCCCTTTTCTATCCAATATTTAGTTCGGTCACCTTTAATTTGCAAATCCTTAGAATGAGGATTATAAGAGCCAAGAATTTCCAAGGCCTTGCCATATGGATCTCGGCCTTTTTCGGAGATAATTATACGAAAAGTTGGTTTATTTTTTTTGCCGATTCGCGAAAGTCTAATAGTTAACATTTGTTTGTAGGTATTTAATGGTAAAAAGTTTTTACCCTTAATATTTAATTAATAATAACTTTATTGAATATTAGCTCAACTAAGGTAGTTAGTCAAGGTTATTTTTGTCGGGGTGCTGGGATTTGCCCGCCAGCATTTGCTTCGCAAATCGGCGGGTCGCTCGCTTTCACGCTCGCGAAACCCAGCAAACCTTCATTCATAAATTTTAAACCTCAATTTTTAGTCGGGGTGCTGGGATTTGAACCCAGGATCTTCTGGTCCCAAACCAGACGCCCTAAGCCAGCTAGGCCACACCCCGAATAATTTTAGATTTAAGATTTTTGATTTCAGAATTCTAAAATTGAAAATCTTAAATCTAAAATTAATATGTGCCGAGGGAGAGAATCGAACTCTCAACGCAAGGATTTTCAGTCCTTCGCTCTACCACTGAGCTACCTCGGCCCGGCGAGTTAAAAGTATAAAGTAGAAAGTTATAAAGTAATTAATTTTAACTAGCAACTTTATAACTTTTTACTTTTACCTTTTTACTCCGTTTGTTGCGGGGGTGGGATTTGAACCCACGGCCTCCAGGTTATGGGCCTGGCGAGCTGCCGGGCTGCTCTACCCCGCGGCAATAATTTTTGATTTTAGATTTATGATTTTCGATTTAAGACTTAAATGGTATTAAATCGAAAATCATAAATCTAAAATTTTGTAGTGGGCGTACATGGACTCGAACCATGGACCTCAACATTATCAGTGTTGCGCTCTAGCCAACTGAGCTATACGCCCCGGATTAACAATTGGTTAATAACGATGGACAATTGATTTTTGGCTATAAATTATTTTGTAAACGAAAAATAAGAGCCTTAAAGCTCGTTTTTAATATAACAAAACATTGACAAAAATGCAAGAGTCTTATTTTTTAATTTGTTTACTATCTTTTTTATTGGTATAATTTGGTATAATTAGTAAAGACTTTAAAAAAATTATTATTTTTATGAAAAAAACTTATCAATTATTAAGCATTTTTTTTATTTTTAGCTTTTTATTTTTTGTTTTGTCTTCTAGCGCAGAAGCGGCGGGAAAAACCTGTTCAATCGCTGGCGATGGCGTGACAAGTTCAAGAGCGAGGAGCAATCTTTCAAATTATATTAAATATTTTTATAATCGTTATTCTAAAAATTTTGATACTAACGGATTGGTTTATTCTTCTCCTAGCTATGGTATAGACGAATTTAAAAGTCCCAGATCGCCGCGCGAATGGTTAGCGCTTACTTCTTATTATAAATACCGCGCCGTAAACAAAGAGAAAAAAGCCACTGAACAATTGCGCGAAGGAATGGTTAATTCCTACAAAGTTCTAAAAAATAAAACAGAGCACGGTTTGTCATTTGAAGATGCTGAGGCGATTTTTCTTATGGTTAGAACGGCAGAAAGCATCCCCGCATTATTAACTTCTGAAGAAAAAAAAGATTATTACAATCTGTTTGCCAGTTATCTGCGCGATGGCATTAAATCACGAGATTCTGAAAACCGAGCAATTGTTGCGGCTGCTCATTGGCAGTATATTGCCAATTTTTTGTACGTCCAAAAATATATAAGCCAAGACGAGAAAGCGCGTTACGACCGTTTGATAAAAAACAAAACCAACGCGGCAATCAGAAATACTATTAATTCTGACGGATGGTACATGGAGGGAAATAAAGAATTGTTTTCCGCGCACTATCATACGCTATCGGCTTTTATGCTTATGACTTTGGGCGATTTAACGAAAAACGATAGGTATTTAAAATATGCCGAAAAAATGTATTATAATATCAAAAAAATGACTTTTAAAAATGGCCTGGTAGAAGCGAAGATTGGCAGTCGGCCGATTGGCAATGGTCCGCAGTTTTATTTAATGGCCGGAATGCTTGGTAAATATTTCGGTGATGATGATTACCGTGTTTATTTAAATTATGCCAGCGGCGATAGATTTTTTTCCGACCCCGCGCGGCCCGATCGTTTAGAATTTCATTCTACTATAATAAATTCCGAGCCGAGTTATCATGATGATTACGCTTTTAGTGATATTGCGGAAATGTCTTTAGCAATTTATAAATTGCGCGATATTAATTTGAATTGTAAAAATAGTTTTTTTCGCCCGATTAAATCGTCACGAGATGGTTTAATGAATATTATCAATAGTGGCGACAGCGTCGTGGTAAATAACAGAAAGTTTAATTTGGTTGGCAATGGAAATTATTCAGAATTAGCAAATAATAAATAGTAAATTAGTTAATCAAATTTAAACGGGCGATTTTCGCCCGTTTTATTGTCTGAAAAGCTAAGCCGCGTTATAATAATGTTATATGTTTGGTTATTTAAAAATAATTCTACGCGGCATCGGACAGGTGATGCTCCAAAACAACGCTCTCACCGGGTTAATCTTTTTGTGCGGGATTTTTTATAATTCTTGGCTCTTGGGTTTGGGCGCGCTTCTGGGGAATATTACGAGTACTTTGGCCGCGGTATTTTTAAAATATTCGCAAGAAGATATTAAGAACGGATTTTACGGATTTAATGGCACTTTGGTCGGCATCGCAATTTTTTTATTTTTTGGCGCCGGACCGATTATGGTTTTTGCGCTTATGGCCGGCGCGATTATTTCCAGCATCGTAATGCGGATAATGAAAAAAAATATTGCGGCCTACACTGCACCGTTCGTTATTTCAGCTTGGATAATAATTTTGATAATTAAAATTATTGGCATCGCTACGCCGGCTATTGCAGCTTTGCCGACAAGTGATTCATTTAATTTATTTTCTACGATAAGCATGGGGTTGGGGCAGATTATGCTCCAAGGAAATGTTATTACCGGTTTATTTTTTCTTCTGGCGCTTTTGGTTAATTCGCGCCGGGCGGCATTTTATGCTTTGTACGGTTCATGTCTCGGCGGTGTTTTCGCTCTGTTTGTTTCTTTGCCGGTTGCCGAGATTAATTTCGGGCTCTGCGGTTATAATGCCGCTCTCTGCGGTATCGCTTTGGGCGATGGAAAACAAAAAGCATTTCTTTTGGTTACGCTGGCGGTTATTTCGTCAGTCATCATTAATTACGGATTGGGAAAAATCGGAATCATAACTTTAACCGCGCCGTTTGTTTTGGCAAGCTGGGCGGCGTTATTAATAAAAAATAAAAAATTATTGTATGCCTCAAATTAAAGATTACAGTAAAATTGAATCCAAAGAAATTTGTAAAATTTTTTCCACGAGCGAGCGCGGTTTGAATGAGAGAGAGGCGAGTGAGCGACTGAGAAAATACGGGCATAATTTTATCGGCCGCGCCAACCAACGCGGAGCCGCGAAAATATTTTTTTCACAGTTTGCCAATCCGTTAGTTTTAATTTTATTGATTGCCAGTTTGATTTCCGGATTTTTGGGAGACATATTTTCTACCATCGTGATTGTCGCGATGGTTTTAATTTCTTCTTTACTCGCTTTCATGCAGGAATACCGTTCGGAGAAAACCGTGGAAGCGTTGCAGAAACGAGTGTCGCTTAAGGCCAATGTCTGGCGGAATGGAAAAATGGAAGTTATTAATGCTTCGCGTTTGGTCCCCGGCGATATTGTTTTGATTGATGTCGGAAAAATAGTGCCGGCGGATTTGCGGCTGGTCAAAAGCGATGACTTGGTGATTAATGAGGCGGCGCTCACAGGAGAATCATTTCCGGTAGAGAAATTCGGTGATGGTCCGGATGGCAAGAAAAAAAATATGGCGTTCATGGGCACTAATGTTTTGGAAGGATCAGGCAAGGGAATTGTCGTGGCCACGGGGAAAAATACGGCGCTGGGGCAGACCGCCAAGATGCTTGAAGAAAAAGAGCTTAAAAGCGAATTTCAGAAAGGCATCGCCGGTTTCGGTTATTTTCTTTTTAAAATTATTATCTTTTTTTCTTTGGCGGTTTTTGTGTTTCTCGCTTTTTATCACGGCCAGTGGCTGGAAGCGCTTCTGTTTTCACTGGCGATTGCCGTGGGAATTTCGCCGGAACTTTTGCCGGTAATTATTACTATCAATCTGTCGCGCGCCGCTAGTAAATTATCCAAGCGTCATGTAATCACCAAGCGATTAATGGCGATTGAAAATCTTGGTAATACCGACGTTCTCTGTACTGACAAGACCGGCACGCTAACGGAGGGAAATATCGTTTTGAAAAAATATTTGGATTTTAATGGCGAGGCAGATGACGCGATTATCGCCGCCGCGCAACTTTGCAACAATTACGCGGTGACAAAAAATATTTCCGGCAATGTGCTAGATAACGCCATTATTGAGTATGCCAAAGAAAACAAGCTGGCAAAATTAATAAGCGAAGAAAAAATAATTGACGACATCGCTTTTGATTATGAGCGGCGGAGGATGAGCGTGATTGTGGAGAAGAATAAAAAACGTCGCTTAGTTGTCAAGGGAGCGGCGGAAGAAGTGCTGGCGGTTTGCGCGGAGGTTTTTTTGAAAAAAAAGAAAACTCCAATCAAGTCTAAATTGGAAAACATCAGAAAAAAAATTGAAGATTTTGAAAAGCAGGGATACAAAGTGCTTTTGATCGCGGAGAAAGAAATTGAGAACAAAAAAAATTATAACAAAAATGATGAAGCTGATTTAGTGTTGTCCGGCTTGTTGCTTTTTGTTGATCCGCCAAAAAAAGAAGCGAAAAAAATTATCCAATCTTTCACAGATCTGGGCGTGGAGATAAAAATTCTTACCGGCGATTCAGAGAATGCCGCCAAGTGGTTCTGCCGCGAAATCGGTTTTGAAACCGGCGCAGTGATTTCCGGCCCGAAGTTGGACAAACTGCACAATCATGAATTAATTAATGCCGCCAAGAAATATAAACTCTTCGCCAAGGTGACACCTGAGCACAAACAGCAAATCGTCAAAGCGCTTAATGCGTCCGGAATGGCGGTAGCGTTTTTGGGAGATGGCGTGAACGACGCGCCGTCATTAAAGTCGGCTGATGTCGGCATTTCCGTTGATACGGCGGTTGACGTGGCTAAAGAAGCGGCGGACATAATTCTACTTAAAAAAAGTTTGGATGTGATTATTGACGGTATTAAAGAAGGCCGCCGGACTTTTGGCAATACTTTGAAATATATTTTTTGCACAATCAGTTCTAATTTCGGCAATATGTTTTCCGTCACCGGCGCAGCGATTTTTCTGCCCTACATTCCGCTTTTGCCAGTGCAAGTTTTGCTTTTAAATTTTTTAAGCGACATGCCGCTTCTCGCAGTTTCCGCAGACACAGTTGATGAAGAGTATTTGAAAAAACCGAAACATTGGGATGTAAAAAAGATTAAAAAATTTATGGCTTATTTTGGTTTGATCAGTTCGATTTTTGATTTTATCACTTTCGGGTTTTTACTTTTAGTGGTCAAAGCGTCAATGCCGCTTTTTCAAACCGGTTGGTTCTGGCAATCATTTTTGACTGAGGTACTTTTGATTTTTGTGGTGCGCACCAAGCGTTGGTTCTACCAGAGCCGTCCGGCGCGCGCCTTATTTATCTCCACCTCCATTACTTTAGCTTTGGTGCTGGCGATAATTTATACTCCATTGGCAAACATTTTCGGATTTATGCCTTTGGCTTGGCCGATAAATTTGACGATTTTTGGAATTGCTCTGGTTTATTTCGCGGTCGTGGAGTTTGGCAAAAAAGCGTTCTATCGAAAATACGGAATATAGGGTTGTTTTGCGGAGTTGATTTTTGAAAAATAATTTGGTAAGATAGAAAAAGAAAATTTTGTAATTTTTAATTTTATAATTTTTTAAATAATATCTTAATATTTAATTTTTTAAAATTAGACATTGAAAATTGTTTAAAAATTAAAAATTTGAAATTAAAAATTAAACTGTGCGGGTATCGTATAATGGTTTATTATGTTAGCCTTCCAAGCTGAAGATGGGGGTTCGATTCCCCCTACCCGCTCAAGTGATTCTCGATTTAAGATTTTAGATTAATGAACTAAAAATTCACGATTTGATTTAAATTTAAAGAGGCTTAATCTTCGATTTGAAGGTTGAGCCTCTTTAAATAAAAATTCATAAATAATTGTAGAAATAATTATTCTACTATGTTTATAACTTCTTAATCAGCTATAAATTAAAAGAAATATTGATAAAAATTATCTAATATTAAACATTTTTTAGATATTGACAACATTTTTATATTTTGCTATATTTATAATTAAGATTAAATAGGTAGTTTATTAGCTACTTAAATAGCTTCCAAGTATGAATAAAACACCACAATTTATTGAAGTTAAAGATGCTGGCGCTAGAATAGGAAGTGACTATATTGCTATTACAAAAAATGGGACATTTAGTATTTATGCTGGCTTTTATCGTGAAAAAAATATTAAGTCTTTTAGTAGAGCGATATTCCTAATAGATAAAGCACAGAATTTGATTGCTATTCAATTTGGTAATGAAGAACTGGGGAAAGGTGCTTATGCCATTAATCACGGAGAAAAGACCGCTAGTATAAATGCTAATAATATTTTTAGTAATTATGAAATTGATGTAAAGCAATGGTATGGCAGATATACTCCAGAAAAATATGAAATTGCAGGCAGGCCCAACGTTTATATGATTGATTTAGATGATAAAATGCCAATTGTTCGGAAGCCGCACAAAAAACAAACAAATAACTAAAAACGAAAAGCACCCCATCGTCGTCAAACATTTGAGGTGCCCTTCCAGAAAAAAGAAGTTCAAAATATTCCTTGCGAAATATTATAACGCTCTTTTTATATTTTAAGTCTAACACAAATAGGCAAAAAGTAAATAGTAAATTTATTTAATTTTTCCCCATGCAAATTATATGAAATTAATTTTTTATATTTGAAAAAGACGTGTGGTCAGTTAAGATTAACACGTCTTCTCCTGCAAGCTCAATGCTCGCGTATCTCTGTTAGCATTATAGCAGGTTCTGCTAATTTTAACAACTTAATAAATAATTTATTAATATAAATTAACTTTTATAGTTTTTATATTAAATATTATATGAAAAAATTTTTAATTAGTTATGATTTAAACAATCATGAAGATATTAGCGTTTATAATGAAGTGATAGCTTATATTGCTTCATACTATGAACACGCTAAAGCATTATATTCACAATGGGTCATTAAGACGGCTAAATCCGCAGAAGCTATAAGAGACGAACTGAAAAAAATTGTAGATAACAATGATGTCGTTCTAGTTGTCGAGGTAAGCAATTCCTGGGCTTCGTACAATTTGCCTAAAGCAGCTGTTGATTTGTTAAAAAGCTAGTCGAAGACAAAGTTTAAATAAAACAAAAACAGAGTTTCAAACTCTGTTTTTTTTGAAAATATTTGCAGTTTTATTTTGCAGATTAAATATGATAAAATATTATTAATATGACCAATCAATTTATAACAGCTTTAATTTTAGGTTTTATCGGCGGTGTTATTCCCGGGCCGGTTTTAACGGCCACTTTTACAGAGATTTTACAATCCGGTATTCTAAAAAGTTTACGAATTATTTTTTGGGCAATGTTTACGGAAACCGTGGTTGCTTTGATAAGTTTGATTATTTTTTCAGTGATAAAATTTCCGGATTATTTTTTTCAAGGGTTATCAATCGTTGGCGCTGGCATTTTAATTTTAATGTCAATTTCCATTTTGAAAGTTAAGAGTATTGATTCTGGCCAAAAAATAAATTTTAGTTTAGGTAAAATTTCAGCCATGATATTGGCGAATGGAACGCTGTGGATGTATTGGATTACGGTATGCGTGCCAAAAGCTATTTTGTCGGGAGAAAAAATGATTTTTGGTGCCTATTTATTTTTGATCTTTGTGGAAATTGGCTGGCTGATTTCCACATTTTCCGTTGCTGTTATTTTTTCTAGTTTTAGAAAGATTTTATCTCACCCCAAGATTGTTCCAGCGATTTTTAAAATTTTTTCTCTGACATTTTTTTATTTTGCGATTAATATGATTTATAGTAGTATTAATTTTTTCTATCATAAATTAAATAATTTTTAGATGATCAAAATTTCCAAAGCCGTACAAAAGAAAGTAATGGGCTTTAATGAAAGCGAATGGCAAAAAGTTAATGATGTCCATTTTGGCAAAGGAATAAAATGGAACTCCACGCCATTTAGTTTTAAGGCGGTGGAAAATAAAAAAATTGTCGGTTTGATTTTTGGCAAACACGAATCAGGCACAATTTATATTTCAAATATTATTGTGGCCGAAGAAAAAAGAAGAAAAGGAGTCGGCACAAAACTTATTCAGAAAGCTGAAGAGTTTGGGGAAAAATTTGGCGATCATAAAATTTGGTTGATATCCGGCAATGATTATCCGGAAGACCCATTTTTCAAAAGTTTGGGATTCAAAAAACAAGCATTGCTTCCCGACCATTATTTTCACAAAGATTTTGTGGTTTATGTTAAAGAGATTAAATAATTAAACTCAAAAATATGGACATCAAAGATCTAGTAAAAAATGCCGGCAATTTGACTGATTACCAATTTGAGCAAAAATTGCATGAGTTGGTGAGAAAAAATTATAAATTTCAAAATTTAGGCACGGCCAATCAGCAGTTAATTTTAAATTTGGTAAAAAAATACAAAGATTATATCCGTCGCGGTCAGGGCATTCCGAGTTACAGCCGCGATAAAGAATATTATCATTTATACCAAAACAGGACTCAGTTAGGATTAACCGAAGAAGATGTTAAAGATATTAAGGAAATAATGGCGGCACTTGGGAAATAGATAGAATTTAAAATAGAAAAAAATAAAAAAGACGTCCGTTACCTTTCTGGATAACGGACGTCTTAAATTTGATAAATTTATTTCAAACTTTCTACATTCACCCCAAAAGTCCAATCTATTTCCAGGTAGCCGTGCAGCAGCTTGCTAATGTAATCCCTAAGTTCTCTGTATTTTTCTTCCGTGTTAGCTTCAAATTTTACGGTTAAGTAAGGGCCATTTTGCGAATAGCGGACAACAAACATTGAGTCCTCCATATTCAAGCGGACGCCATCGCCAGCGCTTTCACCTTCAATTATTTCCGCTTGTGGCCAATCAATTTTTAATTTTTTTGTGATTTCATCAATCAACTTTGCTTTTAATTCATCTGCGCAACCTACTTTGATTTCTGCGCTGGAAATATATTGCGGCAGAGCTTCTACGGCTTCGTGTAAAGTTTGTTTTGTTCGTGATAAATATTGAAGAAGGCGGAGAGTTGAATAGGCGCCATCATCGTGATTATAAAAATCTTTGGAGAAAAAGAAATGTCCGGAAAGTTCGCCGATAAAGGCGGCTTTGATTTCTTGATTTTTTTTCTTCAGAAATGAATGGCCGACGCGCCACATAAAAGGCGTGCCGCCGTATTTTTTTATGGTTTCTTCTACCACCTTGGAACATAAAATATTAAACATTATTTTATCGCCCGGATGGCTATTTAAGACGTCTATCGCGAAAAGCGCAACCAAGACATCGTTCCAAATAATTGTTCCTTTTTCATCCACGATGCCGATGCGGTCGCCATCCGGATCATAAGAGAATCCAATATCCGCTTTTTCTTCAAGAACCTTTTTCTTTAATCTTTCCGCCACAATTGTTTCGGTCGGATCAGGCGTGCCTAAGGGAAATTTTGGGTCAATATTACAGTTGCTTTCAATCACTTCACAACCCATCTTTCGAAGCAGGTCGGGCATAATTACTCCGGCAGTGGAATTGGTTGGGTCAACTACTACTTTAAATTTTTTAGTTATTGTGAATCTTTTTGCCAAATCATCGAAATAAGCTTCGCGGACGTCTTGCTTGATAATTTTTCCAGGCACCTCGGATTTTTGGTAACTTTCATCTTCAACCGTTTTTCTGAGTTCTTGCATGCCAGCGCTCACTAGAGTTTCTGAGAAATCATTAGCAAATTTAAAACCGTTGTATTGGGCCGGATTGTGCGAGGCGGTGACAAAGACGCCGCCTTTTGCGTTTAAGTAATATTGTGACCAATAGAAAGTGCCCACTAAATTCATTCCAATATTAATACAATCAATTCCTGCCCAGGCAAGCCCTTTGATAATCGCGTCTGCATATTCCTTGCTTGTCCGGCGGCAGTCATAGCCAACCACGGCTTTGGTAATGCCGGATTTTTTTAGAAGCGTGCCATGCGCTCTGCCCAAATGCTCGACGATTTCCGGATTTAGATCTTTATCAACTACGCCCCGCAGGTCGTAGCCGCGAAAAATATATGGATTTACTTTCATAATAGATAATTTAATTATTTTATAATTTAATTATTTCTGCCGCATTAATTTTTGTGTCATAGATGGCAACTGTCGGGTTATTAATTATTTGCGAATTAGAATATTCACAGATAGTTCCCGGATTGACGCAGAGAGTATTTCCTCTTTTTTCAATTGACGATTCATGATTATGTCCAAAAAAAATTACATCATATTTTTGGCTGTTTATTAAGGCATTCAAAATGCTGGGGTTATCACCGTGATAAGCAATAATATTTTTGCCATCCAGTTTTTTTTCCACACAACTATTATTAAATTCAATATTCCAGTTATTTTTTTGTTGTCTTTTTAAAAATCGAAATTTATCGCCTTCATTATTCCCGAAAACAGAAATAATTTGGCAGTTTAAATTTTTACAAAAATCAGGCATGAAAGGAGAAACCCAGTCGCCGCAATGTATTACAAGTTCAACGTCTTTTTTATTAAAAATTTCAATTGCTTTTAATAAATTCCTTGCATGGTCGTGCGTGTCGGATATTATACCAATAAGCATATTTTTAAATTAAAATTTATTTATAGCTTAATTCTATTACAAAACGTCTTGGTTTGTCCAGCTAAAAAAGAGAAGCTGTTTCAAAGCCTCTCTTTTTTATTTAATAAATTTAAATATTAATTTTTTCTATAATAAATCCAAGCTCCGCCAATGCCCCACCAAACAGCGATTAATGCTAAAATCCAGCCAATAAATGGAACTGCAAAAATAATTTGAGCCACTAAAATACCGATTATCATCGCTAAAATTATAGAATCTTTTTTGCTTACCCAGATTTTCTCCAGTAGGTTGCGGCCGATCATAATGCCGACCAAAATTTTACTCATATATATGGCTGTTACCCAAAGACCCAAGAGAATTAATGCCAAGGGGATGCCAATAATTGTAAGTATTATTATTACTACTAAGATCGGAATTAAAAACATTATAACAAATCCCCAGCCGATTGAAGCTTTAATTTTATTAAACATTTCGTCGGTTAATTCAATGATTTGTTTTTTCCATAAGCTGACTAATACTAAGCCGATTACTAAACTGGAGAATAGCGAAAAAATCCAGCCGATGCCAAGACCAAACATCATCAAGTTTTTTGCTTCTTTTTTTGGTGCAGTTTTTATTTCATTGCGGGTAGTCTTGCCGCCGATTGTTGCTCCAGATTCAATAGTTGCTTCATTACAAGTTTTACAATCCGCGTAAGTTAAGTCGCCGCCAATTTTGGCGTTATTTTTTATAATTAAATTACTTCCATTTTTATTTTGGCTGCTGTCTAAGCGTACATTTATGTTTTTGCCAATTTCTCCCGCAACGATTAATTGCGCGCCAGTACCGTGGAGGCTGCCTTTTATTTTACCGCGCATTTCCGTAGTTGCAGCCGCGAACGCCATATCCCAGCCAATGTTACTTTCCGTTGCTACGTTTATCGTCGCGCCGACGGTCATCAAATTTTCGGCAATATCGGCATTAATGTTAACGCTATTGCCAGCCACGCGTACACTGCCCCCGATTTTTCCATTGATGTTTACTGATTGCCCGGCGCAGATAATGTCGCCAGCCACTTCGCCATTGATGTTTACTGATTGCCCGGCGCAGATAATGTCGCCATTAACTTTACCGTCTACCGTGATCGTTTGACCGGCGGCATAGAGATTGCCATCAATAGTTTCGTTTTTCTCTACATAGACAGCGGTATCGGTTTTTACCTCAAAAGCGCTGGCGGCAATAGGCATTGATAGGAGCAGCGCGAAGAGAGAAATAATGAGAAGTTTAGTTTTTTTCATAATTTTATAGTTAATTCGTTAAATAGTTATTTGTATATTTGTAAAAATTCGTATTTCGTAAGGTATGATATAATTATAGCAAATATTTGAAATTTTTAAAATAAAAAAGACCGCTTTATTGGCGATCCAGTTGGATAATTTAAGTCTTAAAGATCAATTCTCCTTATTTTTTGCCGCCGCTACCTGTGCCTCGGGAGAATTGCAGCATCGGTTGACGTCCCTGCATATGCAAAAATCAAGCGCCACATGGTGCGGCACAAAGTATTTGCATTTACATTGTTTTTCCGTGCCTTTTGCGCAGCAGACATAAGCTATTGCGCAAAAATTTGTTTTTTCAGGATTATTTTTTGCCGCCGCCACTTGCGCCTCAGAGGAGTTGCATGGTTTTTTTTCACCACCGGTACCTCTGTTTGCACAAAATTCAGGTGTCACGGAGTGTGTCGCCTCAAAATAGTGGCATTTACATTGTTTTTCCGTGCCTTTTGCACGGCAGAAATAAGCTATTGTGCAGAAATTTTCTTTCTCAGAATCCATGCGTCCCTCCTTGTGTAATGAGCAATAAGTTTGTTTTTAAAATTTATAGATATTTAAGATGTTAAATTATAAATTTTACTAAGTCAAATAGGAAACATTATGAATTACAAACAAACAGTCGGACAATTTGGTGAAATGTTAGCAAAAAATTATTTAATCCGTAAAGGTTATCAAATTTTAGATTCAAATGTTAAAATAAGTTACAAAGAAATTGATATTATTGCTAAAAATGGCGATTTTACAGTTTTTATTGAGGTAAAAACAAGAACTTCAAGTATCTTTGGAGAAGCGGACGAGGCTTTTTCTTCCACAAAAATGCGACGTTTTAGAACTGCTGTAGCTAATTATATTTTTGAAAATAATATAGACGAAAATTTTGTGAAAATTGATTTAATTTCTGTGGATATTAATAAATATAAAAAAATTGCTAAAATTAGACATTTTAAAGATATAATATGACTAATTTTAGATCTAATTTGTTGTTTATCCATAGTTTATCCCCAAAATTTTGCACAAGTTAGCATATATTTACGCACAATTAGCTAACCGGTTATATACTTGACGCTCTAATTGCATACGAGTAAATTTAAAAATGCATACAATTTTTTAGTATGGTTGGGGTCAAAAGGGACAGGTTGGTTTGCACTGAAATGCTCCCCATTGGCCCCAACTAAAATAAACAAAAGGAGGTTTAAAATATAAAATATGAGAAGAAATAAAAAAGTTTTTCTTTATTTTCTGTTATTTTTTGCTCTTTTCAGCGTTTTCTTGGTGATTGGTTCAAAAACAGCCAGCGCCAGTCAGGTAAATTCGCCAATTATAATTGAAGCAAGAAGTGGTGTAGCTTCCTTGGATTTTGGTAAAGCGTTTATTAGTGGTACTACTGATATAAACACAGAAATACTCATTTATATTGATGGTAGTTATTCCGGCAATGCGTTATTGGCGGATCTCGGCAATGGTTTGGTTGGATTTTCTTTTACTACTAACGATGTTTTAGTTTCCGGTAGCCACGAAGCAATGGTTTTAGCGCGTGATAAAACTTCTTTGGTTTTATCTCAGTCAGCCAGAGCAAATTTTTCCGTTAAGCCAATTCCCGCGCCGACACTTCTTTCTCCTGATGCCAGTGCGCTATTGGGAGTATTGAGGCCTATTATTTCTGGTCTTGCTTTAAGCGGCACCAAAGTAAAAATTTATCTTGATGATGTATTGGTAAAACAGACTGAAATTTTAATCCATGATTCTGGTACGGCAAATTTTGCCTACCAACCAGAAAAAGATTTAACCAAGGGTGAACATTTTATTTATCTTATTGCTGAAAGCGAGAATGGCTCAAAAAGTGAAAAATCAGAATTGGTTAAAATTTTCATTGAAGATCCGATGCCGGCGCCTACCTTATTGAAACAGGTGGTAAACAAAAATTCTACAGTTTCTCAGCCGTTTGTTGTCGGTTTAGCCAAAAATAATTCTTTGGTTAAAGTCTATATTGACAAGAAATATGACGGCGAATTTCAGGTTGTAAATCATAA
>JAQVLT010000019.1 GCA_028704015.1 Patescibacteria group bacterium | reverse complement strand
GTCGTTCGGGCGGGTAACCAACTGAGCTAGTCGTCCGTTATTAATATTTTTAATGTCAATGTAAAGCTCCCCGCCCGACTGAACGGCGTCAGTCGTTCGGGCGGGTAACCAACTGAGCTAGTCGTCCGTTATTAATATTTTTAATGTCAATGTAAAGCTCCCCGCCCGACTGAACGGCGTCAGTCGTTCGGGCGGGTAACCAACTGAGCTAGTCGTCCTCTTTAACTTTCAACTCAAACACCCCGATCCATAGCCTCATTTGCCAAACGATCGGCGATTTTATTCATCTCGCGCGGAATATGTTTGTAACTCACTTTTTTAAAACCGATGCTCGCATTATAAATCTGAACAAAAAGCGGCGCAAGATCTTTATCTTTTACCCGATACTCGCGATTTAGCTGTTTAACTACCAATTCGCTATCCAAAAAAAACTCTAATTCTTCCGCGCCGATTTCTTGCGCTTTGTGCAAAGCCGCGATTACCGCTTTGTATTCCGCTTGATTGTTGGTGCTATGGCCGATGAATCGGGAAATTTCAAAAACAACATTTCGTTCAGTATTATAAGCTACCGCCCCAATCCCGCCCGGACCCGGATTGCCGCGCGCGCCGCCGTCCGTATATATAATTAACTTTTTTATTTTTTCCATAATATTTTTTAAATCCTAAGCACTAAACTCTAAATCCTAAACAAATTCAAATGTTATAAATTCTAATTTCAAAACTGTTTTGGATTTTAGATTTTGAATTTTATGCTTATTTAGGATTTAGTGCTTAGGATTTATAATTTTATCAAAAATTAGGATTATATTTTTCTCATGTCAACAATTTTCATCTGCACTTCCCTTCTCCCATTAAACTCATTTATTTCTAAATTATAAACCACATCAACTATATCACCAACTTTATAATCTTTCCACCCTTCCGCGCCGCCAAAAGAAATAGCCCAAAAACCGTTAAAACGGAATTTAATGTGCTGTCCCTCGGCGCCCATAGTCATAATGTCTTTGATTTGAATATTCCGACTCATTAATTTCGGCTTGAAATTATCTTGTCCAAATGGAGAAAACTTTTCAATTTGATTTACCAAGTCTTCGTCAATTTCCTTAATATCCGCTTCACAATCAATTATTAATTTTGGCTGCAAATCTTCTTCATGTAATTTTTCCTCTGCAATTATCCTCATTTTCTCGGCAAATTTCTCTAAATTTTCTGCTTTTAAGGAAAAACCGCAAGAACGCGGATGCCCGCCATATCTTTCCAAAAATTCACCGCATTCCCGAATAGCCGCAACTAGATCAAATTCGGCGATGCTTCTTCCCGAGCCCTTATATCCATCCTCGGTTCTCGCAATCACTAATGTTGGGCGATAAAACTTTTCGCATAACCGACCGGCCGCCAAACCGATAACTCCTTCATTCCAATTTAAAGTATTTTCCGGACAAACGCTAATAATTATTTTATTATCTTTATCACTAATTTCTGCTTCGGCTTGGACGCTTATTTCTTCGGTTAACCTCTGCCGCTCAGCATTTTTTTCATTCAAAAACTGGGCTAAATTTTCTGCCTCGCTTTTGTCTTTGGTAATCAACAAATCAAATGCTTTATGAGCCAAATCCATACGGCCGGCCGCATTAAGACGTGGCGCGATTTGAAAGCCAATATTCCAAGAGTCAAGTTTTTTCCCGTTATTTAATTGCGAAATTTTTATTAATTCATTTAATCCCAATCTATCATTATTGCTAATAACCTCTAATCCCTTTTTAACCAATACCCGATTTTCTCCCACCAGACTCACCAAATCGGCAATCGTACCAATAGCAACCAAATCCAATAATTTTGTTTCCAACTTTTTTTTATCCACTTCACTCAAAGTTGATTTTGCAATTAATGCTTGAGCCAATTTAAAAGCAACGCCTACACCGGCTAAATATTTAAACGGATAATTTTCACCGCGCACATGCGGATTAATTATTATGGAAGGCGGCAAATCATCGTCTTTTTCAGGAGGCGTATGGTGGTCGGTAATAACAACTTCTGCTCCCAATTCTTGCGCGTACTTTACTTCGTTTTTGCTGATTATTCCGCAATCAACCGTAATGATCAATTTCGCTCCTGCTTCAATAATTTTTTTGATTGCTTCCATATTCAAGCTATAACCTTCTTTAATACGGTCGGGAATATAATAGTCAACCTGCGCTTTAAAAATTTTTAAAGTTTCGGTTAAAACTACTGATGAGGTAACTCCATCAGCATCATAATCTCCATAAATTACAATTTTATTCTGCGCTTTAACATGCTTGATAATCAAATCAACCGCTTCGTTCATTTGCCTGAGAAAAAACGGATCAAAAATATCTTTTTCCAAATCGGGATAAAAAAATTTGTCTATTTCTTCGCGTCCGGTAAACCCGCGATTAAAAAGCAATTGCAAAATCACCGGAGAAAATTCCGGGAATTTATCGCTCAACCTCTTATCTATTTTTGGCGCTAACTGCCAAATTTTTTTCATATTTATAAGGCTATTGTCCAAATTACCATGCTTAAAATAACCATAACGCAAACTACTGCCCAAAAAAATTTTATAATGCTTTTTTTCTTCATAAATATAATTTTTTATTTTTAAATTATTTTTTAAGTATCTTCACAAAAGTATCACTCGGTATTTCCACGCTCCCCTTGCCTGCGGCCATCATTTTCTTTTTTCCTCTTTTTTGCTTTTCTAACAATTTTTTCTTACGACTAACGTCACCGCCATATAATTTCGCAGTAACATCTTTGCGCATTGCTGTTAATCTTTCCGCCGCAATAATTTTTCCACCCACTGCCGCTTGCAATTTGACTACAAACATTTGTTTGGGCAAAGTATCTTTTAAAACTTCAACTATCTCTTTGCCTCGACGAAACGCATCGTCACTATAAACTATTATGGCTAAGGCCTCTATCGGCTCTTCAGCCACCAAAATATCCATTTTTACCACATCGGCCTCGCGATAATCAAGAAATTCGTAATTTATTGACGCGTAACCGGAACTTACGCTTTTTATTTTGTCATAATAATCCGTCAAAATTGTTGACATTGGTATTTCGTAATGGATAATCACTCTATTTTCATCCAAATATTCTGTATTTTTATAAATACCGCGTTTTGCCTGAGTCAACTCCATAATACCTCCTAAAAATTCTTTAGGAGCGATAATATCCAAAACCGCCCACGGTTCTTCGATTTTTAAAATCTCTGTGGGGTCAGGTAACTTTTGCGGAGTGCGAACAACTATTTCTTCTCCATTTTTTTTATAAACTTTATAAACTACACTCGGCGTAGTAACGATTAAATCAAGATTATATTCTCGCCTTAACCTTTCTTGAAAAATTTCCAGATGTAAAAGACCCAAAAATCCGCACCTAAATCCAAAACCAAGAGCATGTGATTGTTCCGGCTCATAATACAAAGCGGCGTCATTTAGTTTTAATTTAGAAATAGCTTCTCTAAGCTCCTGAAAATCATTGCCCTCGCGCGGAAAAACTCCGGCAAAAACCATTGGCTTTACCTCTTTGTATCCTTGCAACGGTTCAACTCCTAAACCAAGATTTGAACTTTTATAAATTGTCACGGTATCACCAACTCGACATTCGCTAACATCTTTAAAACCGGTAACAATATAACCTATTTGCCCGGTATCCAAACTGTCTGTTGATTTATAATCAGGCTTAAAAATTCCTACATCCAACGCTTCGCTTTTTACTCCGGTTGCAATTAAAAAAATTTTCTCACCTTTTTTCACCTTGCCGTCTACAATTCGCACATAAGCGACTACGCCGCGATATTCGTCAAAATTAGAATCAAAAATCAACGCCCTTAAAATTGTCCCCTCTCCTTTTAAAGGAGAGGGTTGGGGTGAGGTATGTTTTGGCGCCGGGACACGTTCAATTACTGCTTTGAGAATTTCTTCAACTCCCACTCCGCTTTTTCCGGAAGCGCAAATTATTTCTTCTTTTTTACAGCCCAAAAGATTGATAATTTCTTTTTTTGTTTTTTCAATATTCGCCGCCGGCAAATCAATTTTATTGATCACCGGAATAATAGTTAAATTTTGTTCAATGGCTAAATACAAATTAGCAAGCGTTTGCGCCTGAATTCCTTGAGTGGCATCAACCAAAAGAATCGCGCCCTCTACAGCCGCTAAACTGCGCGATACTTCATAGGTAAAATCCACATGCCCAGGCGTATCAATCAAATTCAAAATATACCCCTGATAATTCATAGTCACGGGTTGAAGTTTAATGGTAATGCCGCGCTCGCGCTCCAAATCCATTCTGTCTAAAACCTGATTTTTCATCTTTCTTTTTTCAACTGTACCGGTAATTTCTAACATTCGGTCAGCCAGCGTGGACTTACCGTGATCAATATGCGCGATAATACAAAAATTTCGTATGTTGGTCATAAATAACTTTCAAGAAACTCGGTTTCCAATTGGAAACCGAGTTTCTGATTCTTTATGTATTTATCTTATATTTTTTTACCTTTTTGGTCAAATAAAAAAAGCAGATATTTCTATCTGCTTGTAACGCACGGAAAGTTCCCGCTGATCAGACGCCCTTAAGGACGTCTATCATGGAAAAAACCTGGCCATTGACGCCCTCTCCCACCTTCTTGGCCAGAAAACGGACGGCGGCCGCAACACCTTCGGCATATACACCACGGCCATTCACGTTATGGGTAAAACAAAACATAACGTTTCCATCCGGCGAAACAAGCTCATAGGTATGCCAGCCGTGGCCACCGAGATTCTGCTTAGGAACCCCCATCACTTCTTGGGTTTTAGGGTCGCGGATCTTTTTAATCTGCTTCTCCTCGAACGGAACAATGCCCATGGCGTTAAAGAAGCCAATCATGGCCCTGGCCGTTCCTGAGGTGTCGGCCTTTCCAGCTTGGTGGCTTTCCGTGATCCTTAGGGTGTAGCCCGCAAAAATCTTGGAAAAATTTATCGCCATATGCTGCATCATAGCAGTGAACCCCACGATTTCTTTGGACATGTTGGGTGCTATGATCGCGCAGATTCCGGCTTTCGCCACCATATCAGCAAGCAAATCACGGTCGCCGCCGGTGGTGCCCATGACAAACGGCACTTTATGCTCGCAGTAAAGCCTGGCGTTTAAAACCACGGCCGCGGGCGAGGTGAAATCCACGGCAATGAAAGGGGCATGCGCGGAAACAATGCGCGGGAAAATCTCGACGTGCTTTCCCTGCTGAAAAAGGAAAAAACTGTCTTTGTCCGTGACTTGGAAAGAGATCATATCTATTTCCGGCCCAGTCAGAGACTGAGGAAGAACGGTAATATCATTTTGCCAGAGTAAATACCGCGCTACAACCGTTGCCATATTGCCCGGCAAACCATTTACCATCACCTTGGCCTTTTCCATGGATTTGCATCCTCCTTGTTCGGGTTTATAAGGTCCCAACTAAAAACAAGTTAACACAAATATAATATAAAATCAAGATAAGCGAGGTATTACCCTCGCATATTCTTAAATCATAAATCGTAAATCGAAAATTCTAGATTCCCCTCGCCTCCCCTTGATCACCAGCTTCAATTTTTTTCCACGGTAAACGACGTTTAATAGCCTCCCAAAAACCCATCAACTCTTCGCTTTTAAACATGGAACACATCGCTATATAAACAATTATTCCAAATAGTCCGGCGATTGCACCTTGTGCCAAAATACCCCAAAGCTTAGTCATGTTTACCAGCGGCGCGATAAAATATTTGGTGCCTTGCACCGCCAAACCGCAACCAACTGCTGAGGCGGAAAACTTTATTGATGAAACTAAAATTTTTATTTCATCCATGGTTTCCAGCTCAAAGTGAAGCGCTAACCAAAGCAAAACAAAATTAAGAATATTAGCAAAGGAAAAAGCCAGAGCTAGACCAGCTACGCCCATATGCCTCGCAAAATAAAAAGCCAAGAGCACGTTTGCCGCCGCCGTGGCCAAACCAATAAAAAATGGCGTTTTGGAATTATGGCGCGCATAAAACATCCTTATAAGCAATGGTACCAAGCTCTGAGCAAACAAACTTATTGAAAAATAACCCAATGTTTGAATAGTTAAAATAGTATCTTCCCAGTCAAAATTTCCCGCGCCCAAAACTACGCGAATAATCTGCGCGCGCAAAGTCAAAAGCAAAACCATGGAAGGAATGACAAAAAATAAAATTTGTCTGGTAGTCAAAGAAAAATTTTTAACCAACTCTGTTCTGTTGAAAGCGGTAGATGCCAAAGTAGGAAAAGCGGCTACTGCAAAAGAAATACCAAAAATTCCCACCGGAAATACCTGCAAATTATTGGCAAAATTAAATACTGAAAGAGAGCCGCTAGCTAGTGTTGAAGCAATAATTGTAATAACCACTAAATTAATCTGGGAAATTGCCAGACTCATAGTGCGCGGCACCATCATGTTCCAAATTTTCTTAATATTTCCATTGCGCCAGTCAAATATAAATTTATATTTATATCCCAAGCCATAAACACTGGGCAACTGTACAATCATGTGAAGAAAAGCGCCAAATACCACGCCGATTGCCAAGCCGTAAATACCCCAAATAGGCACGAAATACAAAGCGCCAATAATAATACCGATGTTATACATTATCGGCGAAAGTGAATACACAAAAAATCTTTTGAAAGACTGTAAAATTCCTCCAAACACACTGGAAATTCCTAAAAATATCGGCGAGAGAAACATAATTCTGGTTAAAGCGACGGTTAATTCCTGCTTTTCCAGAGAAAATCCCGGGGTCATTAATCTTACAAATCCTGGAGCAAATACTATGCCAAATCCGCAAAGAATAAATAATGACACAACTAAAATGTTTAATAAATTACTGGAAAAAATCCACGCCTCCTTATTTTCCTCGCCAAAAATAAATCCCTTCGCTTTGTCAAGCGGACTTTTAATAAGTCCGGTTAAAATCGGAATAAATCCAGCCGATAACGCGCCAAGAATCAACAAATTAAAAATCAAATCCGGAACGCGAAAAGCGGCATAATAAACATCAAGCGTATCACCCGCGCCAAATTGCCCAGCCAAAATACGATCACGAAAAACACCAAGCAATCGGCTCGCCAAACTAGAAAAAGCGACTAAAGCCGCCGCTACGGTAATACTATTGATTTGTCCGGAAAAAATTTTTTTGATCATGTGATTATTCTTACATCCGCCGCGATTATCCCCTTTCGTGTTACAAATAACGGATTAATATCCAGCTCTTGAATTTCGCTATGCTCTCGCGCCAAACGCGCCACGCTAACAATAGCCTGCGCCAAAGCTTTAACGTCATAAGACTTTTGTCCACGCGTGCCGGATAAAATTTTATAGGATTTTAATTTTTCAATCATTTTCATTACGCGCGGCAAATCAATATCGTCAATTTCTGTTTGCGTGTCTTTTAAAATTTCCGTATAAATTCCGCCGGCGCCGGCCATGATAATCGGCCCAAAAAATTCATCGCGTTTAAAGCCGACTATCATTTCCCTGCCCTCGCCAATCATGGTTTGCGCCAAACAATAATTACCTTCTTGTTTTAATACGGATTTAAATTTCCCAAAGGCCTTTTTCGCTTCACTAGCATTTTTTAGATTGAGCGCAATTAAATTTTTGTCTGTTTTGTGGATTATTTTTTCTCCAACCGCTTTAAGCGCAATCGGATATTTCAGAGTGTTCAAATCTTTTTCACACTTTATAATTTTATTATCTACTGTCTTAATCCCATATTTTTTTATTAATTCAAACGACTTTAAATAATTCAACTGCTTATTTTTTATAATCGCCTGTTTGCTGCCGTCCCTGCCTGCGCAGGCAGGTGCTATCTGTCGTCTGCTATCTAAATTATTTTTATAAATCTGAATGTTATTTTTACTGATTTGATAACCAATCATCTGCGCCATCGCCCGCACTGCTTGTTCGGGGTAATCAAAACTGGGAATGAAATTTTTTTCCAAAATCTTTTTTCCTTTGGCGAGCGAATCGCCGCCGATAAAACTGGCGCAAATTAATTTTTGAGCGTACTTTTTTCCCAACGCGCTGATAACTTCGGCGGTTTTTTCAATTTCGGTAGTAGTTTGCGGCGTCAACAAAACTAAAACATTATTTATATTTTTGTCCGCCAAAATTGTTTCCAACGCCCTTTGGTAGCGATCAGCCGTGGCATCGCCGATGATATCAAACGGATTATGAATATTTTTTATTTCGCTTAATTTTGTTTTTAATTCTTTTTCCAGCACCGAAGAAAATTTTCCCAGCGGCAAATTGTTTTTTTCCAATTCATCAGTGGTAAGCACCAAGGGGCCGCCGGCATTGGAAACGATATAAATATTGTTATCTTTTATTTTCGCCGGACGCGCCGCCAATCTGGTCAGATTAAAAATATCTTCCAATTTTTCCAAAATCACCGCGCCGCTGCGCCTCAATCCGGTCATAATCGCTTCGTCCGAACCGGCCAAACTGCCGGTGTGCGAAAGCGCGGCGATTTTTCCGGCCTTGGTTCTGCCGGCTTTGAGAACCGCAAACGGCTTTAAACGGCTCAACCGCGAAACCACCTCCATGAATCGCTGGCCGTCTTTGATTTCCTCCAAATAAGCGATGATTAAATCGGTATTTTTGTCCTGGGCCAAAAACTCAAAAAAATCATTTTCATCCAATACCGCCGCGTTGCCAATACTGATAAAATACGAAAAACCAAAATTTTTGTCGCCAAACCAATCCAAAACCGCGCTCTCAATCGCGCCGGATTGTGAAATAATCGCCACTCTTCCCTGCCGGCTTTCTTTTGGCAGGTGCGGCAAAAAAGGAGGAGTTTTGGCAAAAGTAAGATTTAAATCGTTATAACTATTAATAAAGCCCAAACAATTTGGACCTAAAATATTCAACCCAAATTCAGCGGCGATTTTTCTTATCTCTTCTTCCGCTTTCTTGCCCTCCGCGTCAGTTTCGGAAAAGCCGGCGCTGATGATGACAAGATTTTTTATCCCCGCATCGGCGCAATTTCTTATTTCCGATAAAACAAATTTGGCCGGAATTACAATGACAGCCAAATCAATTTTTTCTTTCGCGTCTTTAACACTTTTAAACGCTTCCAGGCCATCAATGGTTTCGGCTTTTAAATTTATGGGGAATATTTTTCCCCGGTAGCCGCCCGATCGGATATTATTTAAAATTTGATAACCTAATTTTTCCTTGTCGCGCGATGCCCCGATAATCGCGATTGATTGGGGGTTAAAAAGAGTGTTAAGATTCATAAATTTTATAAGTCTTTTTTTGTAAGTAATCCATTCTGCGCGCCCGGCAAAGCGACGACCGAAGCAGTATTTCTAAGACCAAGTTTAATCGCGTTATTGATATTGCCCTGATAAATTTTCAACCCGGCGGCAAAAGAAGAATTAAACGCATCGCCAACACCCGTAGTATCGGCTACTCTTTTTTCTTTGATTATATTTTGGTGATAAAAATTTACACCATCAAACACATCAACACCGTGGCGACCGTTAGTAATCACAACAATTTCCGGTCCGTAACTTTTTATAATTTTCAACAAATTTTTTATGTTATTCAAAAATTCTCCACCTTCATTTTTAAATTTTTGAACTGAGACAGCCAATTCAATCGCCTCGTCTTTATTAACACAAAAGACGTCTGTTCTTGCCATAAACTTGCTAATTTTTTTAACCCCAGAGATTATCTGTCTTCTGCCAGGATTCCAAGCTATTTTGGCATCCGAAACGGAAAAAATTTTATTTAAATTTTTCTCCCACTCTCCTGCAAGTGAAGAAATATAAATCCATTCTGTTTTTTTTAAAATCTTTAATTCGTAATTCGCAATTCTCAATTCCGCGTTCGCACCGCGATTAGAAAAAACTATATGTTCATTTCCCGGCCCGGTTAACATGAAAGAAAAACCGGTTTCTATATCTTTAACAATCTGCGTTAAGCTAATGTCAACCATCTTTTTCTTTAAATTATCTATAATTTTTCTCCCTCTTTCATCATTGCCGACGCAAATCAGACTGGCTGCCCTAAATCCCAATCCGGAAAAATTAACCGCGGCATTGGCCGCGCCGCCGCCGAAAGTAGAATATGAAGAATCAATTTTAACTTTTGCGCCAAATTTAAACGCCAAAAGTTTTTGGTGCAAAACATCTTTTTTATTCTCAATTAAAACCCCTTCCTTTGTATAAAAAGTTATATCCTCTGTCGCGCCGCCGATGGTTATAAAATCGTATCTCATAAAAATACTAATCTACAAATGATATGCAAATCTACAAATTTGCTTATCAATTGCAAAAAATAAAAGTTGAAGATTGTTAACATTAATATACCATAATTTTAAACAAAAAAACAGAGACTAAATGCCCCTGTTTTCTGCTATTAATTTTCTTCTATCTAGTAATATTTTCTTTAATAATTCTAAATAATTCTTCTTTATTCTGTGGTCCCTCAAGACGTAAAAATTCTTGGTTATTACTATCAACAAAAATACAAACGGGTATATCTTTAATGCCGTATTCTTTCAATACCTCAAAATGCTCGTCGGCATCATAATATTCTGTCGCCAAATCCAAAATTTCTGCTTCAATTTCATCCCAAACCGGCCGCATTATTAAACATTCTTTACACCAAATTGCTCCAAATTTCAATATCTTCATAAAATATAATAAAAAAATTATTTAAACTCTTCTAAGACTACAGTCTTAACAAATGTTTCATTCCCGCGCTGGATTTTTAAACCTATTTTGTTCCCCGGATTAAATCGCTGGAGAACCGAAAGCAATGTATTTTTCCCTTCTATCTTTATAGCGTTAACTTCAAAAATAATATCTCCGTCTGTTAACCCGGCATAGGCCGCCGGGGAATTTGACATAACACTCACCTCGCCATTACTGCCACGAATGATTAAAGCGCCGTAATTGCGAGGTAAATTTTTATCCGCCACAATTTCCGGCGTAATCATTACATAACGAATGCCTAAATATGTCCTAACTATTTTGCCATTTTTTGTCACGCTGGCAATAGCTGATTTGACGTCATTAATTGGAATAGCAAAACCTATTGAACTGCCTGATTGATCAATGGCAACATTTACTCCCACTACCTTGCCATTTAAATCTACTAAAGGTCCGCCGGAATTACCCGGATTGATCTCCGCATCGGTTTGAATAACATTATCCAAAGATTCGGAAGCGCCGATTTGGTCGCTAGCCACAATGTGCCTACCTAATCCGCTTACAATCCCCTTGGTAGCGCTATTTTGATAACGACCCAAGGCATTGCCGATAGCAATAACCGTAGTGCCTATTTGCAATTTATTACTATCTCCCAATTCCACACATGGCAATTTACCGCTATCTTTTATCTTTAATACTGCCAAATCATTAATTGGATCTTTGCTTATTAAGCTCGCATCATATTTTTTGCCATTATTTAAAATCACTTCATATTCAGCGGAACCATTGCCAGCCGCATTAACCACGTGTTTATTGGTAAGTATCAACCCGTCGGCATTAATTATAAATCCTGTTCCTGCTCCTTTCTCTGTCTTTTTATTTTCCTTGGTTTGTTTGCCGGTACTTAAATTAATATTAACTATTTCTTCCTGCCCGTAAATAACAATGCTGACTACCGCGGGTTGTATTTTTTGTATGGCTCTTATAGTCGCCTCCTGATCGTCTAAACGCAAGCTATCGGCTGTGGCAGTAGAAATATTTTTGGCTAAAAAATTATTTAAGCCCAAACCCAGGCTTATACCTAACGAAAAAATAATAAATAAAATTATTAATTTGTTTGATATATTTTTTTTCATAAATAATTATTTTTTATTATATTTTTCGGGGTGAACCCCTACTCTTTCTTCTTCACGATCCGCTAGCGAATCCGCATCTTTTACCATACTTGCTATCTCATCCGCACCAAAAACCGGGGAGTTATCTGAGTTATCTTGTAACTCTTTAACCGCTTTTTTAATTTGTTCAAGAAATATCATAAAATCACGATCAGACAATCTTTTATTTATGTCATCTCCAAAAACTTGGCGAGCAAAACTGCGGGTACTGGGAGCATATTTTTTAGACTCCAGCATTATTTTAACTCTATCTCTAAAAGCCTCAATGCTTGGGAAAAATCTTAAAATTAATTTTTCATGATATCTTTTGCCCTCGGGATTTTGAGGATTGGAAAAATTTTTTTTCCCGGGAAAATACTCATGTTCTTGCATACTATTTTATTATAAATCTAATTCTCTTAATAATTCTTTCTGCTTTTTGGTTAAGTTCTTCGGTGTCTTAACTAAAATTTCAACCAAATGATCGCCGCGCTTAGAACCATCGCCCCAAAATCCTTTGGACTGCAAAATCGGCACGCCTTTGCCTTTTAGCTTGAAAATTGTGCCTGATTGCGTGCCTTCGGGGATTTTTAAAGCTACTAGTCCATCAACTGTTTCTACCTCAATATTATCACCCAGCGCTGCCTGCGTAAAGCTGATTTCCGCCTCTGACTCTATGTTATATTCATTACGCATAAAACGTTTATCTTCTTTTATTCTGATTTTTACGTACAAATTTCCGGCCACGCCGCCTTTCTCGCCTGCCTCTCCTTGTCCGGTTAATCTGATTGATTCGCCATTATCAATACCGGCGGGAATTTTTAATTTTAATTTTACAATTTCTTCGGCCACGCCGCGTCCGGAACACTTGGAACATTTTTGCGAATATATTTTTCCCTCGCCACCGCAATCATTGCAAGTTGCTTGAACTTGCATATTACCAAAGATAGTCCGCTGCATTTTTATAACTCGCCCCGTACCGCCGCAAGTTTTGCAAGTTTCAATTTTTGCTCCCGGCTCAGCGCCGTTGCCATGACATTTATCGCAAGTAATAATTTTCTTTAAACTGATTTCTTTCTCCGCGCCAAAAACCGCTTCGCTGAAATCTATGGTCAAAAGCGTCTCAATGTCTCTGCCTTTTTTTGGTCCTCTTTTCCCTCCGCGCGTACCGCCAAAACCAAATATATCGCCCAAGCCGCCAAACATATCACCTAGATCATCCATATTAATATTAAATCCTTGAGACGAAAATCCGTTGGTAAAACCATCAAAACCGGAGAACCCGCCGCCCGCTTGGCCATGCTCAAAAGCCGAGCCAAATTGGTCATATTGAGCCCGTTTTTTTTCATCGCTCAAAACTTGATAGGCCTCGTTAATCTCTTTGAATTTAGCTTCATCGCCGCCTTTTTTATCTGGATGGTATTCGTGCGCCAATTTCCGAAAGGCTTTTTTAATATCGTCCTGGTTGGCATTTTTTTCCACGCCAAGTGTTTTGTAATAATCTTTTGACATTATTTATTTTTAATTATCAAATATCTAAATATTCTATCATCTAAACTTTCTTGTTCCAATCCATTGTGAATTACTTTTAGCCCATTTTCACATAAATTTTCCGAAGTTAAATCTGATAAAAATTCTTTATCATCCTCCAAGATTGCATGTACTTGATATTCGGTAATATGGGATAATTTTTTTATAAACTCTAAAATATTAAATTTTTCACTTGAATGCATTTGATAACCTAAAATAGAAGAAGAAATAATGACATTACTTTTTTTGAAATTAGCCGGGATTTTTTCTTGCCAAGCATTTTCAGTAAAATCCAATCTTAGGGTATTAAATGGGAATCTACTGCTATCAGAACTCATAAATCTATCTATAGCCAAAACATCTGCTCCTAAATTATGGAGAATTTTTGCTAAAACCGGAGGATAATGAGAACGTCTATTTTCCCGTCCGGCATTAGGATCTAAATCCCCGTTAAAATATTCTCCACCCGAACCAATATCTACTATTTTTTTACCAGCAAAGTCACCATTAAACAACTTATGTAAGATTCCTATCAATCCGCATAATCTTTTATATAACTCATCAAACTCATTCTGCTGACCAAAAATCTTTTCACCTTCTCCGTAGAACATCCTAAAAGATTCCCCGTCAAACCGCATAGAATCTAATGCAAAATTATGTTCACCTTCTGGTTGTTTTATTTCTTCGATCATAAACTAAGCTTTAAATCCTATTTCCTTTTCGCTGACGCTTTCCGCCTCCTTGATCATGCCGAATTGCTGTTCATATTTTTTAATCACTTCGTTCATCACATTCGCCATGCGTTTGAAATGCCCGGGGTTGGTGATAATTTTGCTCACCACGCGACCGGTATTCCCAAGTAAGGTAAAAAATATTGTCTGAAACTCATCTTTATTAAAATTCACCTGCATCACATTGGCGTATTCCCCGCCCGGAATATTATCCGCAATTTTAATTTCTTGCGGCTGATTTGGTTGTGGTTGGTTTGTCATATTTTTTTCCTCATCCTCAACCTTTCTCCCGCTACTACGGTCTCGGGAGAAGGGAGCTGATTTGAGTTGTTAAATCTTTTAAAACGTTATTCAAATTATTTTCAACGTCTTCCGTTTTTATTCTTATAAATTTAATCTTTTTTTCTTCAATCGCTTTTTGCCTTTCTTCGTCGTATTTTGTTTGCTCTTCATTATCATGAACCGAACCGTCAATTTCAATCGCTAAATTCAATTCATCACAATAAAAATCCAATAAATACCCTGAACTCAAATGCTGGCGGCGAAATTTTAAATTCATAAACTGGCGATTACGCAAAACGTTCCATATAATCTTCTCGGATTTGGTCGGAACTTTTCTAAATTCACGGGCTAATTGAATTTTTCCTTGTTTGGACATCCCTCATCCCCCGCCCTTCTCCCGCGGTTGCGACCGCGAGAGAAGGGAGCTATATAAATAGTTTAAATTAAAATCCATAGTTCCCTCTCACGCGACCGCAGTCGTGGGAGAGGGTTAGGGTGAGGGCTATTTCTTCTCCTCAAACTCCCCTTCTACAGTTCCCTCATCTTTTTTCGTCTCAGAAGCGCCGCCAGCTTGTCCGGCTGTGTCCGCTGTAGCTCCAGCACCTGGGGCGGAGGCGGAAGATTGGTACATCGCCGCGCCGATTCTCTGCGCTACTTGGTTCATTTCTTCCAGCTTCTTTTTCATTTCGTCATATTGGTCTGTATCTTTTACTTTTTTCAAAGCTTCTAATTTTTCTTCCAGCTCCTTCTTGTCTTCCGGTTTAATTTTGTCGCCTGATTCTTTAATTAATTTTTCCGTGGTAAAGACAACGGCATCGGCCTGATTTTTTATTTCAATATTTTCTTTTTTCTTTTTATCTTCTTCAGCGTGCATTTCCGCTTCTTTTTTCATTTTTTCCACTTCATCTTTGGAAAGGCCGGAAGAAGCGGTAATGGTAATTTTCTGTTCTTTACTAGTCGCTTTGTCGCGCGCTTTCACATTCAAGATGCCATTGGCGTCAATGTCAAAAGACACTTCCACCTGCGGCACGCCGCGCGGCGCCGCTGGAATGCCGTCAAGAATAAATCTGCCCAAAGTTTTGTTGTCGCCGGCCATTGGACGTTCGCCTTGGAGAATATGAATTTCTACGCTTGTTTGGCTATCAGCCGCGGTTGAGAAAACTTGCGACTTGGAAGTTGGGATGGTGGTGTTGCGTTCAATAAGCGGTGTCATCACGCCGCCAAGAGTTTCAATGCCGAGAGTCAAAGGCGTGACATCCAAAAGCAAAACATCTTTGACTTCGCCCTGCAACACGCCGCCCTGTACCGCCGCGCCCATAGCCACGACTTCGTCTGGGTTCACGCCGTAGTGCGGCTCTTTGCCGAAAAATTCTTTGACTTTTTTCTGAACAATCGGCATACGAGTCATGCCGCCAACCATGACGATTTCTTCAATTTCACTTTTATCAAATCCGGCATCGCGCAAAGCCGCTTTGCACGGTTCCAAAGTTTTTTCTACCAAATCCATAATCAATTCTTCCAGTTTGGCGCGGGTCAATTTCATGACCAAATGTTTCGGGCCATTGGCGTCAGTCGTGATAAACGGCTGGTTGATTTCAGTTTCCACGGCAGAAGACAATTCAATTTTCGCTTTCTCCGCCGCTTCCTTAATTCTCTGCAAAGCCAAAGTGTCCTTTGATAAATCAATGCCTTGATCTTTTTTAAATTCTTCAATAATCCAAGCGATAATCCGTTGGTCAAAATCCGCGCCGCCTAAATGCGTGTCGCCGTTGGTTGATTTTACTTCCACGGTATCGGTGGAAATATCCAAAATGGAAATATCAAAAGTACCGCCGCCCAAATCGTAAACCGCGATCTGCTGGCCTTTTTTCTTGTCAAAGCCGTAAGCCAAAGCCGCGGCAGTCGGTTCGTTGATGATGCGCTTCACTTCCAGGCCGGCGATTTTTCCGGCGTCCTTGGTTGCTTGCCGTTGCGAGTCGTCAAAATAAGCCGGCACAGTGATAATCGCTTCGGTGATTTTTTCGCCGATGCGCGCTTCCGCGTCCGCTTTTAATTTTGCCAAAATCATCGCGGAAACTTCCTGCGGTGAATAATCTTTGTCGCCCATTTTCGCTTTTACGCCCTCGCCCGCTTGGACAATTTTAAATGGCATAACCTGCGTGTCTCTCTGCACTTCCGGATCATTAAAACGGCGTCCGATCAAACGTTTTATTTCAAAAACCGTATTTTCCGGATTGATCACAGCTTGCCGTTTGGCTGATTGCCCGACCAATCTTTCGCCGCTCTTGGAAATCGCCACGACTGATGGTGTGGTGCGATTGCCTTCGGCGTTTTCCAAAATTTTTGGTTGGCCGCCTTCAATGATGGCCATCGCCGAATTTGTAGTTCCTAAATCAATTCCTAAAATTTTTGACATAGTATTTTCTCATAACGCGTAACGCATAACGCGTAACGGGCTATGGGTTTGTTAATTTTTATTTTTAATTTTATTTAACATCTTTTTAACCTTTTTTATCTTCAATTTAAAATTAGACTGTGTCTTACCCATGCCTACTAGAAAAGGTGATACAATACAGTTTCTGCCCATTATTTTTACTATTCTTTCATCCATTATTAAATTTGTAAAATCTTTTGACAAATTTTGATCAAGCAATATAAGTGGATTTCGCCCTAATAAAATTATTAAATCAGGATTACATAAATCAATCTCATCTTCTAATAATTCTTTACTTTTTACTTTATCAAAATCGAAATCTTTCCATGAGTTGAAATTGTAAACTTTGCTAGCATCTGTAATATATAAAAAATTAAAATCCAAATTCCAATAGTTTAAAATTCCCTGAATTGTTTTCCAGCTATTAAAAAAGGACCTCCTGCTATTAGTTAATTCATTTTCAAACTCATCATATTTATTTTTTTCGACTGCCTTTATTTCAGAAAATAATTGAGAAAATAAAACAATACTACCGGCATCTGGCACTAATGAATCTTGAGAAACAATTAATATCCTAAAACCCTCAACGTTTTTGAAATAGTTTTCTCCCCACCAAGGCAAATCCGCACCTCTTTTCGTTTGTTTATAATTATGAAATTTAAGAAGTTCGTCTAAATCCTTACTGAAATAATTGTCTGGATATAATTTTTGGAATACTTTCACGGGCGAATGCTCCTTATAGCATTCTTTTGGATAAATTTTATAATATGAAAATAACTTAAAAAGCTCTTTCTTTTTCATGCTATAATTTATCATTTAATTATTTTAATTTTAATTAATTATTATGCTATTTTTCCGTTTTGTTATCTCGAGTGAAACGAGAGATCTATAATATGTGACTAACCAATAACCACCTATTATAGATTTCTCACTTCGCTCCCGCGAGTCGCTCGTTCGAAATGACAAAAAATAGTTTATTTCCGCAAAAATTTGCCTGCCGGCAGGCAGGCTAAAAGCTAAAAGCTTCAAGCTCAAAGCTATTTCTTGATCGTCTTCACTTTAATCGCCATTGGTTTAACTTCCAACGCTTTCGGAATAGCAATCTTTAATACGCCATCTTCGGCAATAGCTGAGGCCTTGCTCTTATCCACGTGCGCCGGCAAAGGAATACTGCGATAAAAACTGCCGCGGCGAATTTCCTTACGATAATAGTTTTTATCTTCCACTTCGCTCTTTTTCTCGCTCTCGCCCTTGATCGTTAAAACATCATTTTCAATCGCGATATCAACTTTTTCCGGATCAACGCCGGCAAGCTGGGTTTCCACGACGACGTTATCTTTGTCTTCGTAGATGTCAACGGCCGGCATAAAGCCAGCTTGTCCTCTCTGGACAGTCGGCACTAAATCAGAAAACATTTTATCCATGTCTTCAAACGAATCAAAGAATGGATTCCATCTTATTAATGCGGACATATTTTTGAATTCCGGCCGGCAAAAGTCGTGACTATTCACGAAACCGATAACCAGTCGGGGGTTAATTTTAAATTCTTAAATCCTAAATCCTAAATCTTAAATCTAAAAACCGTTACTCTCGCCGCCATAATTACTTTTCCATTCAACTCATATCCGGCTTTCATTTCTTTAGCCACTGTGCCGTCTTGGTTTTTGTCATCAGTTTCTTCCTCGCTTACTGCCTCCATTCTATTATGGTCAAATTTTTCGCCAACCGTGTTGATTTCTTCCACGCCCAGATTCGCCAAAGCGTCTTTAAATTGCTTGACAACAAATTTTATTCCTTCCAGCCAGCCGTTTTGAACCGCGCTATCATCAGCATGCGCGAAAGCGGTTTTTAGATTGTCATAAACCGGCAGGAATTCCAA
>JAQVLT010000018.1 GCA_028704015.1 Patescibacteria group bacterium | reverse complement strand
ATCCTTCCTCGTCCCGCTCAGTCGCTCGCTCACGCTCGCGACATCGCGGAACTCGGAATACGCGAAATTGCCTTTCGTCCCGAAGCGTCGGGACTCCGGCAACTTCGCTTATTCCGAAGCCGTTAGGTGAAATGTTTGCTGGCAAATATTCAAGTCATAATATTATTAACCACAACAATATGAACGACGAAAAACTAAGTATTGGCCTCCTCGGTGCCGGAGGCAAACTAATCATCAAGGATGGTTTCCTTAATTTTTCTCATCCTTACGGCAAAACTTTCAAGGTACTTATAGCGGATATTGATACTGTTGTTGTCGATGCGGTCGGTATGGGTAAGGGAGAACTTAAAATTATTGGAAAAGGCACCGAGTTGGCCAAAGTTAAAATGCCAATTCCTTGGGCAAATAAATGTCAGGAATGGATTTTAACTAGAAAATAGTCAGCAAACACATCGCCTAACACGACATAGTCGGTTCGCAAGCCAAATAAATTATTTTCTTAATCACAAAAAATATGTTTGACATTTCTCAACAAAAAATAGACTTTGACTGCCCAGACTGCGGTGCTAAAAACACAATTACTTTAGAACAAGCTCAAAATCAGGAAACTATTGTGTGCGTTGGGTGCAAAAAAGAGATCAAATTGACCGATAAAGATGGCTCAGTAAATAAATCAGTCAGTGACATAAATAAGGCGGCCAAAGAACTAGAGAATACAATAAAAAAGTTTGGAAAATATTTTTATTTTTAATGCTCGCTCACCCAAATTTGGCGGTGGTGAGCGCTGGCGTGCAAATTATACCACCGCCAAACTTCGGCTATGCCGAAACGTTAAACGGAATTTTATTAACCCAACCATTAGGTATGTTCAAGATTACCAGCAGAGAAAGTTAATTAATTATGCCGATAAAAAAACAAGAAAAATTAAATAAAGGCGAGATTATCATTTACCGGCCGAAGGGCGGAGAGGTTCGGTTTGAGGTTAAGTTGGAAAAAGAGACTGTTTGGCTGACGCAAGCGCAAATCGCCCAGCTTTTTAATACGGAAAGAAGCGTAATCACCAAGCATTTGCGTAATATTTTTGCTTCCGAAGAATTAAATGAAAATTCAGTATGTGCAAAAATTGCACATACTGCCGCTGATGGAAAAAAGTATCAGACTCAATTTTATAATCTGGATATTGTTATATCCGTGGGTTATCGCGTTAATTCCAAAGAAGCTACTAAATTTCGTGTTTGGGCAACCAGAATATTAAAGGAGCATCTGGTCAAAGGATATACGATCAACAAAAATAGATTATTGGCGAGCGAGGATAAATTTAGGAAACTTCAGGAAACTATCCAGTTTTTGCGCAAGAAATCACGCGCCAAGCTTCTTCGGGGGCAGGAAAAGGAAATTTTTGATTTGTTATCCGGCTACTCGCGCTCTTTGAGCCTCTTGGAAAAATATGACAAAAATAAAATTGAAAAAGCCGAGGGAACAAAAGGAAGATTTATTTTAGAATATCAAAGCGTTCAAAGCGTTATCCAAAGCGTTAAAAAAGATTTAATTTCCAAAAAAGAAGCTTCGGATATTTTTGGCAATGAAGTAAACTTTAAATTGGAAAGTATTATTCGTAATCTCTACCAAACTTTTAGCAAGAAAGAATTATATGCTACTCTGGAAGAAAAGTCTGCCCATCTTCTTTATTTGATTATTAAAGATCATCCGTTTACCGACGGCAATAAACGCATTGCTTCGTTTTTGTTTGTTTATTTTTTGGATCGCAATGATTATCTTTTTCAAAAAAATGGCGAAAGGAAGATTAATGATAATGCCTTAACGGCTTTGGCGCTTCTGATTGCAGAAAGCGCGCCCAAAGAGAAAGAACAGATGATTGCACTAATTACTCAATTGATAAAATAAAGATTAAATTAAGCAAGAATTAATTAAATTTAAAATATTTAGCATGTTTCGCTTGTTGCGTGCTACTTGTTACGTAAAAAATGATAAACAAAAAATTCATTGAGAAATTAAAAAAAGAGTATGCGGAGGGGAATAGCGAGCGCCGGCAGATTATCAGTTTAGCTAATGTGGCATTGCATGATTCCAAACGGGTGATTTTTTCTCTGCATCGCGGTGATGATGAAATTGCCGCGGAAAGTTTGGCGGCCATTGAGGAAGTGCTAAAAAAATTAGAAAAGAAATTTGGCTATAGTCGAATTATGGAAGAGGGTTCTTACAAAGCAGCCGTAGAAGAATATGTGGAGGCAAAAACTCTTTTTATGGTGATTAGCGGCCAGAAGATTGACGCAATTAAAGGGTTAAAAATTGATGTTGATGGTTATCTGGGCGGAATTTGCGATTTGACCGGCGAGTTGGTGCGTCGTGCCGTAAACATGGCGGCGGCCGGACATCGCGATGGAGTGCCAAAGATTAATAAAATTATCAATGACATTATGGCGGAACTCGTGCAGTTTGATATGACTGGCTATTTGCGCACCAAATATGACCAGGCCAAAGGAAATTTAAGAAAAATTGAGCAGATAAATTACGAGGTAAATCTCAGAAAGTAATTAGTAAATAGTAATTAGGGATTAGTAATCCGTTTTGAATATTTTAAAATAGATAAATCTATGAAAATTAATAAAAAAGGTTTAAGCACTCTTGCCGGGATATTAATCGCGGTGATTGCTTTGTTGGTAATCGCCAATGTGGCGACGGTTTATTATTTTTATGCAAAGAACAAGGAGGTAAAAATCAGCCAAGTTACTCCGGAATTAGTAAATAATGAAAGAATTAAAGAAGTTGCAACTACAACGCTAGAAGATAATATTTTAGGAGAAAATGAAATTGCCGTTGATTGGCAGTTAAATTCTCGTCCCAAAGTTACCCTCAAAGAATTTTTACCGCAGACTATGTTAAGCCAATCGTCGACAAATGGGTTATCAGATGACTATTTAAATAATACAGAATATGGCGGAGCGGTTTATCTGGGGAAGATTAAAAACGGTCTTTTCGAGGGTAAAGATTTGTATCGCATAGAGATATCAGAAATGGGGATGACATATTATCGTGTTATTAAAGATGAAGATAAAATTATTGTTTTAAATAATTATTCCGCTTCGACCGATGGTTATTTTAAGGGTCTTTTTTCTGAAAATAATAAAATAAAAATAATAAATTTAGAACCGCCCTTGGAAATTAGTATTCCTAATTTTGATTTAAAATTAATTAAAAGCCCGGATAGTAGTGAACCGTGGCTTACTGCCAAAGAAGCTGATTTAAAACCTCTTTTCAAATTTGGCGATTGGCAGGTTTATAAATATTCTTTAGAGGGATGTTTTATTGTGAAAGCTGAAGATGGTACGGACAGACGTTATTATTATAATTTTTTGCAGCCGTATATTGAAACTATTGAAAATGCTGGCAATAAATATTATTCATCTCCGGCGATAAAAGGGATTAGCTGGAATAATGGCTCAATTTCAACTGACAAGTATAGTGTTGCTAAAAGATCGTGTTTCGCGGGGTGCTATAATTATATGGATATTGAGCAAAAAGATCTGGTTAAGGCCGGCACATTTAATGGTCAACCAATTTATGAATTAAAAAACGCAAGCTATAAAGCCGAAGACAGCGATCAATCTTTTTTGGAAATAACGTATTCAGAATTCGATAAAACAAAAGTATCATACGAGGAGTTTCTTAAAAGTCATCCGGTAGTTTTTTGGCAGGATCCTTTTGGCGATTATATTACTTTGCGTAATACTAAATTTGATTCATTCGCGATGGCGGAATGCGGCAAGCCGGTAATTTACCTTTATCCGGAAAAAACTACTGACGTAAAAGTAGAAGTAGCGCCGAGTGGCGGGTTTACCAAAACTGAACCGGTTTACAATAATGGTTGGGTGGTAAAAGCTGAACCGAATGGTAATTTATATAATTACGCCAATAAGCAAATCTATCCCTATTTATTCTGGGAAGGCAAGGCCTATAATTATCAAATGCCGAATTCCGGTTTTGTTGTTAAGAAAGAAGAGGTTAAAAAATTTCTGGAAGAAAAATTAGCCAAACTTGGTTTGATTAAAAAAGAGTATGATGAATTTATTGATTTCTGGGCGCCGAAAATGCAAGAGAAACCCTATTATTTTATCACTTTTGTGCCGCAAGAAGAATTTGATAAAATCGCTCCACTTAGCGTTAATCCAAAGCCAGATACCATTATTCGCGTATTTATGGATTTTCAAGGTTTGGATAATTTTGTTCGCGTGCCAGAGCAGAAAATTGTTACGCCGGAACGCAATGGCTTCACGGTGGTGGAATGGGGAGGAGCGTTGCATAATTAAGAATTATGAATTAGAAATAAAATATTGCCGAAAACGTAAATAGATTTAGTAAAAAGTTGATGGATTAATTAGTATGATAAATAATCTCCCCCCACACAATATGAGGCGGATTAATACAAAAAATTGATATTTTATAGAAAAAATGCTATTATATTAAGTAATAAGCTAATAATTAATTTTTTAAAATTATGATAGAAGACATTCAACAATTAATTCGTGGTGAGAAAGAACGAATAGCGGCAGAAAGAGAGAATGAAATAGCTGAAGTATTACAAAATGCAGAAAAAATATTAGCATTGCAAACATCAGAAAATATGTCTGATATTCAAACGCAGTTATATGAAGTTTTGGAGGCGATTAAATCAGTCCAAAACAATGAAGAATTTAATAAATTGAGTAAAGAAATACAAGAGCAAATTAATAAAACAGTTGAAAAAATAGAACAATATCAAAAATTATTTAAAAAAGAAGTGGTAGTAAATAATATAATAGAAGGACTCTGTGCGATGGAGTCGATGATTAAACAAAACCAATTTTGTCAAATTTTAGATCAACTAAACGAAAAAAATGAAAAAGATATCAATGAAGCAGATATTGAAGAGAAAGATAAAGAAAAATTATATGAAAGGCTTAAGCAATTAAAAGAAAAAATCAGACAAGCGCAAGTTGATCATGAAAGTGAGCAAATTAAAGAAAGGGCGGAGGAATCTTCGCAATTAAGAGAAAATATGCGCAATGTTTCTAAAAAAATTGGAGATAAAAGAAAATTATTGAAGGATGTTGAACAAGCTGAGGCTGATGAAGATTTTAAGGAATTCAGTGAAGATTTCAAAAATAAATTGCAACAGCAGTCTGATGATGCTAAACAAGTTATTGCCGAATTGGAAGAAGAATTAAAGAGCGGAGGCAGACGGACGCAAGAAATTTATAGTGATAATTTGGGAAAAAAATTATTGGATGCGGAGCACGGCATGGCCGTACAAAAGAATTTGGAGTTAAAAATTCAATCGGCTATATCGTTTCAACTTTATCATAAATTAAATACATCCGATGAATTATGTGAAGAATTATATGCAGCTAGGGAATTAGTTTCAAAAAAAATATCGGAGATGAGAGAAAAAATAAACGCAATAAATAATGAATTTCAAGAAGTTTTTTTTAGTGAATCTTCTGAATGTAATGTTGATCAGCTTAGAATACCTAAAAATTTAATGTCAAAAAATACCTTAGAACCATCACTAAACCCCGTGGAGCGATTAAGGGAATTTTTCGACTCCTCTTTTAGGGGCTCTATGATTTATACCGGTTCGATTAATGGCAAGAATAGTAAGCTGAAAGAAATAGAAATAATACAAAAGAAATTTGCAGATATGAAAGTCGGTTTTTTCGATTCTAGAGCTAGAAAAATAAAAAATTTAGTAAATTCAAAATTGGATGAGTTTATAGAAAAAATTCAAGAGCAATTAAAAAATCAGGAAAATGATATAAAAGAATTAGAAAAAATTCAAGAAGATTATAAGTCTATCGGCAAAAAAATAAAGACAGCTAATATATCGGACGATGCAATAAAAATATTAAACGAGTCCTCTACGAAAAAAAATATGTATGAAAAAATTTTTGAAGAATTATGGAGTGAGCATACTAAACCCTTGCTAAAAGAAGGAGCGAAAATAACTGGCAATGACGCGTTGTTAGAGGATCGTTTTATCAAAAAAATCAAGGAAGAAACAAACAATTTATTTGAAAAAAGAGGAGCATTTATTGATAAGATGCGCGGAGCGGATGGTAAAATAGCATATGAAATTAATCCCGAATCATTAGATATAAAAATTAATTCAATATGAGAATTGATGTTGGTATGCGATTTCGATAAGAAATGTTTTCTAAAAAAATAACAATTCTTTTTATCATTGCAATCCTGCTTTTATTTACAGAAGCGGGGTTGCTTTTGTTTGGCGCGAAAAATAAGGTTATTGATTTGCCAAAACCAAAATTTTTTTCAAACGCCGGACAAATTTATGGCGCGATTATGCCGCACCATTTGATTGTTAAAGATAAAATGGAGGAATTTTTGTCCGGCATCAAGAAATATAATTATCAAACAATTATTTTAATTGGCCCCAATCATTTCGAACGCGGACATTCGCAGATAATAACCTCAGACCAGTCTTGGCAGACTGATTCGGGTGATTTTTTGCCAGATGAAAATATTATCGAGGCTTTGGCTGAAAATAAAATTGCATCCATTGATGATCAGACCATTAAAGGTGATCATTCCATGTATAATTTAACGCCGCTCCTAAAACAATACTGGCCACAAGCGAAAATCGTGCCGATAATTTTAAGTTCAACTGCCAGTCCGCAAAAAGCCGAAGAACTGGCTGATTTTCTGGCCAAGAATTTAAATCAGGAAAATTCATTGGTTTTGGCCAGCGTGGACTTTTCGCATTATCAGCCAATGTCCGTGGCAGACTGGCATGATGAAAAAAGTCAGGCTGTGATTGAGAGTTTTGATTTTGGACGAGTTTATGATTTGGAAATTGATTCACCGCCGTCAATATACACGGTTTTGAAATATTTAGAAATTATCGGCGCGGAAAAAAGTGAATTGATTTTCCATACCAATAGCGGCCAATTGGCCGGTTCGCCGGACGCGTCTACCACCAGCCACAGTTTTTATTATTTCGGCAAGGGAGAAAAAGCGGATAAGAGTCTGCTCAATTTTTTATTTTTTGGCGATCTGATGCTTGACCGGAATGTCGCGGCCAAAATTAAAAAAAATAGCTTGAATCAGATTTTTAAAAATTTAGCGGGTGGAGAGAATCGATTTTTTGGCGGCATTGATTTTGTTTCCGCCAATCTGGAAGGCGCGGTAACGAACGGAGGCGAACATTACGCGCCGCAATTGGAAAACGACTTCGCTTTTGATCCAGAATATATTAAAGAAATCAAAAGAAATTATCATTTTAATTTTTTTAACCTTGCCAATAATCATTTCACCGACCAAGGAGAGCGTGGTATAATGGAAACAAAGGAAAATTTGAATAATCTTGGCTTAAATTATGCCGGTTGTCCGGACGGCCAAACAGGAGATTGCTCAAGTAAAATCGTGGAAATTAACGGCAATCCTTCGGCGAGCTCAGGACAGTGGAAAATCGGTTTGGCAGGATTTAGTTTGGTTTACAAAATTCCCGATGAAGAAGAAATGAAAAATATCGTGAGTAATTTAGCCAGTTCTACGGATTTGACGATTGTAAGTATTCATTGGGGGAGTGAATATCAGCATCAATTTAACAAAACACAGCAAAGAATTGCGCATGAATTAATTGACGCTGGCGCCGATATGATCATCGGCCATCATCCGCATGTGGTGCAAGGCGTTGAGATGTATAAAGACAAACCGATCTTTTATTCCTTGGGAAATTTTGTTTTTGATCAGTATTTTTCGCCTGACACGCAGGAGGGTTTGGCGGTAGGATTAAACCTCACCCCCAGCCCCTCTCCTGCCGAACCTCACCCCGCCTCCCCGCCAATTCGGCGGGTCGGCACCCCTCTCCTAATTAGGAGAGGGGATGGGGGTGAGGTAGAAATAAATTTATTTCCGATAAAGTCCAAGTCCAGTCAAGTGGAATTAATAAAAGGCACGGAAAAAACAAAATTTTTGGAGAAATTAGCGGGTTGGTCGGAGGTCAGCGATGAAATAAAAGAACAAATTAAAAATGGAAAAATCAAAATGTAAAATTTAAAAAATCTAATTTTTTATGAATTTAAGTAAAGAAAAATTTGTCGCTTATTGCGGTTTGTATTGCCCAACTTGTTATAAGATGCGGATCTCTGAAATAGCCAAGCAATTGAAGAAAAAATTAAATTTTGATAAATCTGATTTTCTATCAAAAGAATTTATCAGTGATTTGAATAAACTAATCAAACTTCGCTGCCCTAAAATTTGTAAATTGGGTGGCGGTAATAAAGATTGTTCGATTAAAAAATGTTGTCGCGACAAAAAAATTAGCGGTTGCTGGGAATGCGTTGAATTTAAAAATTGTGATAAATTAAAAAGGCAGTTTATTGATAATATTAAAAAGATTAAAAAAGTCGGAATAAAAAAATATATTCAAAAAATAAATTTTAAATTCTAAAACCTAAAAGCCCTGCCTGCCGGCAGGCAGGTAACAGCTTAAAGCTATATTATGAAATACTATCAAGCGCTGGCCGTTTTGGTCGGCTACATCATCGGTGTCGGAATGTTCGGCTTGCCGTTTTTGACGGTTAAGTCCGGTGTTTTGAGTTTTTTAATTTTGCTTTTTTTGATCGCCATCATCCAATATTTCTGCAATTTGATTTACGCTTCGGTGATTTTAGAGACGGAAAGTTACCACCGCCTGTCCGGCTATGCCGAAGTTTATTTGGGAAAATTTTGGAAACATTTTTGCATGGCCGCGAAAATTGTCGGCAATTACGGTTCACTTTTGGCCTACATCATTATTACGGGAATTTTTTTGAATCAACTTCTTGCTCCTTATTTTGGCGGCAATGAATTTTTTTATGGGACAATTTTATTCGCGCTTGAAGCGTTAATAATTTTTTTCGGCGTGTCCAGCATCGGCCGCGCGGAATTGGTTATGACCGGATTATTATTAGTTACAGTGGCCGTATTATGTATCAAGGGATTATTTCACGCGCAGATTGCCAATTATTCCATGATTGATTGGAAATATTTTCTTCTGCCTTATGGCGCGATGCTTTTGGCGCTTGACGGTTCCGGCGCCATTCCGCTGGCGGTTAAATTACTCAAACGCGACCGGCGAGCTGTCAAAAAAGTGGTTAGGCAAAGCACGTCTATCGCCGCCATTGTTATTTTGTTTTTTGTTCTGTCAATTGTCGGCGTATCCGGCATTAATACCACGGCTGACGCTTTAACGGGAATTGAGGGTATTTTGGAAAATAATATTATCGGGCTTGCTTTGATTTTTGGAGTTTTAACAATGGTGACATCTTTTTTGGGCGTGGCGGAGGATATGCGCGAATCATTCGTTGAAGATTATAAAATGAAAAAATTCGCCGCTTGGTTTCTGGCGCTGTTTGTCCCTTATTTATTGTATTTGGCAGGCATGAGAAATTTAATCGCCATCATCAGTTTCGCCGGCGCCATCGCTGGAGGATTGTCGGCGATAATTTTGATTTTAATATTTTTAAAATTGCGCAAAGAAGAGCGCCATCTGATACTTTTCAAAAGAAAACCAAAAATATTTTTTCTTTCTTTGTTGATTCTGTTTTTTATAGCGGGAATGATTTACGAAGTGGTGATGTTTTAATTCTCAACAATAATATTTATGCGGCAAGTTTTAGATTTACATATTCATTCAAGATATTCACGCGCTTGTTCGCGTAATTTAACTTTGGAAAATATTGATAAAGTTTGCCGCGTGAAGGGAGTTGATATTATCGCGACCGGAGATTTTACTTATCCTGAATGGTTTAAGAGTATCAAAGAAGACTTGGAAGAAGTAACACGCCCTTTAATTTCCTCTCCCGCCTGCGCTAAAACTTCGCCAGGCAGGCAAGAGGGGAATGATTGGAATGGTTTATATAAATTAAAAAAAGCGCAAGATGACAAAATAAAATTTATTTTATCAACCGAATTTGCCTTGATTTATAAAGATGGCGGGAAATGCCGGAGAATTCATCTGGTAGTGCACGCGCCGAGTATTGCCGCTGTAGTGGAATTGAATAAATATTTAGATAAAAAATTTAATATCCGTTCTGACGGCCGGCCAATCTTGGGTATGGGCGCGCGCGATTTATTCAAAATTTGCCTGGCAATCAATCCGAAATTTTTAATTTACCCGGCGCATATTTGGACACCGTGGTTTTCAGTGTTTGGTTCCAAATCCGGTTTTGATAAATTGGAAGAATGTTTTCATGAATATACGCCGCAAGTTTATGCCTATGAAACCGGATTATCCAGTGATCCGGAAATGAATTGGCGTTTATCGGCGCTTGACCGGCTAACACTGCTCTCAAATTCTGATGCACATTCGCCGCAAAATATCGCGCGTGAAGCCAATGTTTTTGATTTGGAATTAGGAACTTATGATGAAATTTATGAAACTATAAAAAATAAAGATTTAAAAAAGATAAAATATTCAATTGAATTTTATCCGGAAGAGGGCATGTATCATTTTGACGGACATCGCGTTTGTAATATTCGTTTTTCGCCCGACGAAACTAAAAAACATAAGGGCATTTGTCCGGTCTGCAAAAAACCTTTAACTGTTGGAGTGATGAATCGCGTGGAAGAATTGTCCGATAGACCGATAGGATTTCGGCCAAAAAATTCCGCAGATTTCAGGAAACTGGTTGAACTTGATAAAATTATCGCCGAGGCGCTCGGCATCAAATCGCGTAGTTCCAAAAAAGTCCAAATTGAATATAATAATTTAATCAAAAAATTAGGCAGCGAGCTGAAAATATTATTAGATATTGATTTAGAAGAAATAAAAAAAGCCGCTAATCCGAAAATTGCCGAAGGCATAAGACGGATACGCAATGGCAAGTTAAGCATTAATCCCGGCTATGATGGAGAATATGGCAAGGTAAAAATATTCAATCAAGAGGAAAAAATTAAACAGCCGGAACTATTTTAATATTATAGAGATTTATATTTTTTTTAAAGATTTATTTTTATAAAACAAAATCCCGAAAATCAATTCGGGATTTTGTTTTCCTCCTTCGCCACGCAAGCGCATAAAAATTTTGTGTGTTTGCGTGGCGAAGGAAAAGAGAAGCAAAGTGTAAATATTTTATCTTTTCTTCTTTCCACCCTTTTTTTTGGCGACTTTTTTCTTTGCGACTTTTTTCTTTACAACCTTTTTCTTTGCGACTTTTTTAGCCTTTTTCTTTTTTGCCATTGTTATCACCTCCTTCTAATTAGCGCGAATGATTCGCAATATAAAATAATAATTTTATATTAATTATACACTATTTTTTTTCTACCTACAACATGAACCGTTACATGTTGTTATTTTTTATAAAATATTTTTATTTTTTTAAATTTATTTTTAAAATATTTTTTGTTTTCTGTTTTCTTTGAAAAATTATTAAGTTGAAACGGAAATTTTTTGTTTTTTAATTTTTTGTTTTTTAATTTATTTTGAAACTGAATTTTTTATTTTGAAATCTTTATATAGTAATCATAAATTTGATATTTTGTTTAATTTTAGCCGATAAATTGTAAAATTTTCGTTCAAGTCTTGACAACTGGATTAATCCATGCTAATATTATCGGTTATTTAAATGTAAACAATTTAAGGCCATTTTTAGCGGGTCAGGCACGACAAGCATGGGGATTTTCTTGCCAGGGTTTTTGGGCTCATGAGAAAAAATAATTTTTTATTTTTTAATTATTTTTTGTTGCGAGCTCGAAAACACCTTGCGAAAATTTTCTTGCCTGCCCGCTTAAGGTGGTCTTTTTGTTTTGGTTGTGGATAACTTTGAGTTAAAAGTTATAAAGTGGAAAGTAAAATTTTAGAAATAAAAAATAATCGGTTGTTTTTAATGAGCCGATTATTTTTTAATTTTTAATTTTGTGTTGAAGTAGAAATATTATTAGTGGAGGTTGAAGTAATTGTTGTAGTTGAAGTTGGGGTTTGATTTATTGTAGTTGAGGTAGCATTAGTGCTCGTGGCTGTTCCATCCAGATTTTCCGTAGTGCTGGTGGCAGACAATTTTTCTACGCCCAAAAGACAAATTTCTTGCCAAGGCACGTAATGCGAACTAAATCTTTTTTCTTTGGTTTCGCCGTTAGGGTAGTTGACTGTGTAATCAAAATATGTGTCGGCGCCGTTGTGGGCGCGCTCAGTACATTTTTTTTCTCCTGGCTTTAAATCTAGAGTTTCAATAATTTTTGTTGGCGCCGGCCGGGAGATATTATAAACAACCGGTTTGGTAGTGCTTGCCGATCTGCCATCGCCTGTTCCCCAGAAATCAAAATAAAGATCATTCCCCTCAATGCGATATTGGACTAAAATATTATTTCCAGTGTCATTAATAAAGCGTACGTCCGGTTTGGGGATATAAACTGCGGCATCCATTCCTGCCGGCTCATAATATGTAACGCGATAAGAATGATTGCGGCGCTCTGTTATTGGCAACCCGCTTCCCATAGCAGCGCGGAAAACCGTAGTGGCAATTTGGCACAAGCCGCCGCCGTATTCAGGTGTTGTTTTGTTCCCTTTGATGACTAGCTCCGGCAGATAACCGGTAGAAGCTTCAACCTCGCCCAGCGTCTTGACCAGAGAAAATTCTTCTTCAGGTTTTATCAAGATACCGGCCAGCTTTTGCGCGCCATTTTTAATATTATGGCGGCGATTGGCGGGTGAGCCGGCAAAATTTGAATGGCCGGTGCCAATAATTTCTTTAATACCCAGATTATTTGTTTCGCTGACTTGGCTTAAACTTTTAGTTTCTTTGGTAATTATTTCAACAGTGTTTGTTGCATTGGTAAAAAAGTCTGATTTAATTTTGGCGATTGTTTCTTCGGTATTTATTTCAATGCCGTTTTGGCCAGCTTGAAATTCGCTTACTTTTCCGTCCTTAATAGCAAAACGCGCTTCTTCTACTTTGCGTTCAACTTTCGCGGATATTTCTTTATTTAAAAATTCTTTAAATTTATCATTGTTCAAATCAATTTTTATCACCCCGTCAATCTTACTAATTTTTAGCCAATTAGCGATTTCTTCCGCGTTAACTTTCCATTCATCATCGCCGGATTTTAAGATTAAAGGCGCTTGAGAAATTATTTTTTCGGCTTCCGACTCAATATTTAAGCACTCACTTTTTAGAATCTGCGGATAAGCAGACTCAGAATGCAGAGTAATAGGCGAAAAATTTAAATTATTTAGATTTTCTTTCAAGGTATCAATACCCGTATCATAATTGATCACCTTGCCGTAGCTTTCTTGGGCTATGGAAAAGGTAATTTTTTCTTCTGTGTCTTTGGTAAATTGCAAGGCAGCGTCGCTAGATAGTATTTCCGAATTTTTAAAGTAATCCGCCAATGTTTCTTTTATTTTTTCTTGATCAATTTCAAAAACCAAAGGAATATATTTTTTGAAAATAATTGATTTTAACCGGACAAAAAAATTATTTAATTTATTGCCGCTTCTGCCGATTGAAAAAGCTTGACGAGCGGTCGCATCAGCATCAAAAGAAAGAACTGAATAAGCAAAATCGGCATCTCCGAAAGAAAGCGAAGGAGTAATAACTGTTTTTTGGTCATCATAGATAAATTCAATTCCTGATTGATTGATAGTGCTTATTTTTTTGCCTATTTCCGCGCGCGCTTCTTCAAGACTGCGTCCGCTCAAATAAATATTATCAATGTATATGTTGGGGTAAATTTTATCTTTATAATTTTTTTGAAAATAATATTCACAAAAAATTAATCCGCCGGCCAAAACAACCAAAAAAGCAATTATAAAATAAGGCAACATTTTATTTGGTTTGTCTTGCTCGTTTTTTTTGTTGAGAAACATATGGTTTTATTTTGCGTCTTCCGCATTCAAGAGTTCATTTAACACTTCCTTGGCTATTTGTTTTTTTTCTTCCTCGGTTTTAATATCTGAATTTATGATAAATGACAAAATACTGCCTTCGTGAGCATCTTGTGGCAGTTTGTTTTTTGGCCAGATAATTGTGGCGTTGTCATCGGTTTTAAGCACCGCTTTGTCGTTTTCAAATCTGTCAATTGTGAGATTTAATCGCATATTTAGATAGCAGATAACAGATAGCAGACGGCAGAAAAAGAAATTAAATATTAAATTGCAGTACTATTTATTAATCCGCAAATTATTTTGTAACCCTCAAAAGAAATTATTTTTAATTCTTCGAATTCTTGATCATTTAGATATTTTAAATCATGGGCCAAGATAAGATGATTTTGCAGTTCAGCGCTTGAGCCCCTGGATTGTAAATAAAATCTGATTCTGTCCTTGGAATGGAATCTCCCATAACCTTCAGCAATATTGGCAGTGATTGAACTTGCCGCTCTTCTCATTTGACTTATTAATCCAAATAATTCCTCTTTGGGAAAATTTTTTGTTATTTTATAAATTTTTAAAACTAACTCATGATTTTTTTGCCAAGCAATTAAATCAGTGAAATGATGAATAGTTGTGTTAGACATAGGAAATAGTAGTTCTGCCGTCTGCTATCTATTGTCTGTTGTCTGGTTTATTTTTCCTTTACTTTAATATTTACCTCGTTCACAGGTTTGGCTTTGGGAAGAGTTATGGTTAATACGCCGTTTTCCAGCTCGGCATTGATTTTATCAGCTTTGATTTCTGTAGGCAGGATAATGGAGCGGGAGAAAGAACCCCAATAGCACTCGCGATAAAGATAATTTTCTTCCTTGATTTCTTCTTCCATTTCACGTTTGCCCCGGATAGTCAGCATATCATTATTAATAGAAATATCAAGATCCTCAGGTTTAACGCCGGCAATGGTAGATTTAATTACCAATGTCTTGGGTGTATCAAAAACATCAATAGATAATTGGCCTTCTTCATATTCATCGCTGAGCCAGTTATTGTCTTCGTAAATATTGGTTAAATTTTGATTATTGGGCGGAGTTTTTTCCTGATTGACACCAACTTTTTTTTTGTTGCCGCCGAGCATGGTTTTGAAAAGAGACATATAAATTTAGATTTAAGATTTATGAAGAAGCGTATGTGTATATTATAAAATTAATAGTTGAATTTAGCAAGGATTTGTGGTATTGTTCAATGTTTATAAAATGAGGTAAAATATAAATAACTATGGAAGAAAAACCCAGCGACAATTTAGATGCTAGCTTTAATCAGGGTGAGAGGGGAAAAGAAGAAGAAATTTCCGAAAAAGTGCGAGAATACGCCAGAAATATATTTAATCAAATGTTTTCGTCTCTCGAAAAGCCGGAGAGTGAGGAGGCGTTTTTTGATATTTTAGGAGAAGTGGAGCATGCTTTAAGCATTTTGGCAGAATCGGAAAGCGATTGGGAGGAAGAAAAAAAATGTACGGAAAATTTTCGAATAGCCGTTAGCATTTTTTTAGATGAATTGCTAAATTTTTGTCGAGAGAAAAAAGATGACCAAAATTTTCGTAATTTTATGGAAAAAATTAGTAGATCATTTTTTTCCGAAAATTTAAATATTGACGCGCTGTTAGACTTTAGACAATATTTTTATTTTTATTCAAAGGCCACAAGATATGGGATAAGTAATGATATGTATTTAGATCAGAAATTGAATAATACAGAGCCGATAGAAAAAAGTGACAGTGAAAAAAAAGAACAAGATTTTAATGGAAACGTACGGAAATATGCTGAAAATATTTTTAATCGGATGTTTTTATCTCATGAAAAGTCTGAGGGTAGAGAAATGGGTTTTGGCATTTTAGAGGAAACAGAGAATGTTTTAAGCGTTTTAGCTGATTACGAGAAAGAATGGGGAGAAGAAAGATTGTATACCAATAATTTTGTTTTGGCGGTTGATATATTTTTAGATGAATTAATAGATTTTTGTAAAGAAAGAAAAGATGATGATAATTTTCCAAATTTTATGGGAATTATTTACAAATCTTTTTTTTCCTCAAGCCCAAATATAGCTTCCGCATTAAATTTTGAACGATATTTTAATTTTTGCGCTAAAACTACAAGATTCAGCGAAATTCAAGCTTATATCGGCGGAAACGTGAATGGAGAACTTGAATATAAAATAGGTTGGGATTACAATCCAAATTCAAAAAATGATGAGCTATTAAAGAGTTATAATGAAAGTTCCATTGCAGAAAAATTGGATAAACTTAATTTGCTGGAAATTTTGGGCGCGGATTTAATAAGCGCTGGCAGTTCTTTTAATTTTGGAGATAAAAAATTAATTAAACTTTTGGATAAAATAAGCAAAGAAAATGATAATGCTTTTTTAGGTTTTTATATTAATTCCGTGAGAGAAAGGATTGTGTCGGAGTATGATGCTCCAACGAGAGGAATAGTTCAATTTTCTGGCGATTCCGGCAATGCCAGATTAAGAGAGGGCATCTCTTCGGAAGACAGAGAAATGCATGTAAAACTTGATAATATTATTAAACCAGATAAGCATTTTTCCTCGGATGGAAAATTTTCTCGGGTGGCGGATGACGTGCTCTGCGTATTAAATCATGCTAATATTCCTGTTTATTATGCAAAATTTGATTTTTCCGCGGTTAAAGATTTTAAACCATCGGTAGAAATATCAGCAGCTGATTTAATGAATCTTAAAAAATTACTTCAAAGAGAAAAAGCCGGTGAAACGGAAATTGATTTTGATAAATTTATGGCTTACAGTAATGGAAGAATTTTAGAGCCGTTTTATAAAATTAAAAATAGCGATCCAAAAAAATTAGCGGAAATATGGCAAAAATTTAGTGAAAATATTTCTCCGGAAGATTGGAATGATTTTTTTGAATTAGACGAATTGAGAGAAAAGTTTTTGGATCAAATTGATAATATTAAAAAGGTACAAGAAAAAAAAGCCCAAGAACTGAATTGGCAAGCCACTTTGGACGTGTTTAAATATTCCGAAAAAATAGGCAGAGAAATTTTGGACGGGATAAAAGATGCCGGAGAATTGTCAGATATGTTTAAAAAATTTATTGATGCTTTTACAAGCGGAGATATGGAGTATGCGTTTAACAATTTAGAAATTTTTGTTTTAAGAGTTTCAGATTTGCCGGAAGAAAAATTTCAAAATCCAAAAATTTATCAAATATCCCAAGGGTTAGCAGAAAAATATAGTCAATTGAATGAGGTGCATGGCAAAAATTGGGAAGAATGTTATGAGATAGTAGAAGAATCAAAAGTTCAATTTGCGCAAAAATATCGGGCGGCAATTGATAGATTTAATGAACTTTATGGTAAAATTTCTAGTGACCAAGATAATATTTATAAAAATTTTGAATTAGAATTAAATAAGATTGAATTTGAGCTTGATAAAGAAAGAATAAAAGTTGATTTTAACAATTTTAGTGATTTTATCAACCGAGAGGAGATGATTTCAGTTGACGCGGAAAATATGGAAGAAATGGATTTGCTGTTGCAGCATTTGTATCGGCCAAAGATGAAAAAACAAATTGAAGAAAGTTTTGGCGTTAGATTAAATGAGTTGCCTTTTTATTGCCAAATTTATTTTTTGAAATTTTTGTCAGAAAAAAATCGCAATCAAGCTGAGGAAGTCAGGCAGTTTATCCATCAAGGACAAGATGACGAAACAAGAAATAACAGAATTAAATCTTTCCTTGCTTTGGAGGTGGATGGAGAAATCGGAGAGAGAATTTTAAAAATAGGCAAAAATTTGCCAGTAGAAAGCGCTGATTTGATTTTTGCAAAATACTCCGAGCTGATTGATCTTAATCAAAACATAAAAGAAAGATTGAGCGCGTTTTTGCAAGTCGAAGAAATAACGCCAGAAATTATTAAGAAAATAAACCAAAATTTTATTAGAAAAGCCAACGAGCTTATCATTAATTTCTCCAACAAAAAGATAAAAACAAACGATAAGCAATCACAATGCCAGGAAATTTTAAATGAATTGGAAGGTTATAAAAAAGATTTGGTGTTAACAGCGGGAATATTTAAAGAATTGAGAGGAAGAAAAAATATTACATTTGAAGAGCTGGAAGGCATAACATTTGAGCAAACTACCGCCGCGCATTTATCTAATAGTCCGGATGTTATCCGGGCGGTCGGCACTGATTTGCCGTTGATTAATGAAGCCGGTTTTCCGATGATACCTGGTTCAGCTCTCAAAGGAGCGGTAAAAAAATTCAGCCAAGCTGAACAGCATTCGCTTGAAACCATAGAAGAAATGATGGCAATTTACAGTAAAAACTACGTACATAATCCTCTTTTGCAAAAAAAATTATTATCCGGTTTTTTAGAGAAACTAAAAACCAGTGGAGATAAAACAAAAATTTATGTTTTAAGGCAAAACGGTGAAGTGGTCGCTTTTAGTCGGTTTGATGATTTGGGAGAAGGAGAAAAATACTTTGGTTCATTTAATGTCGCTCCGGAAGGAGCTAATTTGGATATCGGAGCCGCCATGCTTGAAAAAATTTTGGACTTAGAAGCGAGCGACGCCAAAAAAATAACAGCCGACGTTGAACCGTATAAGTCGATTGCTTCAAGCTATGTTGAAAAATTCGGTTTCGTAGTTACCCAAGTAAAGCCGAATTATGTGGAAGCCGATTTTACCGCTTTTGAAATTGTTAGAAGTGAAGGAAACAAAAAATTATATTATCGTGATTATTCTCTCGCAGATTTAATAAAAGAATATGAAAAAATTTTTTTGATAATAAATATAGAGCGGGGGAGCAAAGAATAATTTTAAAGTTTCCGGCTGATTCAAAGGAGCTGTATCAAGCCAGCGAAGAATTAGTAAATAAAGAAGGTTATATAATTTCTCGCTATATCTTCACCAAGGATAAAAAATTCGTTTATTGCGCTTTTGAGAAAGCGGCTTGAGCGCGCTCCCAAGTGAAATTAAATAGCGATTTATTAAATTGATAAATATTTTTGTCGGTAATAATCATAGAAACAATGCCTTTATCCGAAAGGGAAATATAAGCGACCTTGCCGTCGTAGATTTCTACGATTGATCCTACCGGATATAAATTGTGGTCAATAAATTTGAATTCCGTAATGCCGGCATGGTAATTTTTTAAATAATTTTTGGCGAATTCCGTATCGGTTACGATGATTTTTTTCTTTAGGCCGATTTCTTCTCTTCTTCTGGCATGTTCGGTATTTAATTTTTCCATATATTTAATAATCGTCTCCACATCAGCGAAAGTGCTAACC
>JAQVLT010000017.1:18098-21296 GCA_028704015.1 Patescibacteria group bacterium | reverse complement strand
GGCAAAAAATTATACGGTCCAGAAACAAAATTGCGCATGCGTCCGAAATATTATCCTTTTGTTGAACCGGGCTCAAATGGCGAATACACCTGCTCAATTTGTAAAGGCAAGGGCTGTCGATTGTGCAAATATTCCGGCTGGTTAGAAATTTTGGGCTGTGGCATGATGCATCCGAATGTTTTGCGCGCTGGCGGAATTGATCCGAAAAAATATTCCGGTTTTGCGTTCGGCTTTGGCCTTGGCCGATTAACCCAGCTTAAATATGGCATTGAAGATAACCGTTTGTTTATGAGCGGAGATATGAGATTTTTGGGACAATTCTAACGGAGGCTAAAGCCTCCCGTACCCAACCTGAAGGTTGGTAAAAATTTTTCAGCGAGAGACCGAGCTTCAGCTCGGGTTTCCAGCGAAGCTTCAGTTTCCGTCTTTCAGCGGCTAAAGCCGCCGCCCTCGGTTTTAAGGCTGGTAGAACATTTTCAGCGAGAGAACGAGCTTCAGCTCGGGTTAAAAAAGATTTAGCTTTTAAGCGGCGACTAAAGCCCCACAAACCCGACTTAAAAGTCGGTATGTAGAGGCTGAACCCGACTTAGAAGTTGGTAGAAATTAAAAAATGGAAAGTCATGAAAATCCAATTTGGCCGGACAATTCAATTTATTTTTTAACTGACTCTACATTTATTCATTTTCCATATTTCCGAACTGATGAGCAGAAATATATTGTATTAGAGCAGATTAAAAAATTAAATAAGAAGTTGGGAATTCCGATTGCCGCTTACAGTATTGCCATTAATCATTATCATATAAAATTTTTTCTGAAGAATGGAGCTGATATGCCAGAGATTAAACAGCTTTTAAGAGGAGGAATTTCGTATGAGTATCGAAGTAGGTATCCAGTTAAGTATAAAGAAATGTGGCAGACAAGAAGAATATTAATGGTTAGATCCGTAGAAGCCGATCGGAAAGTTACCGGCTATATTATTGGCAATCTTTTAAAGCATAAAGAAGTTAGTACTTTTGAAGAATTAAAAAATAATCCTTTCTCTAGCTATGGATATATGGCAGATAAATATGGGGAGGATGAAATGCGTCGTTTAGTTTATAGTGTAATTGAAGGCGATGAGAGTTGGGAAACATTTTAAAATACTAAGGGGCTAAAGTCCCATAAACCCGACTTAAAAGTCGGTAAGCGTTAAACATATGTCAGACAGAAACAAAATAATAAAATTTTGCGAGGATTATTTGGAAGTGAAAAACTTTTCTGATTATTGCCACAATGGTTTACAAGTGGAAGGCATGGATGAAATCAGTAAAATTATCACCGGCGTTAGCCTTTCGCAAAAATTAATAGAAGCCGCGATTCAGAAGAAGGCGCAGATGATTATGGTACATCACGGAATTTTTAAAAGTAGCGTTTCCGAACCGCCAAGATTTTCCGGAAGTTTGAAGAATAGGTTAAAATTGCTTTTGCAAAATAATATTAATTTGGCGGGATTTCATTTGCCGTTGGACGCGCATCCGGTAATCGGCAATAATATCAGTTTGATTAAAGTTCTGGGATTGAAGAATATCGGCGTATTGAGTTCTCTACATCATGAACCGATTGGTTTCTTAGGCGGTTATCAAAAAGGAATTTCTTTTAATCAGTTTGTTGACTTAGTAAATAAAAAATTAAATACCAAGTCTTATGTTATCGCTTCCGGATTAAAGACGATAAAAAAAGTTGGCATAATCAGCGGCGGCGCTTCGCCTGATTATATTTGTGCCAAGCAAATGGGCGCCGATACTTATCTTTGCGGCGATATTCATGAATTTTTGGTTAGAGAAATTGAGGAAGAAGGCATGAATTTTATTAATGCCGGACATTATAATACAGAAAAGATGGGCATACAGAATTTAGGAAATTTAGTCGCTAGGAAATTTAAAGTTGAAGTGGAGTTTGTTGATGTGCCATGTGAAATTTAGTTGATTAGTTACTTGGTTGATTGGTTGCTTAGTTTTAAGTAATTTCAAAGTATATAAATTACGTGACCAATCAATGGAGTAATTTAAGTCTTATAAAATATGGCGACGGGAATAGAAAATTTAGCAGTTTATAAATTTGCGGTTAGATTGGAAGTGTTTGTTTATAAAGTATGTGACCAAAAATTTCCCAAAGAAGAAAAATATAGAAGCATTGATCAACTTAAACGTTCGTCCTCATCTGTTGTTAATAATATAGCGGAGAGTTACGGAAAATTTTCTTTTGGAGCGAAAATTAATCATTTATATATAGCCAGGGGTGAAATAATGGAGACACAAAGCGGTTTTGAACGAGTATATTTAAAAAATTTTATATCAAAAGAATTGTCAGATTTTATTTTAGGTAAATATTTAGTATTATTAAAACAACTAAATTGTTACATCAGATTTGTAAAAGACCAGATGCGTGATTGAAAAACTATGTAACTATTTAACTAAGCAACTATGCAACTAAGTTTAAATTGGCTTAAAGATTTCGTAAAAATTTCCAATTCAATAACGCCGGAAGAAGTGGGGCAAAAATTAACCCTGCACACGGTTGAGGTTGAAGGCGTAACTAAACAAGGAGAAAAGTTTAAAAATATTGTCGTGGGAAAAATTCTGGAAGTGAAGAAGCATCCGAATGCCGATCGCTTGCGTTTGGCTAAAGTGGAAATCGGTAAGGATAAAATTTTGGATATTGTTTGCGGCGCGCCTAATATTGAAGCCGGACAGTTGGTGCCGGTGGCAATGCCCGGCGCCGTGATGGCTAATGGTCTGGAAATCAAAGAAGCGGAAGTGCGCGGCGAAAAATCACAAGGCATGCTTTGTGCTGAAGATGAACTTGGTTTGGGCGGCGATCATGCCGGAATTTTAATTTTGGACGGCAAGGCAAGGGTGGGGCAGAATTTTTCCGATTACCTCGGCGTTAATGATGTAGTTTTGGAAGTGGACAACAAATCGCTTTCCAATCGTCCGGATCTTTGGAGCCATTACGGAATCGCGCGAGAATTATCCGTGCTATTTGATGCCAAGTTCATTGAACGCCCCAAGGTTGATTTGAATAAAGATATCAAAATAAAAAAAGAAGACAAAGTTGTCAATTTGAAAGTTGAAGTTAAGGATAAAGAATTGTGCCCGCGCTATATGGCACTCCCTATCAGTGGTATAAAAATCGCGCCTTCGCCAAAGTGGATGCAGG
>JAQVLT010000017.1:0-18088 GCA_028704015.1 Patescibacteria group bacterium | reverse complement strand
GTGGGTATGCAGCCGATAAATAATATTGTTGATGTTACCAATTATGTAATGTTGGAACTCGGCCAGCCCTTGCACGCTTTTGAAGCGCGCTTGGTCAACGGTATTGTGGTGCGCCGTGCGAAAAAAGACGAAGAAATGGAAACATTGGACGGACAGAAAAGAAAATTGGATGACAAGATGTTAGTGATTGCCGATCTCAAAAAACCGATTGCCATCGCCGGAGTTATGGGTGGAGCCAATAGCGAAGTGGGCGATGACACCGAAACAATAATTTTGGAAGCAGCTAATTTTGAGCCGACGCAAATCAGAAAAACTTCCACCAAGCTGGCTTTGCGCACCGAAGCATCAATGCGTTTTGAGAAATCGCTTGATCCGAATTTATGTGAATTGGCTGTCGCTCGTGTTTTGGAGCTTATCAAAGAGATTTGTCCAAAAGCGAAAATAGCAGGCGATTTGGTTGATTTAAAAAGTTTTTCCTTAAATCAGGGCCCGGTTGAGCTTGATTTGGATTGGGTAAGTAAAATGATCGGCCAGAAAATTGAAGAACATAAAGTCATTTTGATTTTAGAAAAATTAGGTTTTGAAGTTGATTTAGGCGGGGCAAAAAAAAGCGCTAAAATAATTAAAGTAAAGGTGCCAACTTGGCGGGCGACCAAAGATGTCTCAATACCCGAAGATTTGATTGAGGAAGTCGTGAGAATTTATGGCTACAATAATATTAAGATTGAAATGCCGCTTATTAAAATAGAATATCCGCGGTTTAATTTTGAAAGATTGTTTGAGAGAAAAGTAAAAGAAATCTTAGCGCGCAGCGCCGGGCTTATCGAAACTTATAATTATTCTTTCGTTGGCGAGGAACAATTAAAAAAACTTAATATTGATAGTTCAAATTATATCCGGCTTGCCAATCCGATTTCTAATTTGCATACGATGATGCGCCAGAGTTTATTATTGAACTTGGTTGAAAATATAAAATCAAATCAGGCGAAATATGAAAATGTTAAATTGTTTGAAATTGGCAGTGTCTTTTTTAATACGCCGGGAGATATAAACAAAAATGACGAGAAGAAAGAAATGCTACCTTATCAGGAGAAAAAAATTGGCATTATTATTGCTGGCGGGAAGCCATTGGACAACTATAATGAAATCAAGGGTATTATTCAACTTTTATTAAAGTCTTTGAATATAGATTTTAATTTTCAAAAATCAGAAAAAGAGATAAGCTGGGCGGAAAGCGGAAGTATCGCCGATATTGGCGCTGGCGGAAAAAATTTTGGTTATGTCGCTATGCTTGATAATAATATTGGCCGAAGTGCTGGTCTTAAGAAAAATTTAGCTTACGCGGAAATGAGTTCAAAAGATTTATTTGAATTGTATAGTAATTTAGGCGCTAAGCAATATGAAGAAATGCCGAAGTTTCCACCCGTGGTGCGCGACCTCGCGTTTGTTGTAGATAACAAAGTGCTGTATAATAAAATTAAAGAAGATATAGAAAAATTTAGCGAACTAATAAAAAATGTAGAACTTTTTGATGTCTATCAGGGTGAAAAATTGGGATACAATAAAAAGAATTTAGCTTTCCATATAATTTATCAAGCTGATCGGACATTAATTGGCGAAGAGGTAGATAAATTGCAGAATGAATTGGCAAAAAAATTGGAAGAAAAATTCGGAGCGCAAGTAAGAAACTTTTAAGTCTACGAATTACGAATTCTCTGCGAATCTACGAATGTTTTTATGTCTAATCAACTAGTTCGTAAAGATATTATTTATCCGGAATTGAGTTATAAGATTATTGGTATTTTGTTTGAAGTATATAATGAATTAGGTTTTGGTTATCAAGAAAAATATTATCAAAAAGCAATTGAAGCTGCTTTTACCAAATTAGGTGTTAAATACAAAAGTCAATGTTCTTATTTAATTAGATTTAATGGAAAATTGGTTGGTAGATATTTCATGGATTTCGTTATAGAAGATAAAATAGTTTTGGAAATCAAAATTGGAGATTATTATGCTCATAGAAATTTTAACCAAGTTAAAGGATATTTGCATGCTACTAATTATAAACTTGGTATTTTGGCAAATTTTACATCCTCGGGTTTGAAGTATAAACGTGTTTTAAATATTAAATAAACTACGATAAATGAATTCGTAAATTCGTAGCGCATTCGTAATTCGTAGAATACAAGGAGGAATATGTACGAACTCTATTATAATTCTGCCGACGTTCTGAACATTGTTTTGGCGGCGGCTATCGGTTTGGTGGCGATAATGTTAGCATGGGTATTGTTTTACGTTGCCATGACGCTTCGCGATAGTTATCATATTGTCCGCGACGTCAAAGAAATTACTGGCGAAACAAAGAAAGCGGTTATGCTTTTCAAAGAAAAAGCGCAAGCCGGAACTTATCTGTTATCGGTGATCAGCAAGGGCGTAAAAGATGTGGCGAGTTATGTTGATGACAAAATGAAGGGATGCAAAGAGAAGACTGAGGCTAAAAAGGGATCCTCCTTCGCTAAAGCTACGACGGAAAAGAAAACAAAAAGTAAAAAGTAGATTGGGATGTCCAGATATTGGGATTAGGAATTTGGAATTGGGAAATAAAATTCCCCTCTCAGGAGAGGGGAATTGAGCCTTAAAAAGTGTGGCGTGTTATATTAATTTATAAAAATATCGCTAATAATGGCGATATTTTTTAAATATCAGGAAACCCTGCACGAGCTCCCGGCGAGTGCGGGGATGAATGATACCCGTAACGATAGTGGAGGCGTTGTCGCCGCAGCGGAAAAAAAGGAAACCCCGGGCGACCGTGTGAGGGAGCCCGGGGAGGATGTCATTAAAAAATAAAAAAGAGCCCCGGCGCAATGTGCGGGGCTCTTGAGTTGTGAGAGGTTTTGTAATTAAAAACGCTCAATCAATAAATGATTTAGCTAAAAATAAAAGCCTCTGAGAGTCTTGTGAGGCTTCGAGTGGCTTTTATAATTAGATGTTTAAAAAAATAAAAAAGCCGCAGTCTGGGATTCTAGACTACGGCTTTTTTGAAGCAATAACTGTTTTTCAATCCGATACTAACAGATACGAGGTTTTCCACATCTGATTATATAATAGCACAAAACAGGAAGGTTGTTAAATATTTTAATGTCATTTTCTCGTGATGACAGAAAAGAGAATAAAATTATTGTTAAGTGTTATGTGCTACGTTTTATTTGGCGTATCCGCACTCTTTATTACTGCACTGCACGCCGGTTTTTCCTTCCACTAAAAGCGATTCGCAATCCGGGCATTTTTCACCGGTGGGTTTGCCCCAGAAAGAGGTTTTACAATCTGGATAGCGGTTGCAAGCGTAAAAGATACCGCGCTTGCTGCGTTTGGCAACAATATCGCCTTCTTTGCAGACGGGACATTTAACTCCGGTGCTAGTGCCGCCAGCACTGGTGTTCTCTTTAATATTTTTTAAATTTCGGCATTTCGGGTACGCGGAGCAGGCAAGGAAGGGGCCGAATTTTCCGTTTTTTATCACCATGTCAGCGCCGCATTTATCGCAGGCCGTGCCTTTGTATTTAGCTTGCAGATCTTCAAGCTCTTTTTTCTTTTCTTCGCTTAATTCAAATTTTCCGCCGGCGCCATTCAGGGATTTAATGTTTTTGCATTCGGGAAAATTTGAGCAGGCAAGGAATTTGCCGTAGCGTCCGGTTTTAATAATCATCGGCGAACCGCACTTGTCGCAGACTTCGTTTGTTTTTTCTTCTGGCATAATGTCTTTTTTATTAACCTCGCCATATTTTTTTTCCAAATTGGCGTGGAAAGGAGTATAAAAATTTTTAATTACCGGTTGCCACTGAGTTTTTCCTTCGGCAATGTCGTCAAATTCATTTTCCATTTTGGCGGTAAATTCGTAATCAACGATTTTTGGAAAATGTTCAACCAACAAATCATTAACCTTAAAAGCGATGTCGGTCGGTTTTAATTTTTTGTTTTCATCGCGCTCCACGTAATTTCTTTTTTCAATCGTCGCGATAGTTGGCGCGTAAGTGGAAGGGCGGCCGATGCCGTAGCGCTCTAATATTTTGACTAATCCGGCGTCGGAATAACGCGCCGGCGGCTTGGTAAAGTGCTGGGTGTGCTCCAATTTTTCTAAATTTAATTCTTCTTTTTCTTTGACTGTCGGCAAATCAATTTCCGTGCTTTTTTCCGGGTAGATTTTTAAGAAGCCGTCAAATTTCATGGTTTGGCCGGTGGCGCGGAATTGGTAAGGTGATTTAACAGCGTCGATATCAATCGTTGTCGCGTCAAAAATCGCTTCGCTCATTTGGCTGGCGATTGCGCGTTGCCAAATTAATTTGTACAAACGATATTGGCTGGGGCTTAACAAGGCTTTCATACTTTCCGGATCACGATTTGGGTCGGTTGGGCGAATCGCTTCATGCGCTTCTTGCGCGCCTTTAGATTTGGTTTTAAATTTTTTTGAATTTGAATATTTTTCTCCCAATGTTTTTTTTAAATAATCTGCCGCGCTAGTGATAAAGGACTCTGATAAATTCAGCGAATCAGTGCGCATATAAGTAATCAAGCCGAAATGACCTTCGCCCTTAATATCAACACCTTCATAAAGTTGTTGCGCGATCATCATTGTTTGTTTGGCGCTCATTCCTAGCCAGCGGTTAGCGGTTTGTTGCAGCGTGGAAGTTGTAAAAGGCGCCGGCGCGTTTCGTTTAACTTCTTTCTTTTCCAGATTAGCTACCAAATATTTCGCGCCATTTAAATCAGATAGAATTTTTTCCGCGGCTTCTTTATCTTTGATTTCCAATTTCTCAATCGTTTTTCCATCAATTTTATTTAATTTTGTCAAAATTTGTTTTGCTGTCTGGCCGTCTTGCTGTTTGGTCGTCTCAAGCAGCGCTTCGATTGTCAAGTATTCATCCGGTTTAAATGCCTGAATTTCCCGCTCGCGTTCCACAATCATGCGCAAGGCAACGGATTGTACGCGGCCGGCTGACAATCCTTTTACCACTTTTTTCCAGAGAAAAGGAGATAGTTCATAACCTACCAAGCGATCCAAGACACGCCGCGCTTGTTGAGCGTTAACTAATTGCATGTCAATATGGCGCGGATTTTTTAGCGCTTCCAAGATCGCGTTCTTGGTAATTTCATGAAAGACAATGCGGTCCGCTTTTTTTGGATCTAATTTTAAAGCTTCGGCCAAATGCCAGGCAATCGCTTCTCCTTCGCGGTCTTCATCGGACGCAAGAATAACTTTATCCGCCATCTCAGCTAGTTTTTTTAATTTAGTAACATTTTTCTTGGAAGCCGTGGGAATGACGTATTTCGGTTCAAAACCATTCTCAATGTCAATGCCCATCGTGCTTTTGGGCAGATCACGCATGTGGCCAAAAGATGATTCTATCTGATAATCTTTGCCAAGAAACTTGGAAATTGTTTTTGCTTTTGTAGGAGACTCAACGATGACTAGATTCATATTTGTGAAATTTTTAATTTTAAATTTTTAAACAATTTTCAATTTAATAATTAATTGATAATTGAGAATTAAAGATTGATTATTTATTAAACATTAAAATTATAATTTAGAAATTATGCAATTTGCCTAATTATTTCTTCCGCCAATTCTTCCGCCGGTCGATCAGTAATAATTTCAATTTTTTTATCCGGCATCTTGCTATAATCAGCGTCATCTTCCAACACCCACCATTTTTCTATTCCTTGTTCATGTCTAGCAATCCTTTCTTGATCATTATGCGCTTGGTGCCTTTCTCGATTAACAAATCTTTTTAACCTTTCTTCTTTATTGATATGGCAGATAATTGAATAAATTTGAAGATTGTATTTTTCTTTCCAATTATTGATTAAATCCATATCCTCAGATAGGTGAAAAGTGCCTTCAGCCATTAAATCGATGCTTCTTTCTATTTGCTCTTCTATTAGTTTTAGCATCAATTTGATTGAGTAAAGACCAATTTTTTTTCCACCATCAATGCCGTTGCCCCCCATAATATCAAAAAGATTGTTTTTTAGAGAGTCTTTATGCAGACAGAAAATATTTAATTTTTTTGATAATTCTTTAGCTAGAGTAGTTTTTCCCGTACCCGGCATGCCGCAGACTATTATTAATTTACCCATTTAATATCGACATTAAAAAATTAAATATTATTTAAAAATTTAAAATTGGAAATTAAAAATTTTTAATATACATCATTCCGCCTAAATTTCTTACCATTCCCTTCATCTCCATAACTACCAGTGTACTATTTGTGGTTGCGGTGTCAAGATTTGATTCGCGGACAATCTCATTTATATGTTTTGGTTCGTGCGAAAGAAGTGTAATAATTTTTTCTTCTGCCGGTGATTCCGGGATGATTTCTTTATTATTAATGTAAGTTTTGATTTGTGTCAAATTCAGCGCTTCAATAATTTCCTCAGCGCTCGTCACCGCCTTGGCTCCGAGTTTGATTAATTTATTTGGTCCGATAGAGACGGGAGAGAATATATTTCCGGGTACGGCGAATACTTCGCGATTCTGTTCCAACGCTTGATTAGCGGTGATCAGAGCACCTGATTTTTCGCCAGCTTCTACCACCAAAGTCCCCAGCGACAAGCCGGAAATAATACGATTTCTCTGAGGGAAGTGATGTTTTAATGGCGGAGTGCCAAGAGGGAATTCAGAAATCACCGCGCCGCCTTCCGCAATAATTTTTTCTGCCAGATAACGATTGGATGTTGGATAAATGCTCGTTCGATCAATACCGGTGCCCAACACGGCGATAGTTCTCCCTTTGGCCTCCAATGTAGCGGAATGCGCCAGCGTGTCAATGCCAAAAGCCAAGCCGCTCACAATGGTTAAATTATTTTGTACCAAATTTTTTACAATACTCTCAGTAACTTGCTTGCCGTAGCTCGTAAATTTTCTTGTGCCGACAACTGCTAGGGAAAATTCATCTTTTGTTTCAAAATTTCCTTTATAATAAATTATCTGCGGCGGAGTAAAAATTTCCGTTAAAAGGCGCGGATATTTTTCATTATCAGGAGTAATAATAAATATATTTTCTCTGGCCATTTTTTCTTCTAATTCCTCCGGGATAATTTGCGGCCGAGTGGAAACAAATTCAAGAGCAATATTTTCTTCAATGCCCGATTGCATTAATTCATTTGTAGTTGCCTTGAAAGAAGCTTCGGGATTGGGAAAAAAATTTAGCAATTTTTTCAATCTGACCGGGCCAAATTTTTGGAAGCAACTTAAGGAGGCTAAATATTTTATGTCGTTGGATGATGTTGGCATAAATTGTAGTCAAAATTTTACTTAGTCAGAGTTTCAATTTCAAAATCCAAATAACAAATGCCAAATCAAATCCTAATGCCAAAAGGTTTAAAGATTAAGATTTAGAATTTAAGATTTGATTTGAAATTTGTAATTTGAGCTTTGACATTAAATAATATTTTAGTATTTTTGAGTAATTGCGGGTTAAATTAGCCCCGTGCAAATTAACCATTGACACTCGAAAACCATTGTGTTAATATAGTATATCACTTGGGAATATTATTGAAATAACGTCTAGCTTTCTGCTTGCTTAAGGGCGTTTGATTTATAAATGGCTTTCCTCCTTGTTCATTTGTAAATTATTGCGTCCCTTTAGAGCAAGCAGAAAATTGGATATTATTATTCTCTACAAAATACGAAACGAAATACGAATTTTAAAAATCGCCGTCCGTAATTATTTTAATTTATTCGTTAATTATTTATTTGTAAAAATTTATATTTCGCAGGTAATATCATTTTAACATAATTAAATTATTTGAAGTAGTGTTCAGAATTTTGCCTAGGAGCGATGATGGTCAAACACCCCTCCTGGTTTTGCCGGATCTTAATTAAGGGATTTCCCTTGGCTCGTAGGCATGATTTTGAAAATTACGGGATGATAGCTATGCGATAGAAGCAATGAAGGTCCGAACCCTTCCATCCCGACCAAGTTCTTTTTCACGCGGCCCTTATCCTGGGTCCCCTTCGCAGTTCCTTTCCTACCCGGGATTTGGGCCGCCACATATTTGTGCGAGGGTGTAGCTCAGTTGGTTAGAGCAGCAGACTATTAATCTGCGGTCCGCGGTTCAAGCCCGCGCGCCCTCGCCACATCTAAAAATAAGGCCATGCGATGAAAAGCATGGCCAGTTTTTTTTGAAGGAAAGGATACAAATCATGTGCGAACATTGCAAGGATAGTGAAAGATCTGGATACAAATACTGCATTCATTGCAGAAAACTGGTAAATGAGGCGGGAAATTCATATTGTTCTTCCTGCAGACCAAAAGAACTTGTAGCGGTAAGCTTTTTGATGCTCATAGATCCGCCGCAAGTTTTTTGTCCAAATTGCTGTGGGTTAACCGACAGAATAATTTCACCGCCTTGAAAGTCTGATTTAAAAAGTCAGACTTCTTTTTTATAAGGGAGCGGTTTTATTTAAATTAGTATAAAACAAAAAGTCTCACCATGAACGGCGGACTTTTTATTGCAGGAGTCGCTTTGCTAAGAGTTTTAGAGTGTATTTGTTTTAGATTCCTATCTGGTCAATTATTTCCGTTATTACTTTATTTATTGTTGTTAATTCTTCTTTGCTGAATTTTTGCAAAACAAATTTATCGCCAGGGATTTTTTCTCTCATTTCCGTTTTAATACCAATGCGAATACGGGTAAAGTTTTTTGTTTTAAGATGATTGATAATAGACTCAACGCCATTGTGGCCGGCGCTACGTGAATCAATAGAAGTTTTAAATTTTCTCAGTTCAATATCCAGATCATCGTGGATGACGGTAAGAATTTGCGACAAGTCAGTGTTTTTGTGACCTCCCCCCAGCCCCCTCCTTATTAAGGAGGGGAGTGAAAATTTTGGCAGCAGTTTATAATAAGATAAAATTGCTTGCGCGGATTCGCCAGAAAGATTCATAAAGGTTTGCGGCTTGGCTAAAATTAACCTCACCCCTGCCTGCGCAGGCAGGCCAGTCCTCTCCTTGCCGAGGAGAGGGGAGTTATCCGTGGCAATCTCTGCTTTGAATTTTTTGTTTAATGTCCATTTCAAACCGAGTTTTTCCGCCAAAGCGTCAACGGCCATAAAGCCGGCGTTGTGGCGAGTTGATTTGTATTTGTCTCCGGGGTTACCTAACCCCACGATTATTTTCATATATTTAAAATTATAAAAATTCAAGAAAATAAAAAATTAAAAAGCGGAAATAAAGAAATTTGTAAATTTATATTCAAATTATTTTTTAATTTTTTTAGATTATTTAATTTTTAGATTTTTATAAGTCTGCTTTGCCGTGCACTTTTCTGCCTTTTTTTATTTTTATTGTTATTGGAGTTCCCAAGAAGCCGAATTTTTGGCGTAGACGATTTTCAATAAAATGCAGGTAAGAATTGTGGATAGTATCATTGGCGCCGATTTGGATTTCAAACTTCGGGGGATTGGCGGAAGATTGAATTAATTCAAAAATACGCGGATGTTTATCGCCTTTGCCTTTTGCCGGGCGGTGTATTTTGACAATTTTTCCCAAAAATTTGTTTAATTGAGAATCGCCAATCTCTGTTTTTCTTTCTTCGTTTATTTCTAGAATTAAATTTAATATTTTGTTTACTTTTTCTCCGGTTGAAGCGGAAATAAATTGTAACGGCGCGTAGGCAACAAAGGGAAAGCTGTTATAGATGTAATCTGTAAATTTTTTCGTATCTCTTTCTTCAATTTTATCCCATTTATTGGCGATGATCAAAAAACTTTTTCTTGCTTCAACGATTTCTTCAATAATTTTCATATCCTGATGAGTTATCGGTTCGCTAATATCAATCACGAGTAAAGCAATATTAGCGCGTTTAAGTGCGCGGAGAGATTTCTCCATTACATGTTTTTCAAAACCGGCTCCTTTGTGGCCATGTTTGCTGATGCCGGCCGTGTCTACTAAAATTATATGATTGTTGCCATATTCAATCTCCGTATCCTGCGGTTCACGCGTGGTGTGAGGCACGGGGCTGACAATTACTCTTTCATAGCCGAGGATGGCGTTTATAAGGCTTGATTTGCCGACGTTCGGTTTTCCGACGATTGCCACGCGCAGATTAGTACGAACAGCTTCTTCGTCAGTTTCTTCATCAGCGGCGATTATCTGGCTGGGAGAAATTTTTTCTACAATTATATCTAATAAATCTCCTGTTCCCGAGCCATTGGCGGCAGAGATTGTGGCTGGTTGTCCGAATCCCAACTTCAAAAATTCGGTGGTATCGCCAAGATATTTTTGGCTGTCAACTTTGTTGGCGACTAGAATTATTTTTTTCTTAATTTTTGGATCTTTTATCAATATACGAGCCATTTGCCTGTCTTGGGTAAGTAGGCCGGTAATATTGTCAACTAGAAACAAGATTAAATCAGCCCGCATAATATAATTGCGAGCTTGTTTTTGCACTTTGATTTCAATGTCGTCGGTTTTTATTTTGTTGCCGCTTAAATATTTCATATCCATAATTCCACCGGTATCCACCAATGAAAAATCAACGCCTCGCCAATTAATTTTGTTTATATTGGCGTCGCGTGTCGTGCCTTCAATATTTGAAATCAGTGCTTGATTTTTTTCTGTCAGGCGATTAAATAATGTTGATTTGCCGACATTGGTGCGACCGAAGATGACGACCAAGGGTAAGTTTTTTTTGTCTAGATTTTCCATGTTTAATTATTTTTTAATTTCAAAATCCAAATATCAAATGTCAAACTTGCCTACCGGCAGGCAGGTCAAATTCCTAAATTCTAAGCTCTAAATTCTAAATAAATTCAAAATTCAAAAATCTTAAATTTAAAACTGTTTAGAATTTTGGTTATTTGGATTTGAAATTTGTTTAGGATTTAGGATTTTGTGCTTAGATTTTAACGCTCCGGGTTTTGCATTCCTGACTCGGTAGTATCCGCATCTTGGCCGAGAATTAAAATAAAATTAGGCTGTTCGTAATCGTTTTGCGTCGCCGCTTCTTTCGCGATATCTTCTTTTAACCAGTCTGGTAATTCAGTAGTGACATTGGCGCCGATTTTTTCTTTAAGTATTTCCAGAGAATCTTTTTTTTCTCCGAAAGACAAATCATAAATAACTGATTTTTCAAAATTTTGCCGGCTGGAATTGCCAACGCGTATTACTTCAAAGCCATATTTTTCAATATCCATAGCTTTGCGGCTAGCCAAGCCATTAATCCATGTGCCGTTTCTTACTTCCACTTTGGCTTTCTCGGCTTTTATGGCCACTTTATTTTCAGCTGGCGCGTCCGAAAAAATATTTTTTGCCAGGTATTGGATTTCTGAGAAATCACCACTGCGTGGAGTGAGCAAATATGCGCCGTCTATTCCGGTCGTGTCAACCAGAAGACCGCTCGGACTATTATCCAAGACTTTATTGATTATTTCATTTTTGTCTACATTTTTAACCAAGTCCCACAATTTCAAAATTTCCCAGATCTGCAAGTTAGTGCTGACGTGATTTTCCAGTTCGCTAAGAATATCGGTTATTATTCCTGGATTAAAAATAGTATTTTTTGAAAGAAATTTATCCTTGGCGCTTTCCAGAACTCTTTGCTGGCGACGGGCGCGCGCAAAATCAGTTCCTTCAATGCCTGAGGCATGCCGCGAACGCACATATTTCAGGGCCAGTTCGCCATCCATTTTTTGCATGCCCTTTTCAATATATAAATGTTCAAATCTTGATTTGTAAGGCTCTGCGTCTTCCATGCCTAAAATTGGATATTGGTAATCCTCCAAGGTGTTTTCTACATTTACTTCAATGCCGCCCAAATCATCAATAATATTTTTGAATCCTTCAAAATCAAGCCGGACATAATAATCAATCGGCATATCCAAAACGTCACTTACGGCCTGGCTAGTGGCTAAGCCGCCGCTTCCCGGGTTAGCCGTTTCGGCATAGGAGCTTACATTATTTATTTTTCTCCAACCCATGCCTTCAATCGGTACGGACATGTCGCGGGGGATGGAAAGCAAAGAAACTCTTTTGGTGGAAGGCTGTATGCTTGCCAAAATTATAGTATCGGTTAGCCAAGCGCCATCATGATTTTTTCCGCCTACGCCAAGAAGCAGAATGTTTATTCTGTCTCGGTTTTCACCTTTCAGATCTTTTCCGGCGCTTTCTGCTAAACGTTTTAACTGGCCGATGATAGGAACTTTGTAAACCCAAGATTCGGTTTTATTTTTGTTAGAAATCATTGCTTGGCCGGAAAAAATAACAAAAGTGACAATAAAAAAAAGGGACAGCCAGATAGCTATTTTTATTTTTTTCTTTTTGCCTGATTGCGGCGATGTATAATTGCGTTCCCTGAATTCTTCTTTATTGAAATTTATCATAATGAATTGAGTAATATGAAATTAATAATGCAATTTTATTATATGTTTATTTATTGATTTTGGCAACCCTGTGATTATGCCGCATAATTAAACGCGGGGCCATAATTTTATTGCAATAGCATTAATTATAAATTAACATTATTCAAATTAAACAAAAATAAAACCTAAACATTGTCGCCTCGGTTTTATTTGTTTATTTATTTTTTATTATTTAATTCCGTAATGCTGATGCCGATAATTAGCCAGAGAATTCCGAGAAGATAGCCGCCCAAAACGTCACTGAGGAAATGCACTTCCAAATATAAGCGGCTGAAACCTATTAATAATATTAATATTAAAGCAGAGAAGATAATATTGTTTTTAGTGCGCCAGCTTTTGATTTCCCGACAGAGAAAATAAGCAACAAATCCGTAAAAAGCTACCGCGATAGCGGCATGACCGCTTGGGAAAGAAAAGGAATCCTCCAAATAAGTAGCTTCCAGCGGTCGAGGGCGTTCTATTAGAATTTTCCCCAAATAAATTGTCGCAGCGCTTCCGCAAATGGTGACTGCTAAAGACAAAAAATATTTTTTGTATTTTAGAAAGAAAAATATAGCAAGGAAAACAGACACGACAAAAATAATTTTCCATTCGCCGAGGTAAGTAATGTAATGAAATATTTTTAACAGTTTGGCGTGATGAAAGAGGGTAAAATAATGAGCTAGTTGCGAATCAAAATAAGTTATTGTTTTCAGATTAAGAATATCTTCCGTTAAGCCAAGAAGGGCATATGCCACGTAAATAAAAATAAGCGCAAAAAAAGTCAAAGGCAAGCCGAAAAAATTGTCTGTTTTTATTCTTTCTTTTAAAAATTTAATAAAATACGGATGCTTGGCATTGAACTTTTGGCAAGCTGGATTTTTTTCCGCTTTTATTTTCAAATTATTCCAAAATATTTTTATCCAAGAAATAATTTGTTTGCCGATGTGCTGGAAAATTATTTTTAGAAAATAGAAGATAATAATTATGAGCGCGAGAGTAATGACGAAATATTTTGTTTTGTGCGCCCAAGTGGCGATCTCCTTCCATGATTCGCCGAAGAAATAGCCGATTGAAATATAAAATATTCCCCAGCCGATGGCGCTTAAAATATTCCAAAAGAAAAATCTTCCCGCTTTCATTTTGAACATGCCGGCAACAAAAGGAATAATCGGCCGCAGAGGGCCGATAAATCTTCCCAAAAAAATACTTTTATTTCCATGTTTAAAGAAAAATTTTTCACCCATATTAAGGTGAGTTAATTTAAAAATTTTATTTTCCGTTTTAAAAAGATTAGTGCCGCGCCTTCCCAGATAGAAACTAATGGCATCGCCGGCAATCGCGCCGGCAATGGCGAAAACAAAAGCATCGCCAATATCAATAATTTTATTTGAAGCCAAAAAACCGATGCCCATCATAAAAATCGTGCCGGGAATAAGCAGGCCGACAAAAGCTAATGATTCAGCCAGAGAAATAAAAAAAATAACCCAGTAAGCCAGGACTCCAATCTGTTCGATGGTTGGTAAAAGTGAGTTTGCTAAATTCATAATTATCCAAATTATAGCATGAAATTTTTCTTTTGTCGGTCTGTCCACTGTAGATTGAACCGACGACTTCATAGCTCAATCAAATTATTGAGGAATCCGTATCGGAAATCAAGGGTTATTTTTCCGCTTTTGAGGCCGATATTATTTCATTAATAAATTTTGTTTTAACGGTGTAATAATCTTTTGTACTTCTACCCGAAAATTTTTTTTTCAGGTCACGATATTCTACTAATTTATCAGGGTGAGATAGAAGGAATTGATGAAAAATTTCACTATCCTGCCAACCATCATCCTCTTCGTTTATTACAAAAACATCGATGTGTTTGTTTTGTACTAATGTTAAAAATCTAGCCCTTTTCAGAGAATAATTACTTTTTGGACTTCCGTATAGTTCAGTCATTTTTTTTACTGTTTGATCAAAAAGATGTTTTTTTACTGGAACATAAATATCAATTTCGTCTTGTCCGGAAATTTTTAAGCTGCTTGCTCCTCTATGTTCAACTCGATGTTCCTTGCCTAATATGCCTTGGATTTGTTTTTTCACTATTTGATATTTTTCTTCCGAAGTATTATCCCAAGGGATAACGACAACTTTGTCGGTGTCGTCAAGATGGTTCAGCCATTTTTGTTGTTCCTCGGTAATCATAAATGAAATATTAAACTTACAACAACAAGGTTGGCAATGGTTTTTCTAAGTAATGCCTTGTTTAAGCTAAATTTTTTAATATGGTCGGGGCACTGGGAGTTGAACCCAGACTACAAGACCCCCAGCCTTGCGTACTACCGCTATACTATGCCCCGGTGATTTTTTTACCATAACATAAAAAATAATTTACTTCAATTATTCACTTTTTTTATAAAATTGGTATAATTAATGTGTTATCTTTTATTATTTTATTTAAAAATATGAAGAAAGAAAAAATAATGGATTTGGCAAAAAAGTATTTGATTTATATCGGCCGCTGGCAATTATCCACGCCAGTAATGACGCCGGTGACGATGTTTTTTGGCACTATTATAACCGGAGCGGTTATTGCCAATATTGTTGGCGCGGTGATGGCAAATTTTGTCGGCGGTTTAATCTTTTTTTGGATAGATAAATTTATTTTTAGCGGCGATAGAAAATATTTATTTAGAAGATACGCGATGTATTTGGGCAGGTGGCAGATTACCTCCATAACGCTTTATCCCTGTCTTTTGTTATTCGGCTCCGGTTGGTATGGCGTAATAGCGGGTAATTTTGTCGGCGCGCTTATATTTTTTTGGGTTGATAAATATATTTTTGCTCCTCGCATTGAACCGATTCTTTGGGAAGTTAGAGATAAAAAAACTTGTTTTGATTGCGGTAAAGAATGCCGCTGTTATCGCATCGTCAAGGCTTATGATTACAACAGAGTAAAAGACACCGAGCCGGAATTCAGATGCGAGGCGTGTTCAATCAAAAAAACCGAAGCATTAAGGCGAGAGGGCAAGGAGGTATAAAAAAATTTAAAGACGGCAGAACCACAATGTTGATTCTGCCGATTTTTATTTATTGTTTTTTTGGTTAAATTGTGGTATTATTAAAAAATAAAAAATATGTTAGATAATAATTTTTGGAAAAAATATTTTCAAGTGTATGATGTCTTAAACATAGTAATTCCGTATCAAGAACTTTTGGACGCGATTATTAAGGAAGCCGAGATTAAAGACGGGGACGTAATTCTTGATGCCGGTTGCGGTACCGGCAATTTTGAGCTGCGTCTAAAAAAAGATAAGCCGGAATTAAAAATAAAAGTAATCGGTTTGGAAAATTGCGTTGATGGCCTGGAGATTTATAAGAAAAAAATTAAAGGCGCGAATGTAAGATTGGCCGATCTGACGGAAAAATTACCTTTTGAAAATAATTATTTTGATAAGATTATTTCCAATAACGTGCTTTTTACTATCGCGCATGAAAAAAGATTGGATATTTTGGAGGAATTCCACCGCGTGCTTAAACCGGGCGGGAAAATCATTATTTCTAATGTGATTTGCGGATTTTCGGCATTTAAAGTATTTGTGGATATGATCAAAAAAGAGATTGACAAATTTGGATATCTGCAATTTTTTTCTTTGTTTTTCAAAATGTTTGTACCGGTTATGAAAATATTTTATTATAGTTCGTTGATAAAAAAAGAATGTGATTTTGGCGATTTCAGATTTATGGATGAAGGCGAGCAAGCGCGTAAATTGGAAAAAGCCGGTTTCAAAAATATTAGTGAAGACAAGATAGTTTATGTCGGACAGGCGATTTTAAATATTGCGGAAAAATAAGTTATGGATTAGAGATCGATTAAAATTTTTATTTTATTATTATATTACTGAATATTTATGATTAACGAGCCGGAATTAGTTATTGCCAAGGAAAAAACAGCGAGGGGGATAATTTTTTATTTTTTTGCCAAAAAATTTGTTGCGCCGATTATAAAATTAATTTGGATCAAGAAAATTTTTGGCCTGGAAAATTTACCCAAAAGCGGACCTTGCGTTATCACCGCCAACCATCAAAGTTATTTTGATTTTCTCGGTTTGTTTTCAGTGCTACCCAGAAAAATTACATTTTTAGCCGCAGAGAAGTTTTTTACTTCTCGTTTTTGGCGGCCGATAATAGAATATACCGGTCAGATTAGGGTGAATAGAGATTCGGAAGATAAAAAAGAAGTTTTTGATTTGGGTGTAAAAGTTTTGCGCGATGGCAGAGTCCTTGGTATTTTTCCGCAAGGCACGCGCAGCCGTTCCGGCGAGATTGAAAAAACTTTTACCGGCGTTGCCAGATTTGCTTTGGCGGCCCGCGTTCCGGTAATTCCCGTTGGCATCAAAGGCGCTTATGAAATAATGCCGCCGCAAGCCAAGAAGCCAAAGTTAAAAAAGAATTTAGAAATAATTATTGGCAAGCCGATGGATTTTGGCAAATATTATGAAGTAGAAAAGACGCCAGAACTTTACCGCCGAATTACTAATGAGATAATATTAGAAATAGCGCGATTGGCAGACAAGAAGTATGTTGAGGAAAATTTATGATCAAATTGTTTTATTGTTAAATAATTAATTTCAATAGTTAAGCTTTAAAATTAATTAAAAAAATATGATTGCACAAGATTTAATTTTAAATAAATACCAATTTTCAAGCTACAAAACTTATATTTGGTCGCTGGTTTTTATTGCAGTAAATATTATTTTGCCGTCAATTTTTCATGCCTTCGGCATTACCGGCCAAATCTTTTTGCCGATTTATTTTCTAGTTTTATTAAGCTCCTTAATTCTCGGCTGGCGAGTTGGTTTAATAACCGCGATTTTTTCGCCGCTATTCAGTTTTTTATTAATGACAATGCCGGCTTTGCCTATTTTACCATTTGTAATTTTTAAAGGCGTTGTTTTGGCTATTTTAGTTTGTTTAGTTTTGGAAAAAACAAAAATAAACAAATTTTTAGGATTAGTCTTGGTATTATTACTCTACCAGTTGGCAGGTTTTTCAGTAATTTATTTTTTCACTCTCAATTTAAAGATTGCTTTAATGGATATTAAAATTGGCTACCCGGGTTTATTATTACAATTGTTTGTTATAGTATTATTTTCAATCAAATTTTATGCCGGACAAAAAATGGGAAGAGGTAATAAACAAGATTAAAAATTTTAAATTTGAAGACGAATTTGATTTAGTGGTGGCGATTGGCAGAGGCGGCGTAGTGCCGGGATATTTGATTTCCAGGAAATTAGGAATTGACTTGGAAATTATTTGGATTAAATTTCGCGACGATGCAAATAATATAATTTTTTCCGAGCCGCAAATTGCGAGGACGACAGCTGTTGATTTTAAAAATAAAAAAATTCTTCTCGTTGATGATGTGGCAAAAACCGGAAAAACATTAGAAATAGCCAGAAAATATTTAGTAGGAGCGGAGTTTATAAAAACATTCGTGATAAATGGCCAGGCGGATTATTTTCTTTATAACGAAAAATGTTTTCAGTTTCCGTGGGCGATATAATTAGAGGCTGAATAAGTTCAGGCACATATTGGACTGCGAAGCAGGCCAAAAGACATGCAAATAGGGTTTAAATACCATAAATGTCGTGGTTTTGGTAATCTGTACGAGTATGCATATAAGCAAACTCGTATGAT
>JAQVLT010000016.1 GCA_028704015.1 Patescibacteria group bacterium | reverse complement strand
TTTTAAAAATTAAAAAATATAAAAATAACGTGATAATCAAGCAGCTAAAAGCTATAAACTAAAAGTTCAACGCTAAATCCCCAACTCGTCAATTATCACAATCTTCTTTCCTTCTAGAACGTGAAAAAGGAAAACATCGGTCATATCGCGGCGATGTCTGAATTCAGACAAATCCATAATAGTAAAATTTAATTCACGGCCGATTTCTTTTTCCAATTCCTTAATTACGCCGGCTAATTTTATTTTATTTACTTTGCCGACAATCAAAACGTCAACCGGCGAATCTTTTTTGCCAACAAAAAATCCCGACAAAACCAAAAGCTGAATCGGCCCGGAATTTTTCAATTTATTTATAAAATCTTTTTCGTGAAGAAGCTGGGATTTAACGATCAAAGATTTTAATTCTTCCAAAAGCACAAAATCTTTATTGACTTGATAGTATTTTTTTTCTTGCCCGCTTGGCGGCTGCTGCGCCTCGCTCTCATTGCGCTCAACTATTTTTCCTTCTTTTAAATTTTTGATTTCTTCTATTTCTTTCGCCAAAGGACTATCTTCTCCATCACGTCCAATATTGGAAACCAAGAGACCAAAATCTTCCAGATTTTCCAATTCGCGGCGCACTGAATTGACCTGTAATTTCAAATCGCGCGACAATTGACGAATATAAAATCTTTTTTCCGGATTCAAAAGAAATTGTTTTAAAATTTTAACTCTTGCATTTGAGCCAAAAAGCTTGTCTAACATATTTTAAATATTTACTTAATTTATGGTTTTATAGTATAATAGAAGAGGCGCGAAGTCAAGAAAAAAAATAATAGACAATCGTAAACAGTAAACAGGAACAAAATTACCCTGTTTTACTATTTACTGTTTACTATTTGCTAATTAAATGTATAAACTCGCTTCTATTTTCTCTACCGCATCCAGCAAGACCAAAACGGCCTGCGAAGTTTTTATTTCCCAACCCGACGCGAACAAAGAAGCGCTTGCGGGGAAGCTTTTTATTTTGGCGGAAATTGAATCGGGAAAAGCCGACGCATTAAAAATAATAAACTTTTTGGTTAATTCTCTCAATCATAATTATTATCAAAACGAAAAAGTAATTCTTCGCGAAAGAATCAGCTCGCTAAAAATTGAACATATTTTTGAAAGTTCACTCGCCAAAACAAACAAAGATTTGGCTGATTTTATTGAAAAAGAAAAAATAAAAATAAGCCCGGCGGCATTTAACATTACCGCCGGAGTTATATGTGATAACGAACTTCATTTCTCCGGCGCAGGCAAAAATAGAGCTTTCCTGATTTACAAAAGCCGTGAAGATAAATTTTCTCGCCAAGCAAAAAATAAATTGCACGAAGAAGAATTGAAATACAAAATCGCGGAAATCTCCAAAAAAACCGCCAACTTGAACGCGCAAAATTTAACCAAACTTTTTTCCGATGTTATCAGCGGTCCGGTGGCGCTCGGATCGGTATTTCTCTTTTCCAATGAAGCGCTTCCGGAATATTTATCGCATAATCAAATCATTGATGTATTAACCAAACTTCCACCCCTGGGCGCGGCAGAACAAATCAAAAATCTTTTAGAAAACATAAATTCTTATGTTTCTTTTTTGGGCATAATTATCAAAGACACAACCGGTTTTGCTGAAAAAACAACCTCCGAAAAACCTTACCTCAAACAAAAAACGAACAACAGCACTCCCCTCGCCAATCTGAATGCCGCCGAAGAAAAAACCGAAAAACTGCTCTCGCCAAGCGGCGCGGTAAATTTGAATAGATGGTTGAAAATCCCGCTGGCTTTTATAACTAAAATTAAAAACCCGACGATTACCAAAGAAAAAAAATTCTTTCTAAAAGAGCAAATATTCGTCAAACGAAAATCTTCTTGGGAATTTATCAAAAATATTGGTTTGATAATCAAAAAAATAGCCATAAATATTTTTGGATTTATTGTCTTTATTTTCGGAAAAATAATTGATAAAAATTTCTGGCTGAGAGCAGGCGGTAAAATTAAATTAGCCATCTCAAAAATAAAAACATCCGCCCTCGGCTTTGCCGCCTGGTTTAAAGCTTTGGACAAAAAAAATAAAATAATATTTTCTACCGCCGCCGGCTGTTTGGTAATTTTAGTGATCAGCCTTTCCTGGACAATTTTCAGAAATAAAGTTGTTGAAAAAAGAGCCAATCTAACCGCCCTGATTCAAAATATTGAGCTAAAACAAAATCAAGTGGAAGCGGACTTTCTCTACGGTAACGAGGACGATGCCAAAAAAATATTAACGGAAATAAAAGATATTTTCAGTCAATTTGGCGATAACGAAATTACAGCTAGTGATGAATATAAAAAAATAGCGCAAAAAAATAACGAACAATTGGAAAAAATCAGACACGCTACGATAATAGAAAATCCCAAAGAAATCGCTAATTTTTTTAATCTCAACGCCGGCGCCGACCCGCTAAACTTGTCTTATATTGACGGCAAATTATATGCCAGCGATTCAAAGCAAAAATCAATTTATACCGTAAATTTAAAAGATAATCTGGCGACGGTAATTTCCAACGGAGAAATTAATATTACCGCGCTTGACTATCCTTCGCCGGTTAAAAACGGAAATATTTATTATTTAAACAACAATTCTTTGGTTGAGCTGAATTCAAAAGACGGAAAAACTTCACAAACCACCATAAATATTCCCGTCGGTCGCGAAAACATTTCTACTATGTCCGGCTATTCCAGCAAGCTGTATTTATTAGACAATAAAAATAATCAAATTTATCGCTACAAAAATTCCGCCGATGGATTTCGTTCGTATGACAAGTTGATTGGCGATATTAAAGATTTTTCACAAGCAGTAAGCTTAGCGATTGACGGCGATGTTTATATTCTGAACAAAAACGGCGTAGTATATAAATATCTCTCGGGCAAATCCGAAGAATTTAATATTGATCAGATTGATCCCCTCTTGACCGAAGCGGACAAAATAATGGTTTCTCCGGAAGAAGAAGGATTTATTTATATTTCCGAGGTTAAAAATAATCGCCTCGCGGTCTTTGATAAAACAGGAAAATTCCTGATGCAATATAAAATATCCAATCTCAATAATCTAAAAGATTTCTCAATTGATGAAGCTGCCAAGAAAATTTATATCTTGGCCGGCAGTTCGGTATATGGTTTTGACGCGACGCATTTGAATAAATAAAAATCTTTCTATAAAAATAGTAATATAGACACCTAATGTCTTTAAAGATATTAGGTGTCTTTTTTTATAAAAAAAGGGCGATGAAAATATTTCATGCCCAAAAATAAAAATCGGAGTGAGTCGCCACGGACGTCAAAAACGCAAACATAATAAACGTCCAAAATTTGGACCCATGGTGAATACCGGTATGTTGCCTATTGGCCTGTCTGGATCCCGGCTTGAAAAAATAACAAAAAACGGCGTGATAGTGCAGAACAACCGTCCGCCGGAGGCGTCGGAAGTAACGCTTCCGTCAAACTGGCCGTCGTATCGGATTTCCGTGCGCATCACCACTTCTCGGTTTGGATTGAAGATGATGATATTCATCGCTCTCCCCGGCCGCAATGCGGTCGGCCAAAGAGTTTTGGAGGCAAAATCAGCTTCTTCCTCGGCTATCACCACTCCTTTCTCATTAAGTACTTCCACTGTAACGAAAGCGACGATGATACCGTCATCCGCCGCATCCGCGCCAGCGAAAGCTGGCGAAATAAAAAGAGCCAGAAACACAAACCCTGCCACCGCCAACGCAATCTTCGCCATGGTATCCCCCCTCTTAAAATTTCGAAGAATCCCTCAGCCAATCCAAGGGATTAAAGAGCAACAAAAACGCGACTAAATTAATCAAGTTTTTGCTAGTCTATAAATGAAGACTCTACATGATTATTAAATAATATAGCACTAGCGGCCAAATTGTAAAGATACAAAAAAGACGGGATTTACCCGTCTTTTTATTTTTTCCGCCTTGGTGAAAATTTTTATTTATTTCAAAGTCACTTTTGCACCGGCTTCTTCCAATTTTTTCTTTATAGCTTCAGCTTCTTCTTTCTTCAAGCCTTCTTTTACCATCTTAGGAGCGCCGTCTACTAAATCCTTGGCGTCTTTCAAGCCAAGTTCGGTAAGTTCGCGAACAGCTTTAATCACATTAATCTTGTTAGCGCCGGCCTCAGTCAATTCAACATCAAAACTGGTTTTTTCTTCTACCGGAGCGGCGGCGGCGCCTGGCATAGCGCCCATCATCATCGCAGGAGCTGAGGCAGAAACGCCAAACTTATCTTCCAAAATTTTTACTAATTCCGCTAAATCCAAAACGCTCATTTTTTCAATTTGTTCAACAAGCGCCTTAAATTTTTCCGGAACTTCTACGTTTTTTTGTTCGTCAGACATAGTTTTATTTAATTTTAAATTATAAATTATAAATTTTAAATGAAATATAAATCGCTAATTTAAAATTTATTCATTTAAAATTGATTTAAAATTTAAAATTTGATATTTAAAATTATTTAATATTTACTATTTTAGACTTGCTTTTTATCTTTAATTGCAGTTAACACATTGGCCAAAGCCCTGAGATTGCCGGCTAAAACATTAACAAACCCGGAAACCGGAGCGTTAATTGAACCGACCAACTTGGCATAAAGCTCTTGCTTGCTTGGCAATATTGACAAAGCGCTAACCTCAGCTGCGGTAATCAATTTATTTTCCAAAATACCACCCAAAAAATCAATTTTGTCTGTTTTTTCTTTATCTTTTCGGAAGTTCGCAATCACTTTTGCCGGGGCTACTTCGTCTTCATAACCGAATACGGCGGCAACGCGTCCGTCAAAATCACGAACATTCAAATTTTCCAAACCGGAATTTTTAAAAGCAATATTAAACAATGTTTTCTTAGCAACATAAATTTCGCTCTTCTCGGCTTTTAAATCTTTACGCAATTTTTCCGCGTCTTTGACTTTGAGAGCGCCATACTTAGCAAATACTACAGACTTAGCTCTACCGATTTTATCGGTTAAGCCAGCTAAAACATCTCTTTTTTGTTCTCTTGATTTAGGCATATTATTAATTTTAGATTTAAGATTTAAAATTTAAGAATTTCCTACGAAATACAAATTATTACGAATACACAAATAATATTTATCGGACTCAAATTTACAAAACATTAATATCTTTTTAAAAAAATTCGTATATTCGTAAGTATTCGTAATTCGTAGGAGTATAAAAAAACTGCCGTTCATCACCGCAGATCACATTAAAAATTTAAAAATTATAAAATTTAAAAATTTTTTAATTACCTCGGCAGGTCTTACAAAAATTCCTAAGAGCTTAAAGATATAAGCTCCTTGGCCGCCTGCTGTCTGCGGCTATTTGATTTGTCTTTATACTAACATAATTAAAAAATATGTCAAGTATTGACGCTATTTTCCATATTTGTTAAGATATACACAAGTATATGAATATCAAACAAGCCATACAAAAAGCTTTATTGTTGCTAGCTTTGTTGTTACTACCTCAGCGGGTGGCTTGTTTGCGTGCATAAATTTTAGTTAAATAGGATTTCAAATAAACAAACCACCCAAAAGGTGGTTTTTTTGATATTTATAAATGTTCTTTTAAAAATACTCCTTCCCTTATTTTGGTTTATTTTATAAGTAAATCTAAACGAGGGAAGGTAAAAACAGTTTCCGAATACTACACAATAACACAAACGGGAGGACAAGACATGGCTAAAGAAAATGTGGTAATTTTCGACACAACTCTGAGAGACGGCGAACAATCGCCTGGCGTGGCAATTAACACACAAGATAAAGTACGTATCGCACGCCGATTGGAAGGCATGGGCATTAACGTGATTGAGGCCGGCTTTCCGGCAGCATCACCCGGCGACTTTGAAGCCGTTAAGGCGGTAGCCGAAGCCTGCGAGAGAGCAACGGTTGCTGCCTTGGCTCGCACTTCCCGCGAAGACATTAACAGAGCTTGGGAAGCAATCAAGAACGCCAAGCGCCCAAGAATCCACACCTTCATCGCTTCCAGCAGCATTCATATGGAGCACAAACTCCATATGTCGCCTGAAGCAGTTCTAGAAGCGGCTGAGGAAGCAGTACGGTACGCCAAGAGCCTTTGTAACGACGTGGAATTCTCCGCAGAAGATGCTTCGCGCTCCGACAGAGATTTTCTCTGCAAACTCTTTGTCGCCGTCATCGAGGCTGGCGCAACCACCGTAAACATTCCCGACACGGTTGGCTATGCCATTCCCGACGAATTCGCGGAGCTTGTCCGCTACGTCATCGCCAACACTAAGGGCATAAACAAGGTTGTGGTGAGCGTGCATTGCCACAACGACCTGGGCATGGCCACGGCCAATACCTTGGCTGGAGTTATGGCTGGAGCGCGCCAAGTGGAAGTAACGGTTAATGGTATTGGCGAACGCGCCGGCAACACCGCCCTGGAAGAAATAGCTATGGCGATTCGCACCCGCTCTACTTCTTTCCCAGTGGAAATGGCGATTGCCACGGAACAAATTGTGTCAATCAGCCGTCTTGTGCAGATGATAACCGGCATGCCCATTCAGCCGAATAAAGCCATCGTTGGCGCCAATGCCTTCGCCCATGAGGCCGGCATTCACCAAGATGGAGTGCTCAAGAACCCTATGACTTACGAGATTATGCGGCCGGAAAGTGTTGGTCTGACTTCCAATATAATGCCCTTGGGCAAGCATTCGGGACGCAAGGCCGTGATTGCTAAACTCAGAGAAATGGGCTATGTCCTGAGCAACCAAGAACTTAATGACCTCTTTGCGGAGTTCAAAAAGCTCGCGGACAAAAAGAAGGTAATCACAGGGGAAGACCTAGAGGTGTTGGTTTCTGCGATTGTGAAAACTCCGGAAACCTTTAGGTTAGACTATCTTCTGGTCGCCGCCGGGACTGACATCATACCAACCGCCACTATTCGCATCATCAATAACGATGGCAAGATAGTCAAAGCGGAGTTCGGCAATGGACCGATTGATGCTGTTTTTAACACCATCGCTAAAATCACTAGCAGCAAGGCTGAACTTGCCCGCTTTTCCATCTCCGGCCTAACTGGCGGAACTGACGCTCAGGGCGAAGTGATCGTCTGCCTTAAAGAAAACGGCTGGACAGCTATTGGCCGCGGTGTGGATCCAGACATCATCGTGGCATCGGCCAAAGCCTATCTTAACGGCTTGAACCGGCTCGAATATCTCCGCGCCAATCCGCCGGTTGTTTCACCTAATGATGTTCTTTCGTAAAAAAAGAAGTTTTAAACTTCTCCTCTGCCCGGCGCTAATAACGTCGGGCTTTTTTATTTTTGCTGTGGATAATTTGATTGACAACCTTTAAAAAATAAAATAATATTAAAGCAATAATACATTTATGTTTAATTTAACCACCAAAAACTTATACAATCGCATTGCTACTATTATTTTGCCAGTAGTCATTATTATTGTATTTTTAAATTTTACGGTGGCGATAAATGTATAAATAGAAATAAATAGACTCAGATAAAAAAAGCCACCGTAAAAAATACGGTGGTTTTTCTTAATAAATTGCTCTTTAAAATATCCGGCGAACTTTCACGCCCATTAGTGCACCCTATTTAAGGATTTACTAATGGGCGTGAAAGAGACGTTTGGTTTAATGGGCCGGCCTGATTACGCAGATCAGAGTACTACTGACTTTGCGCAGACTGGGTCTCCAAGAGTTTGCCTTCAGGGAAACTACCCTTCGTCAATTTCGAGGGTCTTGGTGCGGCCGTCCACCCATGACTGCCGATCCAGGACCCACGCCCAACACTTGTCTACTCCGGAAGTACCAAAAACCAATCCCATGGAGGGGGATTGAATGATGGTGGTCAAAAATCACCCAGACGACAGGAAGCCCGCCAGAAATATCGGCAAATACGAAAAAGAACCTCGCATTCCCAGAAGCAAAAGATGGGTAAACCAGTGTGGAGGAGCTAATAACCTAGCTCCGCAAGAAGGAAATAGAAGGGTCGCTTACTTCTAGCCGGACAAATGATACACTACGGGGAGAGCTCTACTTCACGCTTCTCCCCTACTTTTTTAAACAATAAATTTATATAATTATGTTTTTAGATCAAATAAAACTTCAGATAACACCAAAAATCGCTAACATTATTAGCATTATTATTGCTATTATCATTAGCGCCTTTTGGCGTTCCTTGAAGACAGAGGTTTCATAAAAGAAACAAACGAACTCAAAAAACCGTCTTCAAGGAAACGAAGACGGTTTTTTGAACGCTATTTTTTGTGGAGGATTAAAATGAGCGCGGAAGATCAGCAAATGAAGAAAGACTTTATGGCGGGATTAGACAATCTGTCTCACGATAAGATTGCCGCCATGATAAAAGCAGGCAAACTCGATTTCTCCTCGGGGTCGGTAGACCCCGAAGTGTTCTGCCAGCTGGCAGAACAAGGGAAAAATTTGCGCTTGAAGCGTCTGACACAATGACAAGTGCGACTCGTCAGCCTCTCCATCCACCCCAGCGGTTAATTTTTACCGCTGGGGTCTTTTTTATTCTTGACAGTTTTTTTATTTAATTTATAATTATACTATGATCATCAATCAAACAAAAATTAATCTCTGCCAAAAATCAGCTTGGTGGCAAATAACTGTCTTTCATGAGAGATTAGTTTTTTGCGCTGGTTAAATTATTTAATTAGCTTCAAATAAGCAGAATAAAAAATTGGTCTCTCAAGGCCAATTTTTTTGTACCTTTTCACAAAACTCGCTACTTAATGGAGGCTTTGAAAATCATGGCGGATGACGAGAAAAAAAACGGAAAACCCAAGGAAATTTGCCCACACTGCCACCAACCCATCATCTATAGTTCGGCGGTTGGCTTTGGGCAAGAGGGTAAAAAACAATGTGGATGCAGAGACCCTTTCGTCAGGCCAAGCGGCCAAACTGGCTGGCGTGCCTAAAGGAGAAGGCCATGAGAAAGCAAGAAAAACCAAAAGATGGCAAAAAGAAAAAACGCAAAATCCCACTGGGCACAAAATTCAGAAGCCTTTGGGATAGCGAATAATACAGAAGAAACTTCTCGGGGATAAGTTCAAAAAAAAGTATATTTTTGAACTTATCCCCTCTTTTTTTATTTAAAAATAGCGAAAATATAATAACTTGACTATAAATCTAACTGTGTTAATATGTTATTAATCTAAAAATTTATGGGAAAAATTATCCACACAACTAATTTCTACTTTTATTGGTTCTACTTTACTCTCAAGCAGAGATTAGTTTTTTGTGCGGTAAATAATATCTAGAATATTTTAGATAAACAAAAAATGGTCTCTGCGTATGTAGAGGCCATTTTTTGTTTGTTCTTTTAAATATCCTCAACTTCTTGCTACTTTTGTTGATTTATATTTATCATACCACGCATATTTAAGGAGGAGGTATAGAGAGTTAATCGATAAAAGCGGCAAGAAGTTTGGTAATTTTTACAAACCCCGAACGAGAAGGGAAAAAAACGTGGAAAAATATGCAATCAACCCGGGAGATAAGGTCTGGGCAAAAACTGCCACGGATTCTGGAATGGTCCACGCCCTGACCGTGGAAAGCGTTCAGATGGAAAAAGGGCGGCTGGCAATACAAACCGAAAGAGATCCTTTTCATACGGTCTTCGGACCGGAAGATCTGCACACTGACGAAGTGAAGGCCTATGAAGCCGCTATCGCTGCGTTGGATAAAAAGATCTCCGAGATGCAAGAGAGGCGAGAAGCTCTTGAGACTCAGAAAAGGGCCATCACTATTTCAAAAGCAGCATGAGGTGGACATGGGCAAGAAATTAGATTTTTCTGAGTTTACCTCGGGGCCAATCACTACCAAAAAACAGGCCCAGAAAGTTTACAGCAAAATCGCCGCCAAAATCGCTAAAAACAGAGCGAAAGGTGGCGACATTACCCAGCTGAACAAGCTCCTCAACCGCGCAGCACAACTCTGCAACACACTATCTCCCCACCACAGCAAGGGAGATAAAGGCATCTACGCAGGTCTTCCCTCGACGCAAGCCGTGCTGTAAAGCATCCGGGGAGAGCGGACGAACTTAAAACATTCGTTCGCTCCCCCACTTTTTTTAAATCACTAATTTATATATTTATTTAAGAATAACTGAAATGTTAAAAACATTAACAAAAATTAATTTCTTCTTTTTTAACTTTCTTGCCGGAGATTGATTTTTGTTATTGTTTTATAAATACCAAAAAACAGTCTCCTAAAAAAGGAGGCTGTTTTTAATTCGTTCTTTTTAAAATTAACTTCATGCCGCCTTTACGCCGAATATTCGGAATAAAGGCGGCATGAAGTTAAAAATCAAGTCAAAACCTTTACGCGTTAAGGAGCGAAAAGTGTCAGCAAGAATCAGTAGCATAGAGCAGGTTCCAATCGGAGGATTTACGCCCGGGAAAAAAGTTACTGTATTGTTTCACACAGAAACTACACTCCCGGGTCCAAACGGAGACACAAAATTTATCGCCGGCCAATATCCCGCGATTATGGCGACAGAAGGGGAAATAAAGTTGGAAGGTACTCTGCCGATACATTTGGAAACTTTCTTCCAGCAAATACCGGGCGTCGTAATCTTAACAGGCAATAACGGCGTCAACCCCGCAAAATCGCTAAAAAGAAATGGCCAACCGGAAGTAGCTACTAAAATAGCTACCCCCTTTTGGCAAATGTGAAGCCATGCACGCAAGGCGAATACTCAAAAATGTCATTAACGACACAATCTTTGAATATTCGCCTCTTTTTTTAACTCAATATATTAATTTAAACCAAATTTAACAAACTTGACATTCATATTCTTTTTGCTAAAATAATTCACAAGAGATAAAATATGACTAAAACTTCGCAAAAAACCTATTTCTTTTTCTTTAGCTTCTTTAGACCTCTGGGGAGATCGGCTTTTTGTGGTGTTTTAAACTAAAAGATAAAAATACTGCAAATAAAGAAACGACCTCCCAAAAGGAGGCCTTTTTTGTTATAATTGCTCTTTTCAAATCATATCTCTTGCCGCTTTTGTCTTTTATAAATATTTTCCTTTGTAAAAAAATAGAGAATAAAAGCGGCAGGAGATTAACGAAGTTAGACGTCAACAAGGAGGAAACGAGCATGATGATGAAGGACTTGAAAAAGGAACAGAAAATACAAATCACACTGCTTGTGGAGACAGTGACGATTCCGACCCCAAGAGGAACAACGCCGCTTTACAGATGTTTAAACGGCATCGGAAAAACTTTCACCGGTATCATAGAAAGCACCGACGGAGATGGAGTGGTAACCGTAAAAAGTTCCGTCGGACAAGATGTCATCGGAACTGCAAAACTAAGACCGCTCCTTAACGGAGGCTACGTCGGGCGGTTGGAAGTTTCGCTCGGCACCCAAAACCCATAACCCTGGAGGAAAACGTGAGGCTCGAAAAAGTACAAATACTGTTGGTGGAAGACATTGCGCTGCGAGGACGCCGGCTCACCGGCGATCGGTACTTCGGGATATGTGTCCTCAACATCGTTTTCATCCGGACATCAAGCGGAAAATGGCTGGGAGTTTCCACTCTCGGCCAGCTAAAACGGATGGGGGCGATCGTGGCCAAAGCGTCGAAATCGGAGTTCCAGCGTCCCTCTCCACTGGAACGGGCAAAGGCGTGGGTTGTCATAACACTACGCCTGCCTTGGCCGCCGATCGGCTAAACGACGTCATACAAAAAGGCGAACGCGAAACATCCAATTGATGGAATATTCCCGCGTCCGCCTTATTTTTTTATCTAGTTTGACAGGTTTAATCGGCCTTGTTATGGTAAAACATAACAAGCGGTTTAAATCACCAATAGGAGGAAAGCATCATGGAAGTCAATGTCCCCCTGGGAGAAATCCTAGATGTTGTCTGCGCGGAAGTGGCCGGCCGGAGTATGGATGTTCAAAAAGACTACGGCCTTGGCATGGGAATCGTCCGATGCGGCAGCCGCATCGGTCTGAAAAAAACCATGACCAATCTGAAAAAGGCTAATGACGTAAACAAGGTGGAGTCCAGCACCAACTACGGCATCGGTCCGAACGGACTCTCCCTGGCGGTCACTTTCAAGGGGAAATTCTACGTCGTAAAAATCTTAAAAAACATGGGCACGGCCGTCGTGCACATTGAAGAAGCAAAATGATCTTTAACGCAGGCGAGCGCAAGGTATCTAATTAATCAGATATTCTCGCGTCCGCCTTATTTTTTTACCAAAAAATTCTTATTAAACTTTTATTATTTGATAAATCTCTGTTTCAAAACAATCTCACCTATTTGCACAGCATTTAAAGCTGCTCCTTTTAAAATCTGATCACCGGAAACAAAAAATTCTAATCCATGATCGCCAAAAATTAAATTCTGTCTTATTCTGCCAACCTCAACATCATATTTCTCGCTCGCGGTTAAAGGCATGGGGTAAATAATATTTTTAATATCATCTTTTACAATAATACCTTTGGTATTACTGAATATCTCGCGCGCTTCTTCGGGGTTAATTATTTTTTCCGTTTCCACGACAATTGATTCGCTATGCGCGCGAACTATCGGAATGCGCACGCAAGTGCAAGAAATCGGAATATTGGGATTATTAAAAATTTTTCTCATTTCCCAAACCACTTTCATCTCTTCCTTGGTATAAGCGTTATCCTGAAATTTATCAATTTGCGGAATCAAATTAAAAGGAATTGGGTAAACGAAAGCTTTGTGCCCTGCCGGTTCGCCGTTTAACACTCTCCTTGTCTCAATTTCCAACTCTTTCATCGCTTCGGCACCGGCGCCGCTTGCCGCTTGATAAGTGGAAATAATCACTTTTTTGAGTCCATATTTTTTATAAATTTCCCACAAAGGAATTGCGGCGATCGCGGTCGTACAGTTAGGATTGGCAATCAAAAGCGAATTGCCGATAGCTTCTGGATTGACCTCAGGAATTATCAAAGGCACTTCCTCGTCATAGCGAAACGTTGAAGAATTATCAATTACTACGCAACCAGCTTTAATCGCTTTGGGCGCGTTCTCTTCCGGCCAACCGCCGCCAATCGCATAAAACGCCAAGTCCAACTCGGTATAATCGGCATTATCGGCATTTTCTACAATAATTTTGCCTAAAAAAGTTTCCAGTTCTCGTCCTACACTTCTTTCTGAGGCATATAATCGCAAAAACGCGATGGGAAAATTTCTTTTTTCTAAAACTTTTAATAATTCCTGACCCACCATGCCGGTCGCGCCAAAAATCCCTACTCGTATCTTCTTCATATTTCTACAAATTTCTCCCCTACGAAATACAAATATTTACAAATATACAAATACTAAATAACGTCCGGCAATGAAAATTCGTATTTCGTATGAATTAATTATTTTATAAAAATTTTATGGAAACCACGAATTACCTTTTCCATTTCTTCGGTTTTTACAATTGCTTCCAGGCGGATACAATCTTTGTAAGGAAAAGCGCCGATTTGCGCATCCGGGCACATGCTAATCAAGGCATCGTTAAAAGTATTGACCATTTTCCAATCTAAACTACCAATCAAAGTTACCATATTTACCGGCGAATCAATAATGCCATAATCTTTTTCTCGCAATTCAAGCAAGGCTTTTTCCAGCTCGCCATTATTTTCTTCCACGACAATCTGCAAACTGTCCCTGGTATTTCTTATCAATACCATATTGATTTCATAGTCATTAAAAATTTTGGTAATACCATTTAAAAAACCATATTCCGACATTCCTTCATCAGTAATCAATATCAAATACAAACCTTTTTTGAAACTAATCATTTTCGCCCCTTTGTTTCCGGAACTCTCCGGACCAACGATTGTTTTCTTTTCCGGATCAACAATAGAAGCAACTTCCGCTTCGGTTTCATGCATTTTTACATATTGTATAGCTTTATCGTGAATAACCTTTCCTGATTCTTCCGCCTCGGCATAACTAACATATTCAACCGTTTTTGCTTCTGGCACGATTTTTGGATCAGCCGACAAAACTCCGGGCACGTCTTTCCAGAGTATTACTTTTTCCGCCCGAAGAGCCGCCGCCACAAAACAAGCGGTTGTATCTGTGCCGCCCCGTCCCAAAGTAGTAATATTTCCTTCTATATTTTTGCCGGTAAAACCGGGAATTACTATTACTCCTTTTTGGTCATGAAATATTTTTTTTAGCCCCTGTTCCGAAACTTCATAATCAATATTGGCATTGGAATATTTGCTATCGGTAACGATAGGAATTTCTTCGGCAAAAATATAATCGGCAGAAATATTATTAGACGACAAAAAACCGGAAAAAAATATACTGGCTAATTTTTCGCCATAAGCTAAAATTTTATCTTGAAAAATAGTCAGTGAACCGAAGCGAATAACAACCATTAAATCACTTTTTAAATTATCCAGCGTCTTGTCTAGTTCCAATAAAATCTTTTTCTGTTCTTCCTGGCCGATTTGCGCGTGGTTCATCATATCGGCGTGTTTCTGCCTCAAACCCAAAAGAAAAGGATTAATTAATTTTTCAACATATTTCTCGCTGCTTCGTCCGATTTTTTGGTTACGTTTTATTTTGTCTTTTAATAAATTATAGAAAAGCAATAATTCATCGGTAACTCCTTTTAAAGCAGAAACAACAATAACCGGATTTTTTCCGTTATTTAGTTGTTCGGAAATCCGATCTTTCGCCGCCAAAATAAATTCCGGAACCATAATCCCGCCGCCAAATTTGTTAACAATAATGTTGTTTGATTTTTTGTTCATAAATTATATTAATCATAAACACCAACCAATAGATTAACATATAAATAAATATTAGCAAATTTAAAATAATTTGTATATTAAAAAAGCGGACAAAAGATATCCACATACGCAAAAAGTGGATATTCTCGCGTCCGCCTTCTTTTTTTATTGCGACAATTTTTCTTTTACTTTTTTCGCTAAATCCTCTATTTTCCAGTCGGATTTGATAAGAAAGTCGTTCACTCCCCTTTTTTGCGCTTCTTCAACATTTTCTGCGTCACTTAAATTAGTGAGGATAATCACCGGAATTTTCTTGCCGCCTTTTTCTTTTCTTAATTTGGCAAGCATGGTCATGCCGTCCATTTTGGGCATAATAATGTCCAGAAGAATCAAATCCGGCTTTTCGCGCAATGCCAAGCTCAGGCCGTCCTCTCCGTCTTTTGCCACAAAAATATTATAGCCGTCAACCAAAGACAATTTTCTTTTTAACGCTTCACTTAGCGACATTTCGTCTTCAACAATTAAAATTTTTTTTGAATAATTTTTCATAAAAATATTATTTTAGTAGATTGCTAATATTATTAATAATTTCAAGCAAGCTAAAATTGCTTTTGGTATAATATTTTTTCACTCCTAATTGGCAGTAAGCTTCTTGCTTGTCGGGCGAAGCCGTATTAGTAACGACAATAATCGGAATTTTACGCCAAATTGAATTTTCTTTTACTTGTTTAGCGAAATAAATGCCATTTTTCTTGCCAGGCAGATAATGATCCAGCCAAATCAAATCAATTTTATTATTTTTTAATGCCTCCTCAGCATCACTTTCGGTTTTCGCAATAATCGAGTCGTAACCCTTAATTTTCAATTTATCCCGTATAGCCTCCGACAAAGGACTTTCATCTTCCACCACCAAAATTGTTTTTTTTAACGACTTCATATTTTTATTTAATAATTATTCTATTTTTTTTGCGCCGGAAACCGCTTTAAAACCGGATAAGGGCAACTCTACATAAAATGTAGTACCTTTGCCTTCGGTTGAATCAAACCAAATTTTTCCGTTTATTTTTTCCACAATAGATTTTATAATATAAAGACCTAGGCCGGTGCCTGTAGTATCTTTTTCTTTCACGTTGTCAGCGCGAAAAAGCTTGGCAAATATTTGGCTTTTGGCCTTATCCGGTATGCCATAGCCGGTATCCGCGACTTTCACGAGAATATTTGAATCTTTAATTGCAATTTCAAACTTTATCGCGCCGCCTTCGGGAGTATATTTGGTCGCATTGGAAATTAAATTTTGAAATATAATATGCAATAAACTTTTGTCCGCCAAGTAGGGAGCCATTTTATCGGGATACTTTGTATTGAATTTAATTTTCTTTAATTTTATTTCCGGTTCTTGCTCCTTGACCGCGATTTCGGCTTCTTTAATAAAATCAACTACCGTAGGCGTAATAGCGAACGTTCCTAACTCAATGCGCGATACGTTAAGAAGCGCGTTGACTAAATCAACCATTCTTTTCGTGCCGGCATCTACCTCTTCTAAATATTTTCGCTGCTCTTCGTTTAACTTTCCGGCATCTCCGGATAAAAGCATTTCCGTGTACCAATTAATACTAGTAAGCGGCGTGCGCAATTGATGCGAAGACAGAGACACAAATTCGGTTTTCGCTTTATCAACTTCTCTTTCCTTGGTAACGTCGCGAAACACCACCACGCAACCGATCACTTTATTTTTTTTGTCCTTAATCGGCGCGGCGCTGTCAGCAACCATTACCTTCTCGCCATTTTTTTTGACAAGCATGGTGTGATTGGCCATGGTTTGAATTTCGCCAGTCCTGATTGCCCGTTCAATAAAATCATTGGCTATTTTTTCATCTTTTTCCAAAATAAATTTAAGAACTTTGTCGTATTTTTTCCCCAATATTTCCTTGGGTGAAAACCCGGAAATAAGCGCGGCCGCATCGTTGTACATAGTAACGCGATATTCTTCGTCTACTACAAAAACGCCGTCGCCAATACTGTGCAAAACCGCATTGATCTTATCTCTTTCGTGCGAAACTTTATTTTTCTCGTCTTCCACATCTTCTAACACGTTTATAACCGCCTTCTGCTGCAATTCCAAAGTCGCCTGGCTTTCGGTAATTTCTTTGGTCTGCTCTATTATCTTTTTGTCTGCCTCTTTGTAAATATTTTTCAAAGCAGAAGTCATTTCGTTAAACGCGCGCCCCAATTGCCCATATTCATCTTTGGTTTTTATTTCTATTCGGTAATCCAGGTTGCCTCCGCCGATCATCTTCGCCCCATAAGTCAATTTCTCCAAAGGCTTTATTAATAAACGGCCGATAAAAAATGCGCCCAAAACAAAAATTATCACCAGAAGAACTGAAGAAATAATTAAAATAAAATTTTGAAAACTTTTTAAAGAGCTAAGCGCTTCCGCTTGATCAATTTCGGTCAGCAAGCATACTCCAAAACGAGAAATCCAATGGTAATTACCCAAAACTAAAACATTTCTGTAATCACGATAAATACCAAATCCTGATTTGCCATTTATACATTCATTAGCTGCATCAGAGTCTATAAACTTCTCAAAGGGCTTATCTTCTATGTTATATATTTTGGTTAATAAAATATTTGTTTTACTCACCAAATAAGTTTCTCCTGTTGCCCCCAGACCCGAACGTTCGCTTAAAATAGAATCAATCTTATTAAAATTAATCCTTCCTGCCAATACTCCCGACAAAGATCCGTCAGGAGACCTTAATGGCGTGGAAATAGTGAAAGTCGGCTGATTTATGGAAGTGTCAAAAATATTACTTTGAAAAAAAGTCCCGAACTTTCCTTTAATAAAATATTCGTCATAATTTTTATCTTTCCCTTCTTGGACTTTATCCGTTGAAACAACAACTTCCCCTTTAGGAGAAATAATAAAAAACTCAAAATAACTTTTTCTTCCCGCGAGAGAGTCATCCAAATAGCTGGAAATTTCTTTATAATAATCTGTCTGGGATTGTTTGCCTGATTTAGATATTTCCAATAAACTATTAAAATTATTAACTAAATCTTTGCCTCTGCTTACATTTTCCAACGCCGATGTTTCGCGATCAATAAGATCATCTAGCCTGTCCTCCTTTAGCGAGTTTATGCTTTCCAACTGCGCGGTTATCCTCTCTTCTATTATTTTCTTTACGTAATAATTATAAGAAAAACCGCCAACTAAAACGCAAAGAAAGGCGATTGAAATAAGCGATAAAAATACTTTTAAAAAAATTTTCATTTGCTTGTCGTAAAAATATAAAAATACAAGAATATAAAAATATAAAATGCGATTTTTTATTTTCTGCTAAAACTATCAAGAAATTTAATATAGCCATTAATTGCATGCTCAACTTCCCTACCCTCTTTATACAAGCCATCAAATTCCTGTTGGTTAATATAATTTTCATTTAGAGCAATGCACAATTGGTCTAATACCTCGTTAATTGATCCACGAGACATTCTGCAAAAATGAATATTATCTTGGTAGGAATATCTGCCATACCCTTCGGCAATATTTGACGTTACGGAAATTGCCGCTCTTCTTAATTGCGATACCAAGGAATATATTTCTACGGAAGGAAATTTATTAGTAACACTATATATCTTCTTCCTAAATTCACGAGCTAATTGCCAGGCCTTAATATCCTCAAAAGTCTTATATCCCTGATACATATTTTTATATTTTTAATTTCTTGTATTTTTACGTCCTTGCATCCTCCAGCTCCTTAATCCTGCTTTTTAATTCCATCATTTTCAATTCCCTCCCGGCCATTAATTTCAAATTTTTTTCCAACTCAATGTTTCTATCTTTAAGTTCCTTATAAATCACGAAGTTTTGCATCGCAATCACCACCTGATGAGCAAAAGCCTTGATTAATCTCAAATCCTCTGAGCTAAAAGCGTCTCCTGATAATTTTTCTCCAACGCAAACGATGGCAATCATTTTATTTTGCTTAATTACCGGCTGGCAAAGACCAACGCCCCAATCCTTTAATTTTTTAACCACTTTTTTTGCCAACATATAACGGCTATCGGGAATTATTTTATCTTCTAATTTTATCTCCAATTCTTCAGCAATCACTGCCTCTTTGATTTTATTCAGATACTGTGCTAGCGAGCTGGCATTGGATAATTCAAATTGCAAGGAGACGGGAAAACCAACATCTTTTTTGGAAACAAATTTTTTTATTTTATCATCAAACAAAAGAAAAACGATCTTTTCTATTTTTAAAGCGTCGGAAATAATTTTAAATGTTTTGTCCATCATTATATCCAATTCTATTTCCCGATTAATCGTTTCATTCAAACTGCTGATAACTTCCGAATAGTGATACCTATCTCTAAAAAAAATCGGATCAGTAATTTTTCGATAAAATTTCGCTAACGGCTCGGCGCTAAAAATTCCCACCAACATTGTAATGCCGGCGCTAATTAAAGGTATTCTCCCGTTAGCGGCGCTAAAAATTTTTCCAATACTCCAAAATAAAGAAAAATACATCAGCAAAAGAAAAAAGACAGAAAGCGCGTAACCAAAACCCTTTTGAATTGCTAATCTAATATTTAACAAACGATACCGAATAATTGCATAATACAAAGTTAGCGCAAACAGCGCACCCGTTATATTCAAATATGGATAAAGATTAATATTATAAACTGGCAAAAAATCAAATGATCCCATGCCAAAACCCATGAGAATCGCAAGAAAAAAATATTTTATTTGTATTTTGCGGATACCACTGCTTTTTTTATAATATATAGCAAGCAAAGCGTAGGCATATATAATTGTAGCTAAAAAAGTCAAAAGCCAAATAGAATAAATTATTGTTGGTGGGCCAAGATAATAAAATTGATCAAACTTAAACGTTACCTTATCTATAAACTTATCAGTAAAAATATTCAAAAAACTAAAAAATAGCGCAACCGCATATATAATATATAACAACAACTTTTTTGATAAATTTAAAAATGCGAGAATAAAATGTAAATTAAAAACAGCGGTAAAAATTACCCCCGCATAAGCAACATGCCACCAATATAATGCTTTTTCAGGGTCTAAAGTGATTGCTAATCTGTAGGCACCAAATTCCCATAATACCACGGAAGCGCAAAAAAATATAAATAAATAGTGAGCCTTAGTTTTGCTCTTAAAAATCATTAAAATAATTAGACCTAAACAAAAAATACTGGTAAACAACCCTGTAAAAGCAAAAAAATTCATAATATAATTATAAAATATTTACAATAAATAACCTGTGTTGATAACATAAATATATTATAACATATTTTTAATAACCAAACAAAATTTTTTAAAAAAACCCCGTCCGAAATTTTTGGACGGGGGTTGTGCGGTTTTGCAACAAAATAATTTTACACAAAAAAAGTACGAGTCGCTCAACTCTCTACGTGCGCATCGGCTCCGTATCGCAGGCGGCCAAGATGGCCTCGCACCATGCCGCTTCTTCGGGTAAAATCTCAATTTTCTGCCAGACAGTTTGAGATGTCGTCAGAAACGGCAATCCGAAATGCCATGGTTCAGCCAGATGCCGGTGATAAGTCCTCTTAAACCTATACCAACGTCCGTCCGGGCTCATCCATGTGACCAGCGGTATCAGATAACGGAAACGAGTATGGTCCCGAAGCCATCCCCATACGTCCCGCATGGCTTTTCTTTCAGCTCCGTCATACCAGTTGGAAGCCTCCAATACTGGCATTTTCCATTTCCTTAAACCAAGAAAGGGTGAGAAAATTCCCGGGTTTTCCGGATCAGGACGGTGCATGTCGCACACAAACAATACCCCGCCCGGTTTTAAGGCTTCCAGTGCTCCACGAGCGAAAGCGATCGGGTCAACGACACCGCCTAGGCCAAAAACCACAGCAATGAAGTCGACAGAGTTGCGCGCGAAACTGTAAAGGTCTCGATCGGGGTTATCCACCAGTTTCATGGCGTCCAGACGGTGAATCTCAATCTTTATACCGGGCGAAGAAAGTACTTTGGCTCGCTCAGCGGCGTAACGAACCATCTTCTCGTTGTAATCGCCGCCAATTATCCTGGCTTTGATTCCATACCGCTTGAGCCAAAGAAAAATCTGCTCCATCGTCAGTCCTGGACCAGTACAGCAGTCCAAAACCACGAAAGGTCCATCCTGAAAAGTTTCGGCCGCAACAATAGCGGCGAGCTGAGCGGCCTCTCGGCGCCACGCACGATCCGCCCAGTTGACTGAGCGGCCATGCTGGTCCTCGTAACCTTTGGCCATGACGTCGTAGATCCGATCGACGCCGAGGCGATCAAGGAAAACACCACCCGACTGTCTTAGATGTTTGACTCCATACTCGAAGTAAAACCGGACCAAAAACTGCCCGGCGGCCAAAAGCCAATACTTCAAAGCGCCCACTTCGAGCGGAGTCGGTTCCCTCAAGAAACGCGGAAGAAACCTATCCAGGAATTCAGTCGGAACGCCACTGGCCAGAACTTTTTGTAGATCCACGGAGACAACTGGCGTCTCATGGAAAAAGTGTTGCTTCGCCATGATACTATACCTCCCTCGGCAGTCCGAAGTTGTATTTGAGTGCCCATAAGATCCTCTTCTCCCACTCTCTCTTGCCAAAGACGATGGGTTCTTCATAGTCAGGACCCAGGTCCTGCGCGCAATTCCCGTGCTCGAAGATAACGGGAACCGTTGGCATTGTGTAGGGCTTAAGATAAGCAAGCCTCCCGTCCAGTCCATTCTGCATCTTAGCGAGAACGGGATCGACATGGGAAACTCCCCGCATGCCCACAGTCAGCCCGTAAATCCCCAGGGATTCAGCCGTGAAAAGAGCCATCTCGCGGGTAAATGGAGGATGGGGATGGGTCAGGTGATAAACCTTGCCACTAAGCCCCTTCTCACAGAGCAGGACCGCCGTTTTTGCGGTCCAAGGAAGCGGAATGATGTTCACGGTTGCAGTTGACGAGAAGCCGATATTGAGCGGGCAAAATATTCGCTCATCACTGACAGCGATATTGGCTCTCTTCAACTGTTCCTGCAAGACAGGATCCGCCCATTTTTTTCGGATTATCCTCGTCAAATTGTAGAGGACAAAAGCATAACCATGATACCCCATGAAATCGGGATTCAGGTCGCTTAAGACACCTGGCGCCACGATCACTCCGGGGCGAAGGATAATCCAGCCCACATTAATACAAATAGAGCAGGAATTACATATAACCATGGTGTGTACCAGTGTGTTCGCATAATAGTTCAACTCCTTTATGAATTCGTTTCAATAAAAGA
>JAQVLT010000015.1 GCA_028704015.1 Patescibacteria group bacterium | reverse complement strand
CTACATCAGCCGGATGATTATTTTCCGTTGGTATATGATTATAAACCAAAACACGATTATTGTAAGAATCCGCGATGAATAAATGAGTGCCGTCAGAATAAATATTATTGGGAACAGCTAAAGTATTTGCGCTAGGGTCATAGTCGCCTAATGTTTCACCGCTTTGATTAAACCCAAAGCCATTAAAATCTTCTTGGCCAATAACCACATCGGCCGGATGATTATTTTCCGTTGGTATATGATTATAAATCAAAACGCGACTAGTCCACATGTCTGCAATAAAAAGATGCGTGCCATCATAAAAAACTCCCCAAGGTCCAGCCAAAGTATTGGCTGCGGTATCAGAAATGTCTCCAGTATGATTATATTGATTACTTGTAAAATCCTCTTGGCCAATGACAACATCCGCGGAAGCATTATTTTCTGTTGGAATGTGATTATAAATTAAGACGCGGTTATTATTCCAATCGGCAATAAACAAACGAGTGCCATCGGAATAAATGCCGTCCGGAGTATATAAAGTATTCGCGGCCGGATCACTACCTTGATTAGCATCACTTCCCGTAAAATCTTCTTGACCGATAACTACGTCAGCGGAAGCATTATTGGAAGTTGGAATTCCATTATAAATCAAAACGCGATTATTTCCAGCATCGGAAACAAAAAAATGCGTACCGTCCCAGAAAGTAACAATCGGCCCATAAATAGTATTCGCCCCGACACTGCCACCCTGGTTTCCCGAGATGCCGGAAAAATCAGCTTGGCCGACAACTACCGCGTCGCCAATATCGCCATACTTTGCCGAATGGCTAAGCGTTACGGAACTAACTACCGGCGTGGCACTAGTGTCAGTTGTAGAAAGTGTGGCACGATACTGAATGCTGCGCCCGGCAGGGCTGGCAATGACGCCGCCTGTCACCGTTTCCCAGTCTGACCAAACTGGATAATCACCTTCATAAACTTCCGCTTCCGCGATAGCGGCTACACCGCCCCCCGCATCAAAACCATGCGATACGTTTATTTTTATATAACGCGCTGATACCGGAGTAAAATTTGTAGTCTTGGTGTTATCATCATTTTCTTCTACAGTGGCTTGCCTTTCATAATCAGAATCATCCAAAGAAGTCTCAATGGTATAATCATGCGGAGGCATATATGAACTATACGGAGCCACATAAAAATTCAAATAAACACCGCCAACTGTTTTAGCTGAACCCAAATCAATTTTCAACCAATGCGGATTACTATTGGTTTCTGATGCCCATAAAGTCTCTGTGCTTCCATCCACCGCATGATCAGCTTCAAATCCCGAAGTATACACTGAATCAACGGTTACCGTAGCGCCGTCAGAGAGATTGGTAGCGTTTTGCTGGGAAGTTCTGGTTTTATAACTAATTGAAGTATTGGCTGGCGTAGTTTCTGAAGTGGAGAGCGTGGACCAAGAGACGACAGAGTCGGCTGAAATTATTGACGAAGTGAAAACGCCGGAAGAAAAATATGAATCAACGGAATTAATCCTTTGTGCGTATAATATTCCGGTATCGCTATTATTCCAAAAAACCATTGCATTTTCATCGCTTATTACTGTTGAAATATCATTCTCATCAATCTCTCCCGAGACTATTACGCCATTTTCAGCCCAAAGACCGCTGCCGGATGAATCTATTCTTTGCATATAAATATAGCTATCAGGATTGTCCCTCCAATCATTCCAGGAGATAAAAGCGCCGCCGACTCCGTCAGACGCAATCGCCACATTTCTTTGTGCCCAATCTCCAGACGTATCACAAACAACAACACCGTTATTTCCCCAATCTTTGACTCCGGTATCGCCTATAATTCTTTGCGCTCGAATACTGGGATCGTATCCTCCCGCCCCTATCGTACTCCAAGTAATGATCGCGCCATTGGCGCCGTCAATAGTCAGCCGCGGTTTTTCGCTTGTATAATCACTGTCGGAAGTATTGTTTGCCATCACTCCGCCTGCTGTCCACTTCGCCATTCCATCTGTCGCATCAACTCTTTGCACATAAACCGGCATCGGGTCAAAATTTTGATTTTGCCAAGACATAATTGCTCCATTGGCGCCGTCAGAAATTATTTGCAGTTCTCTGGCTTTACTGCCGGAGGAAGACATTGCTACGCCGCCTAAATCAGGGACGGCAACCGGCCAAACATAACTTCCATCCGTGCCCGATATTCTTTGCGCATAAACATCAGAATCACCATTACGATCGTCAAGCCAGGCAACAACAGCCCCATTGGCACCGTCGGATACGATTTCCGGATTGTGCTGAGTAAGATTACTGGCATCATCAGCAATTTTTACGCCACCGGCTGTCCAAATTGCGGATCCGTCAGATCCTGCCAACCTTTGAGCATAAATATCGGCTGCTCCGTTTCTTCCGTCAGTCCAAACAATTATTGCTCCGTTGGGAGCGGCTGTTTCATCGGAAATAATACGCGCATCATTTTGCGCTCCCGCCGCATCAGATATAACAACATCTGCCGCCCAGACATCACTTCCATCGGCCGATGCCAATCTTTGAGCATAAACATCTTCATCAGTGCCATTATTATAAATCCAAATCACAATCGCTCCGCCTAAGCCGTCGGAAATAACTTTTGGCTCTTGAGAACTTGACGCGCTAACGGTTACTCCGCCAGCCGCCCAAACCTCATTGCCATCCTGATCAATTTTTTGCGCTTTTATTTCTCCGCTTGATTCCCAAACAATAATTGATCCTCCGGTGTCAACACCATCCGCAATGTCAGTAACGACCTCTGTCCCACCTCCATTAATTTGCGCTGTTTCCAATTCTTTCCCTCCCTCCGTCCATTCTATGTTAATATTTTTGGCTAATTGTATATTTCCCGGATTTTCACTTAAGCTAAGTGCTGACGACGCCGTCCCGGCCGCGAAATCAGCATAGCTAGTCTGGGAGTATGAATTGGCAGAGGCGGATAATCGCAGATTTATATCAGTAGCAACATTGAGATCGGAATCACCCGTGCCGTCCCAAACACCAGCAATGGGATGGCTGATAAAGTCGGCTAATGATTTAAAAATATTCGGAAAAATAAAAGAAGTAATAAGTCCGGTGGAGATATTAGCGATAATGAGGATTAAAATAACATAAATAGAGATAGTGGCCACTCTCTTTTGTTTAGTCAGGTGTTTGGGATAATCGTCTTCTAGACATTCTATTTCTTCGCGGTCACAATTAAGTAAAATGAATGATTCTCTGGGAGATTTGAATAGTAACGCGAGATAGTAAAAAAATGTGGCTTCAAATTTATGAATCCTGAATTTAAATTTGGCGAATAATCCCAGTTTTTTTTCGCCTTGCTTATTTTTTTTGGCTTTTTCTAAATCATCCCAGATTTTGAAGCGGGATTTGAGATATTGATTTCTAATCATCTTGCCGATAAGAGGAATAGTAATGTTCTTTTTGTAGGAGAAATAGACTAGAACGAGTAGGAAGAGAAGAACTGCGGAAGTAATGGAGAAAAAATAAAACATAATATAATTTTAAATTATTAAATTATTTAATTTTTAAAATTTTATAATTTTATTATAGCACAAATATAATTTTTAATGCAAACAAAAAATTGTCCTGAGCATTCAAGACAATTTTTGTATTATGTATCCAAGTAATAAACTTTCTACTTTCTACTTTTCACCTTTTACTCCACATCTCCCATTTTCTGCAAATTCAAAAGTTTAGCGTATAATCCTCCGCCAGACATAGCCAGCTCAAAATGCGAACCTTCTTCTACTACCTTGCCTTTTTCTAAAACCACAATTTTATCCGCTTTTTTTATCGTACTTAAACGATGAGCAATAATAATCATCGTCCTGCCCTTACTGATCTTATCAATTGCTTCCTGAATTAATTTTTCGCTACAACTGTCAAGATTGGAAGTAGCTTCGTCAAAAATCAAAATCCGCGGATTAGCGAGAATTGCTCGCGCAATACCGACCCGCTGCATTTGTCCGCCGGATAGTTTAATTCCGCGCTCCCCCACCAACGTATCATAGCCTTGAGACAAATCCTTAATAAATTCTTCAGCATTGGCGATACGCGCCGCGGCTTTTATTTCTTCCAAAGTCGCATTCGGTTTGGCATAAGCGATATTATCGCGAACTCGGGAATTAAAAATTTCCGCTTCCTGCGGCACGATGGCAATAAATTTTCTCAAAGTGTAAAAATCATAATTTTTTACATCAACATCATCTATAAACACTCTGCCCGCTTGCGGATCATAATGGCGATAAATCATTCTGGCAATAGTAGTTTTTCCTCCGCCCGAAGGTCCGACCAAAGCAGTAACACAGCCGGCATTTATTTTTAGATTAATTTTATCCAGCGCTTTTATTTTTCCTTTGTCATAGCTAAAACTGACATTATTAAATTCAATTTTGCCAACGACATTCTTCGGCTTAACGCCATTTTCCGGATTAATTATCGTTGATTTTTCCTCTTTTAAAATATAGAGGCGCTTGATTCCCTCGCTTGATTCCATAATACGGTCATAAAGCCGCGAAATTCTGAATAACGAAATTAGAGCTTTCTCGGAAATAGTAAAAATAAATACCAAACTGCCAATGGTGATACTGCCAATCCATACTAAATACACGCCCAAAATCAATATTAATATCCGACCAATATCAATGACGAGGTTACGCCCGATATTATAACCAAAATATATTTTATATTCGGCAATTAAATTTCTTCTGATTTTATCCAGAAGGCCTGTATATTCCACCCCTTCTCTTTTTTCCTGTACGAACGATTTAACGGTGTTAATATTAATGATTGACTGCGCCATTCTGCCCGTTGTCAGATTCTTCCCGCAGATCTGGCTATCTTGGTCCGGGATTACCCGAACATATGCGCTATAAAAGAGGCCACGGGCGACCTCCTGAACATGGCGCGCACGCGTGAGTTCTGCGGACCCGATGTCGCTATCTTCTCAGGGGATGATGGACTCACATTAATGATGATGGAAGAATCGGCTATCAAAGCCACCGGCGTTATCTCGGTCATGGGTAACGTAGCGCCCGGCGCTATCGCACAGATGGTGGATCTTGCAAGACAAGGCAAGGCGTTTGAAGCATCTGCGCTGGAAAAAGCCTTGCGGCCGCTCTTCGACGTCATTACTGTCAAGACCGATGAGCAAAGCTCGTTCGGTCCAGTGCTCTGCCGGGCGCGCAATCCCCTCCCATTAAAGACTCTCATGTCTCTCCTAGGCATGCCTTCCAGCCCTTGCCGGTCACCTCTTGGCCTCATGACCAAGCAGGGTTTTGAAAGGGTCCTGGGCGCGGCCAGAACGGTCTGGGCTAAGAACCCGGAAATCCTACAGCCGGCCGCCGATTTCTTTAAGCTGGACTTAGACGAACGGCTTCATCGGCCTCCAGAAAGCTGGGCGGAAATACTTTATTACAAGAATGCATATTGATCCGCCCACTGTCTCCAAAAACAAACAACCCCCGGTGCTTTCATAGCAACCGGGGTCTTTTTTTATTTAAATATAAAATCAAATTTTTCTTTGACAATTTGCAAAAAATCTGATACTTTTTTTATACCAATTGGCAAATATTTAACGAGTTCCTTCCAAGCCGTGAACCTTTTAAGGTAGGAGGCGCATCATGCAAAGGCTAAGACTTTTGGAGCCGTTCAGTGAAGGAGTAACCACATCGCTCATCACTCCTCGTTTACGTGACAACCAAAAAACCTTTGACCAGGAAGGATTTGCTAAACTTTGCCAATTTCAGGCAATAAATGGCATTCCTGCCATCCTGGCTGCCGGAAAAATTGGTGAAAGATCCACGCTCTCCCCGGATGATTATTACAAACTGGTAGGCACCTTGCACGACAACAAGGGAGTCAGTCTCGACGTAATCGGTGTCGGGACAAGCGATTACCAACAAAGTGAATTTTTCACTGGGCTGGCTGGCGTTGTCGGGACAAAGGTAATCTGGATTCTTGATTTTTTCCCCGAAGGGCTAAATGGTGATGAAGTCATGCGGGAATTTTATGCACCACTTGCAGAAAAGTTTCCGCAGAGCATATTTGTCGTGTTGTGGGAATATAAGCACGACAAATCGGCTCTTTTGCCAACCGACGGGGAAACCCTGATGAGGAAGCATCAAAACGTCCAAATTGTACAGTGCACTAAATATAATTCTAAAGTGCACCCTTTCTGCCAGCTCATCCAAACTGAATTTGGCAGTCCCCACCCGATTTACGTTCTCGACAATAATGATCCGGCACAATTCATTTATCTATCGGCCATGGCAAATATCGCCCCGAAGGCGATAAACGATATGGTTCGATCAGCCAAACAAGGAAAAAAGGAAGAGGCCCTCCGCCTTTATGCGGCCTTAAAGCCCCTGCTCAATACATACGGGCTGAATTCACTACGAGCATGGCACCAACAATATAACAACCGACCCGGCATATTAAAAACGGCCATGGAAATTCTGGGCATGCCTGCCGGCCCCTGCATGTCTCCGCTTGGCAAAGTGGACAAAAATGCTGTGTGGGAAATTCATAAGGCACTTTGCCTTGTCTGGAGGGAACATCCGGAAATCCTACAGCCGGCCGCCGATTTCTTTAAGCTGGACTTAGACGAACGGCTTCATCGGCCTCCAGAAAGCTGGGCGGAAATACTTTATTACAAGAATGCATATTGATCCGCCCACTGTCTCCAAAAACAAACAACCCCCGGTGCTTTCATAGCAACCGGGGTCTTTTTTTATTTAAATTTTCTGTCATTCCGAAAACGCGAAGCGTTGTCCGGAATCCAGGAGTTAACCGTAATAGCGTTAACTATTCTTTAAAAAAATTTATAGAAATAATATCTAACAACTAAAAGCTAAAAGCTTCTCGCCTATCCTAAACACATCTCCCGCGCCTCCCGCCACTTCGCTTTACTTATTGCGGGATTTCGTCCTCACACGGACTCAACATTAAAATTTCAAAAGATTTTCTCCAATGCGGAACACGTCGCCAGCTCCCATAAGAATTACCACATCTCCCCTGTTCGCATTTTCCCGCAAATATTTTTCCGCTTCATCAAGCGTTGGAATATATTTTATTTCTTTTTTCTTGTTTTTTGTTTCTTGTTTTATTTTTTCTACTAAATCTTCACTTGACACTCCGCCCTGCTTTTCCCTTGCCGATCCATAAATATCCAGAACTATCACCTCATCCGCATCGCCAAAACTTTTCGCGAAATCTTCCAAATACGCCTTGGTGCGAGTAAAAGTGTGCGGATGAAAAACCACGGTAATTTTTTTGTCGCCAAATAATTCGCGCGCGCCTTGGAGCGTTGCTTTAATTTCGGTCGGATGGTGCGCGTAATCATCATAAATTTTTGCGCCCTGAAATTCTCCTAAAAGTTGCATTCTTCTGGCTGTACCGGTAAACTCTTCCAGATAAGTGCGAATATCTACTAAATTTACGCCCAATTCAATCGCCGCCGCGATTACCGCGAGCGCATTGTAAACATTGTGCTTACCTGAAAGTGAAATGCAAAACTCACCAAGTTCGTCAAACGTTTCAGAAGCTGAGCTTCCAATAGGAAGCTTCGCTTCTTTTGTGGTAAATCTTACCTTAAAATAAATCTTTCCATTATTACTTTTTATATCATACGCCAAATAGTCGGGATAGTCGCCCGTACCAGCCTTTAGGCCGGGTTTGGGAACTTTAGTTTCCGGATGTGCGGCTAAAGCCGCGCCACCCAAGCTGAAGCTTGGTCCCAACACATCCAAGTAGGATTCGGAAGCTTTAGCTCTTAAAAGTAAATTTTTACTTTTTGGCTCGATCAAGCCATAGCTCACTACTCTCCCTCGACAATTTACATTAGCAATTTTACTGATTATTGGATCATCAAAATTTGCGATTAAAAATCCTTTCTTGGGAATTTTTTCTATAAATTTAACAAATGCCTGCGCATAATCATCGGGCGTGGGAAAAAAATCCGGATGATCCCAGTCAATATTATTGAGTAATACCATTTTTGGCTGAAAATATTGCAGCTTGTTTTGATATTCATCCAACTCGACGACTAAATAAGCCGACTGGCCGGCTAAACTTGCGCCGCCAAACTGCGGCACGGCTGACCCGACCATTACGCTTGGCTTAAATCCTGATTTGGTCAGAACATACCCCAGCCAAGCAGTGGTAGTGGTTTTACCATGAGAACCGACTACGGCAACGCCATAATGCTGATTAAAAATTTCCGCAAGCGCTTCCGCGTATTTCAAAACTTTAATTTTTCCAGTCAAAGATTTTTTTATTTCAATATTATTTTCCTCTTTGTAGGCCGTGGAATAAATTATCAAGTCCGCGCCAGGGGGAATATTTTCTTCGTTAAATCCTTCAATCACTTTGATTCCCGCTTTTTTTAAAATCTCATCTGTCATATATTTCTCGCTCGTATCCGATCCTAACACTTCGTAATTTTTTTCACGCAAAAATTGCGCGAGCATCGTCATACCCACGCCCTTGATCCCGATCATGTAGATTTTTTTGATTTTGGACAAATCCATAAAAATGCTATAATAATTCTATTATAAAGTATCTCTAAATATTAAAAACTTGTCAATTTATATGAAAGAGCAGATGGGACAATTAGGCTATAAAAACGCGGAGCCACTCAAACCTTTTTATGAGTTGCCGGTTGATAGAAAAAAATTTATAACAATGCTTGAGGCAGGAGGAAGCTCAATAAAAGAAACCAATATTACACCACTTGATTATAAATCCACGCCCACGGAATTTGACCAAGCAAAAACAGAAAAAATGATAGCAACCGCCCTGGAAATAAAAATAGAGGATATAGAAAAAAATCTTGGACAAATTTCTGAGTGCCTACGTGATGCCAAAAATTTTATCATAAAATATCTCAAACAGAACTTGCCGGGACAAATACAAAAAATAAATGATTTTAAAGATATAAAAGAACTAATAGATTTCATATCAAAAACTAAAACCATTAGCAAAGAAAAAGCCATGACTTACTCTCCTTTTTATTGCGCAATTGTTTCCTTAATGTTGACTAACTGGGAATATCAAAAAGAAAAATTCCAAAATTTAATTAATGAAACTAAATATTTAGATCAAAAATTATTTGAGACGGAAGAAGGCTCTCCATCTTATTTTAATTTTTTAAAAATGCAGAAAGACCCCAGCTGGTCAAAAATCGCTATTTTTACTGACCAAGACGATTTAATACAAGCTTCATATTCTTACCGAGGAAAAAGCGCAGAAAGTACGAAAACCAAATTAGCAAAAACACCAGAATTAGACGCTAATGAAGCTATAAACGATGGCATGGGATTGAAATTTGAAGCTGGAACTGTCGACGATATAGAAAAATTAGTTAAATTTCTAGCTGAACATTTTTCAGATAAATTTGGAGCAAAAAAACTAACTATCTCAAATATTGGCAATCTGTTTGAGGAAAAAGACCTTAAAAAAATGGCTAATGGCTTAAAAGGATGTGAAATTGCATTTTCCGGATTTAAAAATCCTTCATCCAACAAACGATGGCGAGCTGTAAAGCTTGAAGGTGAGATAGAAATCCCAGAAAACGGTGAAGAAGGACGTTTAATAAAACGCAGATATTTCGAGGTTCAAATTACCTTAGTAGACAATAATAATGAATCCGGCTTCTCTCGACATGAAATATACAAGAACGTACAAAAACTTTCTGTTTATACACGTTTATTCGGCTCTTTTACCGAAGAATATCTGGATTTAATTTGCCAAGAAGCGGCTGAAGAAAGTGGTTTGAATAAAAATAATATAAAAAATTATATTATTAAACATTTTCTTGTAAAAATAAAAGCCAAGGAACACAGAGGTTTTAAATATGCCTCCAAAGAACATGTAAAAAGATGGCAAAAAACTGGATTAATGCCGCAAGAAATACAACTGCCGAAAAATCTAGATTAAATCTTTAACAATTTCTACTATTTTACCATTTCCAATTTTTATCACTTTCTTAATATTCCCGCTTAATTTATTTTGTAAATTTTTATCTTCCAACAATTCCTTAATCTTACTCTGAAAAATTTTTGGAGTAAGATTTTTTTGGTTTAAAACTATTGCCGCATCTTTTTCTGCCATTATTTTGGCATTGTCTTCCTGGTGAGAATCAGAAATCGGAATTAAAATCGCCGGCTTGCCCAGATAAGAAAGTTCGGTCAAAAAATTCATGCCGCAACGCGAGATCACTACATCAGCGATTTTTAAAGCCGCGGCCATTTCATTGACATTTAAAAAATCATAAACCTTATAATTTTGGGGGTTGTAATTTGAATTTTGAAATTTATTTGGGATTTGGGATTTGGGATTTGGGATTTTATTTTTTCCAGCCAAGTGTATTATCAGACAATACTTTAATAATTCATCCAAGCTTTCCCGAACTAAATGATTAATCGCCACTGCTCCTGTTCCGCCACCAACCACCAAAACTATAGGATTGTCATTCTGAGGCCGCAGGCCGAAGAATCTCGTTCGAATAGCTTGCCGAGATTCTTCGCCTGTCCCGGTTGCGACCGGGACGAGCTCAGAATGACAAGCAATAAATCCTTGTCTGATTAAATTTCCCGTCCACACCGCTTTTTTGCCATAATCTTTTAAAGACTTCGCAAAGGTTACGGTAATCACGCGAGCAAACGGCGCCATTAATTTATTAGCTAGTCCCGGCCGCACATCTTGCTGGTGAATTAAAATCGGCACGCGATACAGCCATCCGGCCCAAACCACTGGTACGCTCACAAAAGCGCCAGCGCTAATAATTAAATTCGGCCTCCATTTTATAATTATGAAAAACGCGTAAAAAAATCCGATTAAAATTTTAAATGGGTCTATAAAATTATGCCAGCTCCAATAACGGCGAAGTTTCCCTGAAGTGATAGCTTTAAATTCAATTCCGGCGGTCGCCGCCATTTCCCGTTCCGGCCCTTTTTTTGTACCCACAAAAAGAAAGTCGTAGGAACGGGGCAATACCCTGCTCCTACCGGCCGCCAATTCTTCGGCCATTGCCAAAAGCGGCGACACGGATCCGCCCGTCCCCCCGCCGGTTAAAAGAATTTTTTTTGTATTTTTACCAGACATAATTATCAAAAATCCGAATAAATGCTACAATTTAACCATCTATTCTTAGTTTAGCTAATTTTAAATAATAAAACAATAATCTTTAAATATATGACCGAACTGCAAAGAGCCAAAAAAATATCAATTATTGCCGCGAGGGAAGCGGGAAAATTATTGATGAAAAATTTAACAAAGGTAAAACAAATGTCTCTAAAAGCAAAACATGACATCGTAACGGAAATTGACTTAAAAGCGGAAAAAATAATCATAGATAAAATAAAACGAGCATTTCCCGACCATAATATCTTGTCAGAAGAATCTATTGCTTCAAATAAAGATTCGGAATATTCTTGGGTAGTAGACCCCATTGACGGCACAATAAATTTTTATCATGCAACCGCGCCTTTTCGCGTCGCCATTTGCCTAACCAAAAACGGCTCCCCCCTGCTCTCTACTATTTATAATCCAATAAAGAACGAACTTTATTATGCGGAAAAGGGTAAAGGTGCGACTATTAATAATAAACCAATACGCGTAAATAAAAATAAAAAAGCTGAAAATTCCGTAGTCATGACGCATATCTCTTCAAAAGAAGACGCACGGGAGAGAACTATCTCGGCGCTAAACAGCATTTTTAATAAAACACTCCATATGCGCGCTTTCGGCTCCGGTATTGCCGCCATGACTTATGTGGCCAGCGGCAAATTCGATGTTTTCTTTAACGTGCGGACATATCCTTGGGACATTCTGGCTGGCGCGCTTCTCATAGAAGAAGCCGGCGGTATTGTTACTGACATAGAAGGAAAAAAAATAACTCTTAAATCAAATTCGGTGCTGGCAACCAACGGCAAGGTACATAAACAAATACTTGAGTTGTTAAAAAATATCTGATTAAATAATTAATTATAAAAATATTAAAAGCCGCTTCGCAAGCGGCTTTTTATTTTGGACGCGTAATAACGCGTCCCTACACCAAACTCCTTTATCTTGTCTGTTTGCTAATATTTACTAGAATTCCCATCGCAATGAGCGCGGCAAGAATTGCCGAACCGCCGTAGCTAATAAACGGCAAAGGTACTCCTGTCATGGGCATTAAATTTATCATGCCGCCAATATTTATAATCGCCTGCATCACCAACCATGTCACGATGCCTATGGCTAAAATTCTGCCAAAGCCATCAGGCGCGTTCTTGGAAATTAAATATCCGCGATAAAAAAGATAAACATACAAAAATACTAAAACACTGGAAAATATTAAACCTATTTCTTCGCCGATTATGGCAAAAATTGAATCTCCTTGCACTTCCGGTAAATACATAAATTTCTGACGCGACTGTCCTAAACCGCGACCAAATAAACCGCCCGAACCAACGGCAATTAATGACTGATTGACCTGGTAGCAAATATCATTACTGCTAAAACTAGGATCAGCCATACATTTGAAACGATTCATTTGATATGGCTTCAAAAAAAGAAGGGCAACTAAGCATAACGCCCCGATTAATAAAATAGTAAAAATATGTTTTAATTTTCCTCCGCCGACAAAATATACAATCAAAGAAGTTATGGAAATAATAAATAAAGTTCCTATATCGGGTTGCAGTATCATTAATCCGGCAATAACTCCCAAAACCGCGGTAAAGGGACCGATACCCTGAGAAAAATCGTCTAATTTTTTTTGCCTCGTTTCCAACCAAGCGGCTAAATAAAGTAAAAAGGAAATTTTTACAAATTCCGATGGCTGGAGCGAGTAGCCAAATATATTTATCCAACTTCGCGCCTTGCCATAATGCGCGCTCAGCCCGGGAATAAACACGAGGAGCAATAAAACCACCGAAACTATCAAAAACCAAAAAGCATATTTGCGCCAAACATGATAATCAGCGCGTGAAAAAAACCAAAAAGCCAAAAGTCCAATAGCTAAGCCAAACAATTGATGCACAAAATAATAATAAGTGCTCCCAAAGATTGAATAAGCTTTAACCGCGGAAGCGCTGGACAACATAACCAAGCCAAAAATAATAATTATCCCAACAGTGGTAATTAATTTTTTATCCGGTTCATGCTCGCCGGCAACCGGACGCAAAAGAAAAATTATTTTTTGTTTTAGAGCTGACATTATTTAAAATTATATTTTTTACTTAAAAAATAATATCCAAAAGAAATATTGCCAAACCGATCGCCGCGGCCACGCCGGCGATTACCCAAAAACGCATTACTACTTTGGCCTCGCTCCAACCCTTAGCTTCAAAATGATGATGGATGGGCGATGACAAAAAAACTTTTTTGCCCCTTATTTTTTTAGATATTTGCTGTACTATTACCGAGACCGACTCCAAGACAAAAATAAAACCAATAAAAGGTAAAATTAAGGCGGTGTTAGTGAGCATGGCAATAATACCAAGAGTTATACCCAGACTCATTGAGCCAGTATCTCCCATGTAGAAACGCGCCGGCGGAATATTAAACCAAAGAAAGGCCGACAACGCGCCAACAATAACGCCGCAAAAAGTTGCTAAATCATAACGTCCCAAAGCGAAAGAAATCACGCCGTAGGAAGCAAAACTTATTAATAACGTACCGCCGGCTAATCCGTCCAAACCATCGGCTTCATTAACCGAAAAAGCAGAAGCGACAATCACTAAAACAAAAATTAAAATATATAGCCACCCAATCTGAAAATTGCCGAAAAACGGAACGTGAAAAACATCCCAGTCTAATTTAAAATAAAACCATAAAGCACCAATAACAGCTACGCCGGTATAAATCAACAAACGATGGCGCATCTTCAATCCTCCACCGCCCGAAACGCCTTTTCTTCTTACATCTAACCAATCGTCAAAAATTCCGATGATCGCCGTCGCAATCAAGACGCCAAGCGGCAGGAGTGTCTGACTTTGGGATAAAAAATTTAATCTAGCAAAAATTTCCAAATCAAAAATCTTGGGTAAATAAAAAAATAACAAAGCGAAAAACGCCACCGTGCCCCAAATAAGAACTCCGCCCATTGTCGGCGTACCGGCTTTATGCGCGTGCAGCTGGGAAAAAACCGGTGTTTCTCCACTATTTCTAATGGTTTTGCCTAATTTATATTTATATAAAAAATTTGTCCAAAGCGGCGTCCAGGCAATCGTAAAAATAAACGCCAAAGCAGTTAGTAATAAAATTCTAATAATAAAAAACTCCATAAATGCATTCAAATCTACGAATAACTTCAAATCTACAAATAATTTGTAGATTTACATATATTTGCAGATTTAGGTGTTTATCTAAAGTTGATTAAATAAATTGAACCCAAGGAGGCAAACAAAAATAAATGCGCCAAAACCGCGGCTGAAAGTAAGACATGGCTGACAAATTTGAAATTTTCCCGTCTAATAAAAATTATTGACACAATCAGATTAACCAAAATAATAATTAAACCCAGCGTCGGAATTATAAATATTTGCTTAACGCTACCAATCAAATTAACGCCGAAATCCACATTATAATGTAGCACCACTAAATCTTGGCTTACGGCGGTATAAATATTATAAGCCGCCAACCAGATCAAAAAATTTAAACTAAATAACACTAAAATATATATCCGAATGCTCAGCACTCTAAACGTTAAAGCCAACAAATGAAAAAAATCCTGCCTTAATATATATAAATAATGATAAATTTTGGGCCAATTAATCATACTGAATAATAGTTAAGCTTAGTAATAATACTGTTTTTACTTTACCATAATTCTATTAATTTTCAAATAGCTAACAAATTGATAAAAAATTGTTTTTTCTGAGCAAATTATGTTATAATAAAAACAATATTTCAATTACTAAACTTGTCTGCTGGAAAAGCGGGCGTAAAATCTTGATGTTAAACAAAAAACAGCTAAAAACCATTCTGACCCAAAACGGAATAATACCGGAAAAAGAATTTGATAATTTATCATGCGAAGCTAAAGCGCAAGGTATTTATCTTGAAAATTATTTGATTGACAAAAAAATAATCGCTCCCGAAGCGTTATACCAAAATATTGCCGCTTTTTTCAACCTGCCTTTCATAAACCTGAAAGAAAAAGAAATTAATAAAAAAATATTAACTATCGTTCCCGAACCCATTGCCGCTCTTCATCAAATCATTCCTTTTGAAAGCGATGAAAGGGAAATAAAAATAGCCACAACAAACCCGGGAGATATGGAAATTTTTGAATTTATTAAGAAAAAAACCGACAGGGAAATAAAAATTTATGTTACTACTCCGGAAAATATAAAAAATAAATTAAACCAATATCACGAAGATTTAAAATCGGAATTAACACGGCTTGAAGATGAAAGACAATTTTCAAGCCAAGGCACGGACAAACAAAATGTGGATCTAAAAAAAATTGCCGCCAATCTGCCGGTAGTCAAAACCGTAAATAATATTCTTGAATATGCCATTCAGCAAAACGCCAGCGATATTCATATTGAACCGGAAGAAAAAGATTTAATCGTTCGCTATCGCGTTGACGGCATGCTTCACGATATTACAACCTTGCCAAAAAATTCTCAGCCGGGAATTATTGCAAGGATTAAAATATTAGCTAATTTAAAGGTTGATGAACATCGCATTCCGCAAGATGGTCGTTTCAAAATCTCCAATAATCAATACACGGTTTCTTTCCGCGTTTCAATTATTCCCACATTTGACGGCGAAAATATCGTTATGCGCCTTCTGGATGAAAAAGCGCAGATTTTAACCTTGGAACAATTGGGCTTGCAGCCAAAAAGCTTGGAGATTGCTAAAAAGAATATTAAAAAACCGCACGGTATGATTCTGGTTACCGGACCAACGGGCTCGGGAAAAACTACTACTCTTTATACAATTTTAAATATGTTAAATACGCCGACGGTTAATATCTGTTCAATTGAAGATCCAATTGAATATCGCGTTCCTCGAGTTAACCAATCGCAAGTTAACGCAAAAATCGGTTTTACTTTCGCTATCGGCCTTCGGGCAATGCTTCGCCAAGATCCTGATATAATAATGGTAGGAGAAATACGCGACAAAGAAACTGCCGAAATCGCGGTTCATTCCGCCCTGACCGGCCATCTGGTTCTTTCTACGCTGCACACTAACGACGCTATTGGATCTCTTTTGCGGCTAAATGATCTTGGCATCCCCCACTTCTTAATCACCGACACAGTCAATTTAATTGTTGCGCAACGTCTCGTGCGACGCATTTGTCCGAATTGTATTCAGAGTTACAATCTGGATAAAAACGCCATCAGCGATCTGGAAAAAAAATTAAATATAAATAATATTTTAGCTACATTAAAAAAAGAAAAAATAATCAGCGAATCCAAAGACGGTATTAAATCAATACTTTTTTATCATGGCAAAGGTTGTACTAAATGTAATAACACGGGATATAAAGGGCGTATTGGTATTTATGAAACTCTAGAAATGACCGATGAATTAAAAGATTTAATCATTAAAAAAGCCAGCGTAAGCGAAATAAAATCTCAGGCGGAAAAACAAGATATGATTACCATGCTGGAAGACGGCTTTATTAAAGCAAAAAACGGCATTACGACGATTGAGGAAATTTTACGAGTCGCCAAAGAGTAATTTTTTTAAGAACTTTAGGATATTTAAGATTATTACGAACATTAGGATAACAATCCTAACAGTCCTAATAATCCTAACAGTCCTAATAATCCTAACAATCCTAAATGAAAATTTATTGCATCATTCCCGCTTATAACGAGGAAAAAAATATTTTAAAAGTAATAAACGAAGTCACGCTCCTAGTTGACGAGGTCGTGGTGGTTGATGATGCTTCAACTGATAAAACGGTAGAAATATTAAAAAATAACATTTTTAAAAATTTAATAATTTTAGAACATCCGATTAATCGCGGCCAAGGAGCGGCCTTGCAAACCGGCAACGAATACGCTATAAAAAATGGAGCGGATATTATTGTTCATTTTGATGCTGACGGCCAATTTGTCGCCGATGAAATTAAAGATATCGTAAAGCCAATTATTAACGGCGAAGCGGATGTGGTTCTTGGCTCAAGATTTCTGGAAAAAAAATCCGCCATCCCCTTTTTTAAAAAAACCGTAATCATGCCCATGGCACGGCTGGTGAATAAAATTTTCTTAGGAATAGATTTAACTGATCCACAAAGCGGTTTTCGGGCAATGTCCAGAAATGCGGCGGAAAAAATTAATATTGAGCAGGACCGCATGGCGCATTGCAGTGAAATTCTGGCGAAAACTTTTTCCCAAAAACTGCGCGTAAAAGAAGTCGCGATTCATGTCATTTATTATAATTTTGGTCAAAAATTCTCCGATGGTATAAAAATTCTTAAAGAATTATTTATCGGATCACTGGTGAAATAAATTTATGTTACAACAACTATTGGCAGGCTTAATAATCATTTTTTTTCTCGTCCGTTTACTCTGGCAAAAACAAAAAAAGCAGATTAATGCCAATGAATTTGTCTTTTGGCTAATTTTCTGGTTAATTGCTTTGGTAGCAATCGCCAGCTTGAAATGGCTTGACAGAATCGTTTCTGAACTCGGCTTCTCTGGCTCTGGCATACAACTGCTACTTTATATTGCCATCGCTATTCTATTTTATTTTATATTTAGATTAAGATTAAGACTGGAAAAGATGGAAAGAGATATAACAAAAATCATTAGAGAAATCGCCATCAAGGAAAAAAAATAAATATTATGAAAATCGCTCAAATAGTTTGCGCTTATCCTCCTTATCATAGCGGCATCGGAAACACTGCTTATGATTTTGCCCAAATGCTAACCGCACAAGGCCACGAAATAATTACTTTTACACCGCAATATAATAAAGAAAACGCAAGCAAAGGCGAAGATAAAATCATTCGCTTAAAACCTTGGTTGAAATATGGCAATGGGGCATTTCTGCCCCAACTTTTTTTTCGTCTGAAAAAATTTGATGCCATATTTTTTCATTATCCATTCTTCGGTGGTGCAGAAATAATTTGGCTTTACAAAAAATTATTGGGGAAAAAACAAAAATTAATAATCTATTACCACATGGATACTCCGGGGCTTTCGCCGGTCGCCAAGATTCTTAGCCTGCCGTCGCTATTAATCCGCAACTCGCTGTTTAAACAAGCTGATAAAATAATCTGTTCCAGCTTGGATTATATTGAGCATAGTGACATGAAAAAATTTTATAACAAGCGCAAAGATAAATTTATGGCAATTCCTTTTGGGATAGATATTAATAAATTCTCACCCCAAGATAATAAAAATAATACACTAACTAAAATTCTTTTTGTCGGCGGCCTAGACCAGGCGCATTATTTTAAAGGCATAGAAATTCTTCTCGCCGCTTTGGGAAAAATAAAAACCAATGATTGGGAATTAAGTATTGTAGGGAGCGGCAATTTACAGCCGCGCTATGAACAATTAGCCGAAAATCTAAAAATCGCCAAACAAATTAAATTTTTGGGCAAAGTCAGCGATAACGATTTACCCCGAGTATATCGTGAAACTGATTTTCTGGTTTTGCCATCAATCAATAAGGGCGAGGCTTTCGGATTAGTGATTTTAGAAGCAATGGCTTCCGGTTTGCCGGTAATCGTTTCTAATTTGCCGGGAGTACGTAGCGTTTTTGAAAACAACAAACAAGGATTTTTAGTTGAGCCATCTGACATTAATGACCTAAAAAATAAATTGGAAAATCTGATTTACGATGAACCAAAAAGAAAAAAAATGGGCACAGAGGCCAGAAAACTAACCGAAGAAAAATATAGCTGGAAAAAAATCTCCGAGATGCTTAATTTGCTTTTCACCAACATATAAATAATCTACGAAATACGAATTATTACGAATATACAAATACTATATTCATACGCAGCTTGAATTAACTCGTTAAAACCATTAATAAATCTTTTAAAGCCATTCGTATATTCGTACAAATTTGTATTTCGTAGGACAACATGAAAATAGCGCTAATCAACAATTTATATGAACCTCTAAACCGCGGCGGCGCGGAAAGAGTGGCAAAAATAATCGCAGAAGGGCTAAAAAACTCCGGCCACGATGTTTTTATTATTACCACGAAACCGAAAAGTCAATTGTCAATTGTCAATCAGCCAACTGGCGGACAATCATCAATTTATTACATCAACTCTCTCTATTACAATCTGAACAAAGCTCCCCTTCTCTTTCGTTTCTTCTGGCACCTCGTTGATATGTTTAGCTGGAAAAAATATCGGGCGGTAAAAAAAATATTAAAAAAAGAAAAGCCGAATTTGGTAATTACCCACAATCTGGAAGGTACGGGATTTTTAACGCCGCGCGCGATTAACAGTTTAAAAATAAAACATATCCACTATCTTCACGATATTCAATTACTCCATCCCTCCGGCCTAATGTATTATGGCAAGGAAAAAATAATTGATAGCTGGCGGGCAAAAATTTATCAAAAAATAACCGCCCGCCTCTTCGCTTCGCCCGAGACAATAATTTCTCCCTCTCGTTGGCTTCTTGAATTGCATGAAAAAAAAGGTTTTTTTAAAAATTCTCAAAAAATAATCTTACCCAATCCGATAACTTTTAGCAGCCAAGAAAAAGAAAATTCAAATCCCGAGCATAAAATATTCACCTTTCTTTATGCCGGACAAATGGAAAAAAATAAAGGAGTTATATTTTTGCTGAAAACCTTTCTAAAATTTAATAACTCCGACTGTGAATTGATTTTTATCGGCAACGGCTCGCAAGCTTCTGAGGCAAAAAAAATTGCCGGCGGCAAAAAGAACATCCGCTTTATTTCTTGGCCGGGAGATGAAGAGATAAAAAAACACATCGCTCAAAGCGACGCGCTAATTGTGCCCTCTCTCGGATATGAAAATTCGCCTTCGGTAATTTACGAAGCGGCTCTAGCCGGCACGCCGGTAATCGCCTCGCGCCTTGGCGGCATTCCGGAATTAATTAACCTTTTTGGCGGCTTTACGTTTGAACCGGGAAATCAAGTTGATTTAATTCGCCAAATAAATTATTTGATCAAAAATTATAAAACGGCGAAAGAAAATTTCGCCGCTTCCGCGCGAAAAGAAATAAAAAACCTGGAAATCAATAATTATCTTGCCAAACTTCTAAATATTATTTCTTCCAAATAGTTTGAGTCGAAATAAACATGTCAAAATATTCCTTGCCGTCCTTACCGGAAACATTTTTTATTGTCTCCAGGGAGTTAATGCTTATTTCGGGTGAAAAATTTTCCAGCTCTTCCAAATAAATTAGTTCGCCGCTAATTTCTCCTTTTGCGTAAATATTAATTGGCACTTTTTTATAGTTAGCACCTGAATAATCAACTGACTCCATGTTGGCATCTTGTGTTAAATTATTTTTTTCGGCAATCTGTTCAAGGGAATTAATTAGCTCCAACTCTTGGCCGTGTTTAAAAAAAACATTATCCAAATCGTTAATTGCAATATCATCTTTTTTTAACCCCTTGGCGAATTGACTCATATTTTTAGTTTCTGCCAGACGTAAATCCAAATCGCTATTCCATAGTTTAATTGCTGAATCAGTAATTATAATATTCTTTGTAATCGGCAAAATAACAAAATAAGCAAGTAAAAAAATGGCTAAAATCGGCAATATTACGCCTATCGCCATTTTTTTATTTATGTTGATTTTTATTTTTTGCTTAACTACCATATTAATTATTTAATCGCATCTCTGTTTAAATTAGCCGTTATATTGAAATCTATATTTTCTTTGTTTGAAATATTTTCTACGGGAAAATTAATATTATAAAATTGCGAAGAATTTTCCAGCCACTTCTTGAAATCTATCAGCGCGCTTCTATTTTTCGCCTGACCGCCAAAAATAATTTCATTTTTTTCCTTATCAATCTTGATACGCGCTAAACGCAAATTTTCATTTTCTTTGGCCATCGATTGTTTTAGCAAAGCGCTTAATGGAAAATAATTTTCTTGCATTTCCGTTTTCAACTTTAAAGCTTCATTGATACTTGCGGAATCTTCTTCTTGTCCTGATTGATAATTTTTTTGCAAGAAAAAACCTTCTTGATAATTTTTAAGATTATTTTTTAGCTCATTATTTATTAAAAATAAAATTATCGCGCCAATAATTAATATGGCAAAAATTGCCCAAAAAATATTTTTTATATTTTCGGCTAAACGCCTGATTTTTATTGTTTCTTTGATGCCCTGAGGAAGCAGATTTAAAAACATCATATAAATTATTTTTTATCAGCAAAAACACCGCGCAAAGCTAAACCAATGGCGGTAGCAAACGTTAGAGTGGGATCCTGAATTAAAGAATTAATATTTCTCGTGTAATCACAATTGATATTCAAACCGCTCATCCATTTAAGTAATTGAGATAATTTTTCTCCGGCATCTTCCAGATTTATCAAAGCGTCGCCCTTTTTTACTTCAATTGCTACGGAATCGCTGATTGCCTTTTCAATCCCGTTTACATTGGCGCCGCCGCCGCAAAGTATAATTTCCTGAATCAGCCCTTCTTCGGTATAATAATTTTGATAAAAATCAAGCGATTCTTTAATTTTTTTATTAAGTTCCGTAATCATGCCGGACAAAATTTTATTTATTATTCCCTTTCCCTTGCTCGCGTCAAGACCGTAAAGAATTTTAGCCTTTTCCGCTTTTTCGCGATTAATTTTTAAATTTTTGGCGATAGCATCCGTAAGCGCCTCTCCGGCAAGCGGCAAACTCATGCTAAAAAGAATAGTACCGGAAGAATAATAAACAATGCTAGAACGTCTCGCGCCTAAATCAATAATAATATAGTTTTTTCCTTCTCCGGAAAATCTTGGCGATTCCTCAGGCAGCAAAGAACGGCAAATAGCTACCGGCTCAATCTCCAAAGCTTCAATTGATAAATCAGCCGCGCTAAAAAGTTCCGCGTACTGACTGACTATTTTTTTTGGCGCTGCTCCGGCCAAAACTGATTGTTCTGCATCCTTATCTTCAATGAGCTGCCAATCAAAATAAATTTCATTTAAAAATAATGGTATATATTTTTGAATTTCCGCTTCAACAATATCTCCTAAACTATTGGGTGTTTTTTCAATTTTTAACAGTTTGATAAACGTCTTGGTTTCAGGAAGACAAGCAACTACTTTATTGGAATTAACTTTGCCAAACATTGGTACACTCACCAGTTCCTTTATTTTTTCCACTGCTTTACCCATATCTTTTATCTCGCCATTTTCAATAATTCCCGGCTTAAGATCAAGCCTGTTTAAAGCCTGTAGTTTAATTTTTCCGCCCACAATTCCAAACTGCACTAGCTTCAAAGACAAATCAGACACATCAATGCCAATTGGAAAAGCTGATTTTATAAACGAAAATCTCATAAAAAATTTAATTACACTTTATTTCACCTTCACATTCTTCCCCACCAATCTTCTCTTCTTGATCTGAATTTTCTCTTTCTCTACTTTGCCGGTGGTGGTTTTCGCTTCAATGGCATATTCACCCTTGTCTAAGATAAAAGCATATCGGCCATGTT
>JAQVLT010000006.1 GCA_028704015.1 Patescibacteria group bacterium | reverse complement strand
TTCAGACGTGTGCTCTTCCGATCTCTTCTTTTTCAATGTAAGTATCAGTTTGCGGAATGTAAGCCTCCGGCTGGTAATAGTCATAATATGAAACAAAATAATGCACGGCATTTTCAGGAAAGAATTGTCTAAATTCGCCATAGAGCTGGGCGGCCAGAGTTTTGTTGTGCGAAATTACCAGTGTCGGCTTTTGGATTTTTTCAACAATATTCGCCATGGTAAAAGTCTTGCCGCTGCCCGTCACGCCAAGAAGTGTTTGATGTTTAAAATTTTTGTTCAATCCCTTGACCAGCTTTTCAATTGCTTGCGGCTGATCGCCGGTAGGCTGGAAAGGGGATTGTAGTTTGAATTTGTTCATTTTTTTCTTGTCATTCCGACCCGCCGAATAGGCGAGGAGGAATCCCTTGAACGTTTTATTATCCAACATTTAAGGGATTTCTCGCTGCGCTCGAAATGACAAATGGATTAGTATCAGTGATAAATCATAGCACTATTTTTACAAAAATAAAAGAGCAATAATGCTCTAAAAGAGTAACAAGGGTCCCGAACGATTTATAGCGCTTCCGTGCGAAGCTTATCGTTCGGGACCCCCTCAGGCCGGGTTTTCATGTGTAGAATTGTCTCCTTCCCGGCGTATTAGGACGCTTGCTCCTCGTCTTTATGCCGTTTGGCGATCCCGCTATTGCGGAATAGAAAAGGAAAGTCGTCCCTTGTAGTTACTATTCTAACCTAGGTTATTTAATCTGTCAAAACAATAAATTTTCGCTTTGACAATTAGGTATTGACAAGCAAAAATACTTTTGCTATCATATAAATATGAACTTAAATTTAGCAACAACCCAAGTTTTACGTCGCCGCGAATCAAACGGTTTCTTTGAGGTTGTTCGCTAAGTTTTGACTATTTAAACCTAATTATAGCTAGCGACCTCAAAGGGTCGTTTTTTGTATTGTTTTCAAATTTTTGTTTAATTATTTATTATGAAATTTATTTTAGCAACAACCCAAATCGTAAGACGCCGTAAACAAGACGGTTTCTTTGAGGTTGTTTGCTAAATCTTATTATACAATAATCAGGTTTAGAAAACGGCCTCAACGGGCCGTTTTTTTGTACTTTAACAATCAAATCGGAATAAAAACGCGGTAATTCTAGGGTCTGGGGCAAGAAATAAATGGCCAAGAGCGGTTAAGTAAGAAAAGGAGGTAGCGAATATGAAGGGGCGAATTGTACCCGCGGTGGCGGAAAAGGTTAAGGAGATGTCTGCTGGGATATGCGAGGAAGCAGAAAGTCGGAAAAACATGCTTCCAAAAAGTCAGGCAGATATCATGGTGCTTCTACCTACTTACTTTATCGCCATGGAGGGCGATCAACTCGTAGGGACATGTGGGCTGAAGATTTGGTCCATCGGGCAAGGAGAAATTATTTCCCTGCTCACCTGGGAGGGGTTTCGGGGACGTGGTTATGCCACGGGCTTGATCGAGGCAACCATTAAAAAGGGGAGAAAATTAGGTCTGCGTGAGTTTTTCGTGCTAGCCGTCTCCCCGGATTTTTTCCGGAGATTCGGTTTTGCTTCGGTTGACTACAGAGTCTTCCCGGTCAAATTATGGTCGGACTGCGCGCATTGCAAAAGGAATGCCGCTGGTCCAGGCGACAAAGAGTGCAAGAAAACAATGCTGCATCTTTCCTTGCGTTAAAAACCTCAGGCTGGTCATTTAGCTGGCCAGCCCACTCACAAACTCAAAACCTCAAAAGGAGGATGTCATGGTAAAAATTGGAGTGCTTGGCGCAACTGGCTATGCCGGTTTTGAGCTGGTAAAAATTTTGCAAAAGCATGCTGAAGCCGAGATCGTATTCGCGACCTCGCAAAGGCATGCGGGCGAAACGCTAGACACGGTTCACGTGCAAGCGCCTGCTTTGCCGCTAGTGACAGAGGATGACGCGCCGTTTAATGAGGTGGATGTTGTTTTTTTGGCCCTGCCTCATACTCTGAGCGCGATCACAGCTATGCGCGCACTTGAAGCGGGCTGCAGGGTCATCGATCTGAGCGCGGATTTTCGGCTGAAAGAAGCGGCTCTCTACGAACAGTGGTACAAAACCGTTCATCCCGCTCCTCACTTACTTGGCGAAGCCGTGTATGGCTTGACTGAGTTGGCGCGTGAGAAAATCAAAAACGCCAGGCTCGTGGCCAATCCCGGGTGCTACCCCACGAGCATTTTGCTCCCGCTTTATCCTTTGCTAAAGGCAGGCGCGGTAGCGGGCGGGATTATCGCAGACTGCAAGTCTGGTGTCTCGGGAGCAGGACGCGAACCTAAACAGAACACGCACTTCGTGGAGGTGAGCGATAACCTCAGCCCGTACAAAATCGGACAAGCTCACCAGCATTGGCCGGAAATCAAGCAGGCGATGAGTTGGTGGCGCAGTCCAACACCAAACTTCATTTTTAGCCCTCATCTCATCTCCCTTCCTCGCGGGATGCTAAGCACGATTTATGTGCCTATCTCCGAAGGATTTGACGAGGCGGCAATCCGGGACCTTTTTCAGGAAGTTTATTCGGACGAATATTTTGTCCGCATTCTTCCGACCGGCAACCTCGCGACGGTGGCACACGTCGTGCGCACCAACCGGTGTGTCGTTGGTCTTACTATGGGCGACGAGCGCACTCTTATTATCACGTGCGCCATCGACAACTTGCTCAAGGGGGCTTCAGGGCAGGCGGTGCAGAACATGAACGTCATGTTCGATCTTGAGGAGACCCTCGGTTTGAAATGATTTTTACTGTCCCGGTCTGCTTCGGCAGATCGGGACCTTGTAAAACTGGCCTGGCAGAACCAGGAGAGAGTTCAAAAATAAAGGAGAAAAAAATGTTAGCAAAACATGCACTTTGTAAACAATGTCAGGAGCAACTTCTTTCTCTCCGTTTTCACCGATTTAAAAATAAGGTGAGCAGGAGGGACTCACGAAGGACGAACCAGTTCGTCAAGAACATGGTGGTAAAGAGAGGAGAAACTCTCCTCATCCGCGGACCATCTTTTTACCGCAACAACATTACGATTATTGCCGAGGATGCTTTCGGCAAGATCGTGGGCGTTATCGCGGCGATTGGCTGGGATAACGGTCAATTTGAGATTTGCTCTCACGTAATCCACCCGGATTATCGTGGAAGCCAGTTGGGCGAAATACTTTTCTGGAAAATGGTTGCAAGGCTGAGAAGAAAACCAGAGAAGGTGTTTCTGTTCTCCAAATCACCAGAGTATTACGAGAAGCTGGGTCTTGTCAGAACAGACCCGGCATCTTTTTCAGCAAAAATTCGCGCGGATTGTAAAAATTGTCCGCGCGGCCCAAATGGGCCCGGTTTTGCTCCTTGCCCGGAAGTGGCTATGGAGCTACCGGATAGCTACTGGAAGAGAAAGAAAGGAGGGTGCCGCTGTTAAAATTCACACAAAGCCATTAGTTATTAAACTAATGGCTTTTTTGTTTTGTATTTTATTTAGTTTAAAGAAAAAAATTGACATTTCACCTTATTTTAAGCTAAAATAAAACCATAATTCAATAAAAATTTTAGATTCTATATAAAGAAAATTTTATGACTCAGGAAAATAATAAGGAAAAAAGCAATAAGAGTGTCTACTCGCAGATGGAGGAAGATGCTCTGAAATTTTGGGCAGACGCAAAAATTTTTGAAAAATCTGTTGAGAAGGAAGCTCCGCACGGGGACTATGTTTTTTATGATGGCCCGCCATTTATTACCGGTTTGCCGCATTACGCGACTTTACTTCCAAGTATTACCAAGGATGTGGTGCCGCGCTATTGGACCATGAAAGGTTATCGAGTTGAAAGAAAATGGGGTTGGGATTGTCATGGACTACCGGCGGAAAATAAAGTGGAAAAAGAATTAGGACTCAAAAATAAAAAAGATATTGAAACTTTGGGCGTGGATAAATTCGTTGATGCTTGCCGCGCTTACGTCAATAACGTGAGCGAACAATGGAATTGGTACATCAACCGCATCGCGCGTTGGGTGGATATGGATCATGCTTATCGCACCATGGATTTGAAATTTATGGAAAGCGTGATGTGGGCGTTCAAGGAATTGCATAGCAAAGGTTTGATTTACGAGGGCTATCGCTCTTCGCTTCATTGTCCGCGCTGCGCCACGCCTTTATCAAAATTTGAAATCACCATGGACGCGGGATCGTACAAAGATGTTACGGACAATACTGTGGTTATTAAATTTAAAGTAATCGGCGAAGAAAATACTTATCTCTTGGCATGGACGACTACGCCGTGGACTTTGCCAGGAAATTTGGCGTTGGCGGTCGGGGAAGAGATAAAATATAAAAAATTAAAAACGAAAAATAATGAATTTGTAATTTTAGCCAGTGATAGAGTTGAAGAAATTTTAAAAGGCGTAGAGTATGAAGTGGTTGAAGAATTATCAGGAAAGGATTTAATCGGTTTGGGTTATGAGCCATTGTTTAATTTGAATAATGAAAAAATAAATAATGATAAAACCTTCAAAGTTTATCATGCCGATTATGTCAGCACCGAAGATGGTACAGGCATCGTGCACATCGCGCCGAATTTTGGCGAGGAAGATTTTGATTTGGGAAAAAATGTAGGGCTGCCGACGGTGGAATTGATGGATGAAAATGGCGCCTACACCAGTGAAGCTGGTGAATTTGCCGGAATTTATTACAAAAAAGCCGGTGACGCAGTGATGGAAAAACTTGGCGATAAACTTTTTTCAGAATTTAAGTATACTCACTCTTATCCTTTCTGCTATCGTTGCGGCACGCCTTTGATTTATAAAACTCAAAAAGCGTGGTATTTGGATACCGACAAAGTAAGAGCGCGGATGCTCGCAACCAATGAAGCAATAAATTGGGTGCCGGAATTTTTTAAAGAAGGACGTTTCAAATACAATTTGGAAAATGCGCCACACTGGTGTCTGTCGCGTTCGCGCTATTGGGGTTCGCCGATTCCGGTTTGGCGTTGTGAAAAGTGCGGGGAGATTAAAGTTACCGGTTCAATTAAAGAAATAGAAGAATTAAGCGGCGAAAAAATTACTGATTTGCATCGCCCGAATATTGACAAGCCGGAATTTGCCTGTGCTTGCGGCGGCAAAATGAAACGCGTGAAAGAAGTTTTGGATTGTTGGTTTGAATCCGGCTCAATGCCCTACGCGCAAGAACACTATCCGATTGAGAACAAAGAAAAATTTGAGAAAAATTTTCCCGCCGATTTTATTATTGAATATACCGGACAGCTCCGCGGCTGGTTTTATTATTTGCATGTTTTGTCCAATTCTTTGTTCAATTCCAATTGTTTTAAAAATGTGATTGTTACCGGCGTGTTGGCTGGTACCGATGGCCGCAAGATGAGCAAATCTTATGGTAATTATCCTGATCCGCGCGAAACATTGGATAGATTTGGCGGCGACGCTCTGCGCATGTATTTTATGTCCAGTCCTTTGATGGTGGGCGGCGATATGGCCATGAATGAAAAAGATTTGGAAGAGGTAATGCGGAAAAATATAATTGTTTTATGGAATGTTTATAAATTTTATGAAATGTTTGCTGGCGACGGTGTTGTTGTAGAGATGCATGGCAATACGTCTTTGCCAGAATCCGAGAATATTTTAGACCAATGGATTTTGGTGCGTTTAAGTCAACTGATTAAGGAAATAACCGAGGCAATGGAAAAATATAATATGCCGGAAGCATCACGACCGATCACGGCATTCATTGACGATCTGTCAACGTGGTATATCCGCCGCTCGCGTGATCGCTTTAAGAGTGATGATGAAAAAGACAAACAAGCGGCGATTGAGACAACCAGCTATGTTTTATTGACGCTATCAAAAGTTATCGCGATATTTATGCCGTTCATGGCGGAAAATTTGTGGCAGAGATTAACGGGAAATAATTTTAAAGATGAAAATAAATCGGTGCATTTGGAATCGTGGCCAACCGCACATAACATGGAAAACATAACACATAACAAATTGTTAGAAGAAATGGTGGTGGTGAGAAAAATTGTGGAGTTGGGGCTGGCAAAGAGGGATGAGGCGGGGATAAAGGTGAGGCAACCACTTCAAGAATTAAGAATTAAGAATTATGAATTGAGAATGGAATATCTTGAATTGGTTAAGGATGAGTTAAATATAAAAGAAATAAAATGCGAGAAGGGAAACGGAGAGATTGCGGTTGAACTGAACACGGAGATTTCCGAAGAATTAAAATTGGAAGGCGTGAAGCGCGAAATTGTTCGCTTTGTCAATGCTTTGCGCAAAGATGCTGGATTATCAATTCAAGATCGCGTGGAAATCTATTGGCAGAGTGATGGCGCGGGCGTGAAAGAGGCATTTGAATTATTTAAAGATGAAATATTAAAAGATACTCTATCGGTTAGTTTAACTCAAGGCGAGGGCGGAGAGAATAAGAAAGAAGTTAATGTGAATGGCGAGAAATGTATTTTGGGGATTAAGCGAGTTTAAGATATTGTTCCTTCAAATTTCTTCAGATGAAGAGAAAGGAGGGGAACGTGAGTTTATTTCTGATCCAACTCAAGGGAGTGGCGGGCTACCCGATACTCTATGCCGTCGCTGGTTCGATGGGGGAAACGCGGGGGTATCTTGTTAACCCCGATCATTGTAAGGTCAAAAAATCTTTTAAAATTACCATGAGTATGTTGTTTGTTCCATGGTATGCCGCGGAGGTTGTATACCTCTATTATTAAGAGGAGAGGATAAATAAATCGGGGGCTAGCAGTCTTAGCCCCCACCACGCTTGTCAAAAGTTTAAATATGAAAAAGATTAAAGCTCTAGTTTTATTATCCGGCGGATTGGACTCAATGCTCGCGGTAAAAATTTTACAAGCGCAAGGAATTGATGTGACCGCGGTTGCTTTTGAGAGTAATTTTTTTAACGCCAATAAAGCGCGTGAAGCGGTTGAAGAACTTAAAGTTCCATTGGAAGTTATTAATATTAGTAAAGAACTTTTGGAAATAGTAAAAAATCCCAAGTGTGGACATGGCAAATGTCTAAATCCTTGTATTGATTGCCATGCGTTCATGATAAAAAAAGCGTCCGTCCTCACCTCTCCCCCGACCCCTCTCCTAATTAGGAGAGGGGTGACGAGCGATAGCGAGTCGGGGAGAGGCAGGAGAGAGGGGGCGGGAGAGGTTATTGCTACGGGTGAAGTTTTGGGCCAGCGTCCGATGTCGCAAAATAAACAGTCGCTTGGACGAGTGGAAAAATTAGCCGGGGTGGAAGTTTTGCGTCCACTTTCCGCGAAATTATTGCCAGAGACAATTTATGAAAAAATAGGCTTGATAAACAGAAAAAAATTATTGGACATTGAAGGCCGCGGCCGGGAAAGGCAGATGAAACTCGCAAAAAAATTTGGCATCAAAAAATATCCTGCTCCTGCTGGCGGATGTTTGCTAACTGAAGCGCAATTTTGTGATAAATTACGAGAGATGATAAAGAATTGGCCGGAGTGTGGGCCTAAAGATGTAGAGTTGCTTAAATATGGACGGCCTTTTTGGGCAAAGATGGATAAAAAATATATATTAATTATAGTGGGTAGAGATAAAAGAGATAATGAAGCATTAGAAAAATTGGCAAAAAAGGGAGATATTGTGGTAGAATTAAAGAACGAAGTAGGACCGCTGACTGTTGTTAGAATTTTCAATTTTCAATTTTCAACCTTGCCTACCGCCTGCCTGTCCGGCAGGCAGGGCAGGCAGGTTTTAAATGAATTATCAAATTTTAAATTACAAATTCCGAAGGAGCTAAATATAGAAAATTTAAAATTAAGTGAGAATAAAAGCGAAGAAGAAATTTTAAAGTCCGCTTGTCTCCTCGCTGGTTATCATGCGCCGAAAGCGAGAGGTAGGGAAGTTAATTTTCAACTAAAAACCTTGCCTACCGGCAGGCAGGTTATCAATTAAAAATTATAAATATGGGTTGGCAAGAAAATTTTCAAAAAGAAAAGGAAATTATTCTGGCAACTGTTTCGCCTGACGGAATACCAAACGCGAATATAGTTACTTCATTAGGTTTTGTTGATGGCAAATTGTTAATAAAAGATTCTCAGATGAACACCACGCTTAAGAATTTGCAAAGTAATAAAAATATTTGTATTATAGGTGGTTATTTTAGGATCAAAGGAGAGGCGGAAATTTTTTCCGAGGGAAAATATTTTGATTTATGTTTTCATAGCGATATGACATATCCGCCAAAAAATGCTATTTTAGTTATAATCAAAGAAGTTTTTGATTTGAATAATGTCAAAGTTGTTAATAAAAATTAAGATATTATTTAAAAATTACAAAATTAAAAATTTTCATAATGCGTTATACGTTTTACGTTACGCGTTATGCGAAAAAGTTTTATGAAAAAAGCTCTTATTATCATTTTTGCCCTCGTTGTTGTCGTGGGCATCTACGCTTGGAGCGTTTATAACAAAATGGTTGCCGCTGATCAGGCAGTTACCGGTCAATGGGCGCAGGTAGAAACGCAATATCAAAGGCGTTTTGATTTAATTCCAAATTTAGTAGAATCAGTAAAGGGCGCAATGGCGCAGGAAACTAAAGTTTTTGGAGATTTAGCCGAAGCGCGTACTCGTTATGCCGGCGCTGCGACTGTAAATGAAAAAGCAGAAGCGGCGACAGAAGTTGAGGGCGCATTGTCAAGATTGCTAGTGGTTATGGAAAATTATCCGCAATTAAAATCGGTTGATACTGTCCAGACTTTAATGGCGCAATTGGAAGGCACGGAAAACAGAGTCAGTGTAGAAAGAAAAAGATTTAATGATCAAGTTCAGGCATTCAATACTATGATCAAACGCGTGCCGGCGAATATTCTTGCTGGTTGGTTTGGCTTTAATGAAAAAGCATATTTTGAAGCGGCTGCCGGAGCGGAAAATGCACCAGCGGTGAAATTTTAGATTTAACCTGCCTGCCCTGCCTACCGGACAGGCAGGCGGCAGGCAGGGAATTAGGAATTAAGATTTAAGAATGAAAAAAAGTTTACTAAAAAATTGTTTTCTTGTTTTCTTGTTTTCTTGTTTTCTTGTTTTTCCCGTTTTTGCTTATACCAATCCTGGCCAGCCGACTGGTTATGCTAATGATTTTGCCGGAGTGTTGGCGGCTGACCAAAAACAGGCGCTGGAAAATAAATTAGTACAATTTGAGAAAGATACCAGTAATGAAATTTCTATTGTGACAATTGCGAGCCTGGACGGCGACACTATTGAAAATTTTGCCGTGGAATTATTTAAGGATTGGGGAATTGGCAAGAAAAATAAAGATAATGGCGTTTTGCTTTTGGTCGCTATTAATGATCGGCAGATGCGCATTGAAGTCGGCTATGGCCTGGAAGGCGCTTTAACTGACGCGCAGAGCTATTGGATTATTAATGACATAATGAAGCCGGCATTTCGCGAAAATAATTATTACGGCGGGATTGACGGCGCCGTTGATAAAATTATTGCCGCGACTAAGGGCGAATATGTGCCAGAAGAAAAACTAGCAAGTGGTTTGAGTAACAGTAATTGGGAATTTATATTTTGGGTTGTAATATTTGTTATTTTGTGGTTAGCTAGTATATTAGGTAGAAGCAAGTCTTGGTGGGCCGGTGGTGTTATAGGTGGGATAATCGGTGTAATTATTGGTGTTATTAAAGGTTTTTTATATTTCGGCATTGCTTCCATCGTCATTTTAATACCGCTTGGCTTGTTGTTTGATTTTGTGGTATCTAGGAGTTATGCTAAGCACAAAGCTGGCGGACCTATCCCATGGTGGATTGGCGGTGGGCGAGGCGGCAGTGGTTTTGGCGGTGGAGGGTTTGGTGGTTTTGGCGGTGGCGGTTCGGGGGGCGGAGGATCTAGCGGGAGTTGGTAAAATAATTCAGAGTTGTACGAAATATCATTCACCCTTAATCCGTAAATTATGAAAATTGCCTACGTATTTGGACCAATTCATTTGTTCGGGCAAGATTATTTGCCCGTCTATAAACAGCTCATGAAACTTTGTGAGCCGTATTTTGATAAAGTCATTGGTACTTACCCCGATTTTTGGGATAGCAAGGAAACTCCGCGTGAATTTTATGACCGTACCTACCAAGTTATTACTAAATGCCAGCTTTTTATCGGCGAGGTCTCGAGTCCTTCAATGGGCGTTGGCATGGAATTTCAAATGGCGCAGGAAAACAATATCCCATGTATAGCGCTTTGCAAAAAAGGAGTTGAGCCGTCGATGATGATCGCTGGCATACCTTGTACTAAAAAAGTTGTTTATTATGAAGACTTCGCCGACTTGTCCGAACAAATGAATGAGATATTAAAAGATACGAGCTGGTTAAACGGGTGAACGATACATCGTACAACACCAAATAGCTGGCTCAAAAGTTTTGCCTTATTAGATTTTTAAATTAAGGAGTGAAAAACTTTTTCAACCCAAATTTGCTTTCGTTTCACTCCAACAAACTTCAGATATTTGGATACGTTATAATTACGAATTAAAAATAATAAATATGGCTAAAAAAAATTACAAAAAATTGGAGGAACAATTAACCTTGAAGAAAAAAAATATTTGGGAGGTTTGGGATGATAAAACAAAGAAAGAAGCTTTTTCTTTTGCCGAGGGGTATAAGGAATTTTTAAATCAAGCAAAGACCGAGAGAGAGGCGACGCGCGCCGGAATTTTGATTGCTAAGCAAAATGGTTTCAAGAATATTGCCGAAGTAAAAAATTTAAAATTCGGCGACAAGGTGTATTACGCTCATCGTAATCGCAGTTTGATTTTAGCCACCATTGGCAAAGAAAAAATAAGCAACGGTTTTAGATTTATTATGTCGCATATTGATTCGCCGCATCTGGATTTAAAAGTGACTCCGCTTTATGAAGAAGAAAATTTAGCATTTTTTAAAACTCATTACTACGGTGGTATCAAGAAATACCAATGGCCGACGATCGCCTTGGCTTTGCATGGCGTGGTTTATCTTGCCGGCGGAAAAGAAATGGAAATAAATATTGGTGAAGATATAAATGATCCGGTTTTTATGATAACTGATTTGCTTCCTCATCTTGATCGGCCGACCGGTCCGGGCGGAGAGATAAGAAAACGGGAAGTGCAGGGCGAAGATCTCAACCTGCTCATTGGTTCAATCCCAGTGAATGAAAAAAATGTCAAAGAAAAAGTTAAATTAGCGGTACTTGAATATTTATTTAATAAATATGGCATCAAAGAAGATGATTTCGCGAGCGCCGAACTTGAGGCCGTGCCTTGTGAAAAAGCGCGTGATTTGGGTTTTGATCGATCATTAATTTGCGCCTATGGCCATGACGATAGCATCTGTTCATTTGCCGCTATTAAAGCCCTGGCAGATTCAAAAAATAATGAGATTACAAAAATATGCGTTTGGATTGATCGCGAGGAAATCGGCTCCGAAGGCGCAACCGGCGCGCAATCAATTTTTATAGAGAATTTTATTGCCAATCTCCTGGAGCTATCCGGTGAAGAAGGCAAAATAAAAAATGTTTATGCCGCGTTTTCAAATGCCAAAGCAATCTCAGCGGATGTCTGCGCCGGAGTTGATCCGGACTACAAAGATGTATTTGATTTACGCAGTGCTCCGCGATTGGGTGCTGGCGCAGTAATGGAAAAATATACCGGAGCGGGCGGTAAAGTTCACACTTCCGAGGCATCAGCTAAATTTGTTAGAGAAATAAAAGACATTTTAAATAAAAATAAAAATATTATTTATCAAGTTAGCGGTAATTTGGGAGCGAAGGTTGATTTGGGCGGTGGCGGAACGATTGCGATGTTTATGGCTAACCGTGATATGGACATCGTTGATATGGGCGTGCCGCTTTTTAATATGCACGCGCCGCTGGAAATCGCTTCCAAGGCAGATCTCTATTGCGCCTATCTTGGCTATAAAGCATTTTTTGAGAATTAATTTAAAGAAAAATTTAAATAAAAATCCGTCTTGAGTATTTGAGGCGGATTTTTATATTATGATAATTTGTGTTATAATTTTATTATGGAAAATATTAGAGTGATTGAACGAAAAATAGAATTTAATGGTTTGATTATCAAGGCCAGGTGGTTTTATGCCTCAGCTATTCTTGTGCTTGGGTTGTATACTAAGTTTTTTAGTTATTCCAGCGTCAATTTTCCGCTGGTCACAATGGCGATCCTTTATTTATTTTATATTGCAATAAATTTTATTTTTTACTTGTATTTGCAGTATATAAAGAAGGATAAATCGGCGATAAATTTGGAAATTTTAAGCTGGTGGCAAGTTGGGTCAGAATTAATTGCGCTTACCTTGATTATGCATTATACCGGCGGCGCGGAGAGTATAATACATTTTTTTTATTTTTTTTCTATTGTTTCCGCCGCCCTTATTTTTGGGCTGAGAGGATCCCTGTCCACTAGTATTCTCTCCTCTTTGTTAGTTAATGGTTTGGTACTGGCGGAATATTATAAAATAATTCCCCACGCCGGGCGCTTTAATGTTCCGACGGTTGATTATTTAGTTTTATCAGTTGGTTTGGCCAAATCTATAACTATTTCCACGGCCTTTATTATCGTGGCAATTCTTAGCGGCTATGGAATCAATATGCTTTTTCGGCGCGAGGAGCTTCTGGGAGAACAGACGCAAAAGCTAAATGCCGAGACGGAGAAGCGCCTTCATGAATTAAAACAACTGGATAGGACTGCTAAACTTCTAGTCAAGCGCGATTCAGAATTAAATCGCACGATCAAAGCGCTGGAAAAAGAAAAAGAAAAATCCGAAGATGAAAAATACAAAACCTTGGCGATTATTTCCAATTTTTCCGATCCGATTATTGTTTTGGACAATGAAAACAAATTGGCGATTTACAATCACGCCAGTAAAGAAATTTTAGGAGTTAAATTTTCTGATATTGGCAAAAAAGTATTAGATGGAAATGATTTTTCTTTGGACAAATTCAAAACTATAATTAGCGCCGATTTTAATTATGCCAAATCAGTTGAGGAAAACAATAATAATTTGGGAATTGAAGAGATGGATTTAAAAATTCAAAATGAAGCGCGCTATTATAAGGTGATTACTTCCGAAGTGCGAGGCGATGATGACGAATATCTGGGTGTTATGAAAATATTTTATGATTTGACTCGGGAAAAAACCATTGATAAAATGAAATCGGAATTTATCACTGTGGCCGCGCATCAATTGCGCACCCCGCTTGCCGCTATTAAATGGTCTATTGATTTGGTAATTAAGGAAAATAAAGGGAAAATTGATGCTGAACAAATAGATCTTTTGAAAAAAGGTTACAAAAGCAATGAAAGAATGATAAAATTGGTTGATGATTTATTGAATGTTTCCCGTATTGAAGAAGGCCGTTTCGGCTATAATTTTAATAATTATAAATTTGCGGATATTTTGGAAATTGCGGTTGAAAATTTGGAGGCGACAATTAAGAAAAAGAAAATAAAATTAATTATAGAAAAAAATCAAGAATTGCCCAGGGTGTATATTGATAAAGATAAAATCGGCATGGTGATGCAGAATCTTCTTGATAACGCTGTTAAATATACGCCGCTTGGCGGTAAAATTGAGTTGACTTTTAAGACGGCGGGTGATAGGTTTTATGTAAGTATTAAGGACAGCGGCATCGGCATTCCGCCGAAAGATCAAGAAAAATTGTTTTCTAAATTTTTCCGCAGCGATAAGGTTTTGCGCATGGAAACCGAGGGTACTGGCTTGGGGTTGTTTATCGCTAAAAATATTATTATAAAACACGGCGGCAGCATTTCTTTTTCAAGCGAGGAAGGCAAGGGATCGGAATTTATTTTTGATATATCATTAAGTAAATAATTTTAAAAATATGGCTAAAGACAAAAAAATATTATTAGTGGAGGACGACTCATTTTTGCGAGAAATAATTTTTAAAAGATTAGCCAAAGAAGGATTTGTAGTGACAGAAGCGGAAGACGGAGAGAAAGCGTTATTGGCAGTAGACAAAGAAAAATTTGATTTAATTTTATTAGACATTTTGCTTCCCAGTATTAATGGTTTTGAAGTTCTGCAAAAAATACGTTCCCTAGAAGACGAAAACGCCAAGAAAGTGCCGGTAATAATGCTCTCAAATCTGGGTGAAGAAACTGATATTAAAAAAGCCATGGAATTTGGCGCGAATAATTATTTGGTTAAAGCGCATTTTACCACCGAAGAAATAATAGAAAAAATTAGAGAAGAATTAGGCGAATAACACTCAAATTTGCAAATATTTTCAAATCTACGAATTTATTAGTATTTGTAGATTTGTATGCATTTGTAGATTTGAGTGTTTTTTAACGAGGTTATTATGAAAAAATTAAAAATAAAAAAAATTGAGTTACTCGCACCAGCAGGGAATTTGGAAAAAATGAAAACCGCTTTCGCTTTTGGCGCCGACGCGATTTATCTGGGCATTCCTGATTTTTCTTTGCGTGTGCGGATTAATGATTTTGATTTAGCCGGAGTGAAAGAGGCGGTGAAATATGCCCATGAATTAGGCAAGAAAGTTTATGTGACAATAAATATTTTTGCGCACAACAAACATCTTGATAAATTGCCGCCTTATTTAAAAGAGCTTAAAAAGATAAAAGTTGACGCCTTAATTATTTCTGACCCTGGAGTTTTAGTTTTGGCAAAAAAAATATGGCCGGCTTGCGAAATTCATCTTTCCACGCAGGCGAATTGCACAAATTGGCAGGCGGTTAAATTTTGGCGGAAAGCCGGAGTAAAGAGGATTATCTTGGGCCGGGAAACGACGCTTGATGAAATTAAAGAAATTCATCGGCGCGCGCCGGAAATGGAATTGGAATATTTTGTCCATGGCGCGATGTGTATGGCATATTCGGGACGTTGTTTTCTTTCTAAATATTTTAATGATCGGAGCGCTAATTTAGGCGATTGCACACAGCCATGCCGGTGGCCTTACGGAGTTGAAAGTAGATCTGCCTTCGCTAAAGCTTCGGCGGACAAGAAGTTGAAAGTAGAAAGTAAAGAATATTTTATTGCAGAAGAAAAAAGATTTGATCAGCCCTTGGAGATTGTGGAAGAGGAGCATGGAAGTTATATTTTGAATTCAAAAGATTTATGTTTGATAAAATATTTGGATAAATTAGTTGACGCCGGTGTAACTAGCTTTAAAATCGAAGGGCGGGCCAAGAGCGTTTATTATGAGGCGATGGTTAATGGAATTTATTCTCACGTAACACATAACATAAAACACATAACAAAAAAAGATTTGGATTATTTTTATAATGAATTGGATAAAAAATTAGTGCATCGCGGTTATACTACCGGCTTTCTTTTGGGTGGCAAGGCGGACCAAGAGCTAAAGCTGTCACATCAGTCGAGTAAATGGGAGTTTTGCGGACAAGTTATTTCACATAGCACATATCACATAGCACGTAACAGAATTTTAGTTAAAGTACACAATACCGTAAAAGTGGGGGATGAGATTGAGATTGTCCGGCCGTTTTATGATATAATAAAAATGAGGGTGGAAAAATTGGTTGATATTAAAAATAATAAGGAAATTAGCGAAGCGCACGGCGGTAGCGGCGGCCAAACAGTGATTTTGGAGGTCGGCGAGAGCGTGCCGGAATACAGCGTACTGAGGCGAAAAGTAGAAAGTAGAAAGTAGAAAGTCTTTTAATTTTTACCTTTTTACTTTATACTACGTTTATGATCAGTTATCTCAAAGGTAAAATTATAAATAAAAGCAAAGGTTATATTATTATTGAAACCGTCGGTGTCGGTTATCAAGTTTTTGTTGCCCCGTCATTTTTTGCTGATTTGGCTTTGAAGAGTGAAGTGGAAATCTATACGCATCAGCAAGTGCGCGAGGATGCGCTTGATTTATACGGTTTTAAAAATATTGAAGGATTAGAATTTTTTGAGTTGCTTTTGACTATTTCCGGCATCGGACCGAAGTCTGCTCTGGGGGTATTGTCAGTTGCCAGCATTGAAGATATAAAAGAATCAATAGCGCGCGGCGACTCAGCGCTTCTGACAAAGGTATCCGGCATCGGCCGCAAGACCGCCGAAAGAGTGGTGTTGGAATTAAGAGAAAAAATTGGGAAGTTGGCAGATGGCAATAGAGTAGGGACGCAAAATTTTGCGTCCGATGAGATTGATGCCTTGATGGCACTGGGTTATTCCATGCCGCAGGCGCGCGAGGCCTTAAAGCTCGTTGACCCAAAAATAAAAGATAGCGGCGAGAGAATTAGAGAGGCATTGAAAACAATTGGAAGATAAAATAAATTATAAAAAACTCCGGACATCCGGAGTTTTTTATAATTTATAAATTTTATTATACAAATAATCCAAGAGAAAATGGGATAAAATGCCAATGCCGAAAAATGTTAACGGTCGATAGAAAATTATTAAAATAGATATTATTAATAAAATTCTCCAATTTTTATGCAGAAAATGCGTTGTGAAAGGATTGCGGCGCGGATGATAAATTGGGTGAGAAAATAAGTGATCCAGATCAATCAGCTCGGATGAAAAAAGAAGCAGTAGATCAGTGCTATTTGCGTGGATGATGCCGGCTGAATTAGCTAAGGAATAAATTCCGAAATCAAAAATAAGATGTATTGGCGTTATCATGAAAATTATTTTTTCTCTTTATTTTTATCAAAATCACATTTTTTTTCTTCGAGCTGCTTAATATCAGAAAAGCCTCTCAATTCTTGCCATTTTTCGCGGAAGTTTTTGGCATCCAAATAATCTACGAATTTGTTATACTGAGAATGAGTTTTTGTTACTCGTTTGGCGTATTTAATTGGACACCAAAAACGTTCCGTTCGTCCCGCTATCTCAACGGCGTATTGTAATAGATTATTAAAGTAACTGCAATATATGCAATTTAGCTTTTCAAACCAATTGAGATATGGCAGGAGACGTCGATCGTAAATAAAATAGTCCCCAGGTTTTACTCGAGGAATACCGTAAAATCGGAAACAAACTTGGTGATAGATTTCTAGTGTAATATGAAAAAATACTCCGGGTATAATCATACCGTAAATAAAAGGAGCGCTAAGAAGATATTTGAAATTGATCGGAAAAAAAGTTTTGCGCCAGCTTATTTTCCAATTTTTTAGGTCCTCGCGTCTTTTTTTCAGTTCTTCAAAAATATTGATTTTAAAATCAAGCGAGCCGATCGCCCGATCGAAGGCTGACATTATTTCGTCGCCTAGTTGCTCCAAATGTTTAACTCCAATTTTTTTGTCAGACTGCAAACTTTCTTGCGCTTTTTGCATCCGACGTCTTAGGTCATCTTTTATTTCGTTGATCATTTAATTGAGTTTATTGTAATTAAATTTTATTTAGCTATGGTTATTTATTTTTTTGTATTGTTTAATGTGTTTAATCGCTTCCGATGTATTATATAATATTTATCATATTTTTTGAACAATGTTCTGGCTATCAATCTTGGAGTGTATGCGCACATTACCTTGTTTGCTTGACAGTAAGAATATTTTCTGTTATGTTAATTTGATGCTTTTTAAATACCAAGGAGGATAGGTATATGGACAAATGCAAGTATTGCAATTGGGAAAAAGGGCAAGGCCATGATCCTCTCTGTCCCATGAGTGTTGAAGGTGGGGAGAGGGAGCGGCGGATCAAGCTTTATAACCAAGGCTTACAAAAAGGGAGGTTGGACAGGGGGAGCGGCGGCGAAAGCCTCGTGTTTAAAAAGCCGACGACCTTTGCCATGGGTTATGATGATGGTCTGTTCGGCGAGTAAAGCAATGTGTCGCACGGTTTAACCGGCGACACTTTTTTTAATATTTAAAAATGTCTGATATTTTTATCTTGTTTGCTTATTCAAATGAGAAAAAATATAAAATATAGTATTAATAAATTTTTACTCTTTATTAATGTAAAATTTCTGAACTAGATATATAGTGTTGTGTGATTTAATTTTTTTCGTCGTGATAAATATACTTATAATATTATTTCTTTACCGCTACCTAAGAGTTGAAATTCTCCGTCTCTAATCAATAGTGCTTGTTGGTCATTTAAAATATGCAACGGGTATTCCACGTTTTTTCTAAGATCCTTCATGTCTGGCAACATGTCTGGCGTGTAATGTGCTTTGATTAAAAAAGGCACTAAGTTCATTCCAGTAAAATCGGTAATACCGCATCTATCTCTTTGTTTATTAGTATAGGTTGATACAATTATTGATGGGCACGCAACATAAGAACCGGCGCTTGAGCCAATATAAACTACGCCGTTATCAATTAACTTTTTTATAACATTATCAAAGCCGCTTTCTCTTATAGCTTTCAACAAATAAAATGCGTTACCACCCTCAACCATAATAATATCATGCCCGTCAAGTGCCTTTTTCAATTCGCTTTCATGCATACCGGCAATGTCTATTTCGTCGTAGTAGAAATTTAATTCGTCCATTTTTTGTCGATGCTTGTCTATATATCCGGTATCTGAAGTCTTTTTTGAAGCGGTTATAATATATGCGATTTTGCAATCAGCTATTTTTTTAGGCAAAAAATTATCAACATTGTTATTGGTTATAAACTGTCCGCTCGAAGCGAGAATTAATGTTTTCATAGTATTTAAAAAAATATTTAGCCTAACGTTTCGGCTTAACGAAGTGCGAGGCGTTAGCCGAGCATTTAGTTAATTTTTGTAAGAAATTTCCGTTTAAGCCGTGTTATGTGGTGAACCTGTAAGGCGAATGAGTAGAGCGAAACGAAGCGACAGTATGACGCAGGGAGCGCTGAGTTAAATTTCGAAGAATTCATATTCTATATTTTGTACGGCCTTTTTGTATTTTGATGATTTTATTATCTCAATGATTTTATCTTCAACTACACGATATTTTTCGGGGAGAATCGTGATTATTCGTTTGGCATCAAAATTTGCATTGCTTAAGTTTCTGATGGCATCTTTGGGAATTTTAAAAATTCCTAATCTACAAAGTGACCAAGAGCAACTTAATAATGCACAAGTATGTCTATACATAAACGCAAAGTCTTCTTTTAAACCAATTTTTTTATTATTTTCTTTTAACATCAAAATTTCTTTCTCCGGTTTATGAAAATGTTCAAGTTTTAACATTGATTTTGGAAGTTCTTTTAGAATTTTATCAGCTATAATTCCAAGTTTTGATTCATAACCGATAAAATCCACAACAATGCCATGTTTTTTGAATTCTTCGATAATCTTATTTTCATCGAGTCTGAAAACTACGGGATGAAATTCGTCAATCAAAATAGAAGTAACGAAAGTTTTATTTTCTTTTTTTAATTTTGAAATGACTTTCTTCAAAACCTCCAAACTTTTGAGTTGTTCTAATCCAAATTCTTCATCTGCATAAATATGAGCGAATTCAAGGTTGTAATCAGGTTGCATATTATTTTGATTGATTAAGAATTATATAAATTTTTTTGCGGGGCGCTCCCCGAATAATATTTCAGCTAACGTTTCGGCGTATGCGATGTTTTAACGGCTTCGGAATAAGCGAAGTTTTGCAGATACATTATTATAATTATTATTCATCTGCAAAATTTGGGCCGGAAGAAAAGTTTACTCATTATTATATTAATTAAGAAACTTTTCTGTAGCCGCTTATCGCGGTGTTAGGTGATGTTTTGCCCCTCCGGTTCAACGCACTAAATGTTTATCATAGCCTAACTCAACAAGTTGCTCGTACGCTTCCCATACGTCCGTGGGAATCTCTTGAAAAATCTGAAAGCCTTTATCAGGGTATATTTTAATTCTTTGTAAGTCGCCGACCATTATGTTAATTACTTTCTCGAGCGGAATCTCATCGTTATAGTATTCCAGAAAAGGTATTTGGGGGGAAGTTACGATTAGTTTTTTATTTGGCCAATGTTTTTTAAAGGTTGCATAGCTTCTACGCTCCATATATGGTTTTTGAACAACGATGAAAGATTGAAAGTCTAGATTTTTTTCACGTAGCAGCCGTTGCGTAAATAATATGTTTTCACCGGTGTTAGTTGATTTATTTTCAATCAAAATATTTTTTTTAGGAATACCCATTTTTTGAGCAACAGCTGCGAACTTGTCAGCTTCAGCTTCACCCCAAATACCTTTGGTTAAGTTGCCGAGTCCGCCGGAAAAAATAATAAGCGGTGCCCATTTTTCAAGATATAATTCCGCGCCTCTTTCGGCGACCCTCAAATCATGGCTACCCAGAACTAAAATGCAATCAGATTTTTCAAGAGATTGATTAACATGGTGGTAGTCCCACAACTTGTTTGCTAATTCAAAAGTTTTTTTATCTACCATAGTGAGGAGGGGTGAAATTTCAGATAACGTTTCGGCATATTTGAAGTTCTAATTTTGGATATCGCGTGTTGTACGATGTATCGTTCACCCGTTTAACCAGCTCGTATCTTTTAATATCTCATTCATTTGTTCGGACAAGTCGGCGAAGTCTTCATAATAAACAACTTTTTTAGTACAAGGTATGCCAGCGATCATCATCGACGGCTCAACTCCTTTTTTGCAAAGCGCTATACATGGGATATTGTTTTCCTGCGCCATTTGAAATTCCATGCCAACACCCATCGAAGGACTTGAGACCTCGCCGATAAAAAGCTGGCATTTAGTAATAACTTGGTAGGTGCGGTCATAAAATTCACGCGGAGTTTCTTTACTATCCCAAAAATCGGGATAAGTGCCAATGACTTTATCAAAATACGGCTCACAAAGTTTCATGAGATGTTTATAGACGGGTAAATAATCTTGTCCGAATAAATGAATTGGCCCGAATATGTAGGCAGTTTTCATATTTTACGAATTAAAGGTGAATGATATTTCGTACAACGGCTTCGGAATAAGCGAAGTTGCCGGAGTCCCGACGCTTCGGGACGAAAGGCAATTTCGCTTATTCCGAGTTACGCGATGTCGCGAGCTTGCGAGCGACTGAGCGGGACGAGGAAGAATTCCGAAGCCGTTCCGCCGAAAAAGAGCGAGCCTGCCTGCCGGTAGGCAGGCGTAAGCGAGCGATTTCGGCGGAACGTTTCGGCATCATCCGAAGATTTTGTTTCTCCACCTTTATTTATTATAAAGTAAAGAGAAACAAAAATTTGCGTGAGGACTTTCGGAAAAGTCCGAGCTGGATATGCCGTGTTATCGGATGTATTGCTCTTTTAGGCGATAGCCTTTTGGCGATTAGCCAAAATACAAAATGCTTTTTAGGGGCGGGGACATGCTTATGTCCCCAAGGAGCCCTGTTAATCACGGTCGTTTGTAAGATTGCCTTCGAGATGTTCTCGAAGAACATCCTCCCTTCCGGCTAATACTGCCCAGTAACTGTAAGGTGGACGAGGTCCTGTAGTATTGATTGTCTGTGCCAGGGTTGAAAAGCTTTTCCCTGGTTTGTAAGTTAGTCCCATTTCCTTAACTTCTTGGGCAGTTAAGCCGCTAAAGAACGTTTTCTCGGCTAGATCTTGCCAACTTGTGACTTGGATGGCCATCTTGTCCTCCTTTTTTTCGTGTTATGTAGCCCCTAAAAAGTATTTTGTAAAAGAGCAATTCCGATAACGTCCCGCAATAAGCGATTGTTTTAATGTCGCTTATTGCGTGTTAAGTGATGTTTTTCAAAACTACCGTTTTATTGGCTCACACCATCTGAAGCTATCAATACATTTTAACATATTTGGTTGATATCCTTCCGGGCAGCCGCTTTCTGCTAATGTTTTGCCAGGAGCTAATTGATAATTTCCATTAGTCATTATGTTTACTGAAGACATGCAACAATCATGACTTAGCTTTAATTCACATTCTTTGGCTAAATTTTTATAATAATCTGGAAACCCGGAAATATCAGACCCTTGGTTCATATAAAAATAAATAAATCCAGTAATAGTTACTAGAATCAGAATAATAATTGTTGAAATGATAATAATTTTTTTCATATATTCATTTTTGTTAGTAGCTTTGAAAAATTTCGTCTAACGGCTTCGGGATAAGCGAAGTTGCCGGAGTCCCGACGCTTCGGGACGAAAGGCAATTTCGCGTATTCCGAGTTCCGCGATGTCGCGAGCGTGAGCGAGCGACTGAGCGGGACGAGGAAGGATTCCGAAGCCGTTCCGCCGAAAAGGAGCGAGCGTAAGCGAGCGATTTCGGCGGAACGTATCGGCATATCTGATGTTTGCCGTAGCGTAGCGGAGGCAAATATGGGTGTAAGAATTTTTTACTCCTTATTATTAACTGTTAATGAAAAATTCTGGAACCAGATTATGCCGTGTTATACGCTGTTCAAAAATATTTTAAATAAAATAATATTTTGATAGGCTACTTAATAATAAATTTGTTTTTTGTTTTGGATTTTGGGCAGAGGGGTTAGGGGTGAATGCCCAAAATCTAAAACTCCTTATTCTTTTCAAATAAAAGGCAAAAAGGAAGGGGTTTAAGGGGAGGGAATTTTTGTCTTTTATTTGGGTTTGATCCCTAAAACTTTTTGGTGATACTATTAAACGTACTTTTGTTTTTACACAGCTCCGATGGAATTGTAAACTAACGGTTACTTATCAAATGTAACTATTTCCTGAGCCTTGTTATAGATATCAATTTTATTATCTATATCTACACGATTTACCAACCAGCCAAGTAATTCGCATTGATGTACAAAATCATTAATTCTATTAACTCCATAAATCTCCTTTAATGTCACAACTAAACCAAAATTAATACCATTGCTACGCCTACTCAATCTTTCTTTTGATTTAATACTTAGTCCCCACATGCCTTTATCGTAAACGTCGCGTGCATGAACTCTATCTGTAAGAATTTCATTTATATGTTTAGTGTTGTCCCATTTTCGGTAAAATTCCCTGGCATTACCTTCGTATATATAATGTTTTTCGCCGTCATCATTATTTTGACAATTCTTGTTTATAGACTTAATACCCTTGTCTTTAATTCTACCAAAATATATATCTAGTTCTGTGTTTGTGTAATCAACTCCTTGATTAATAGAGCAGCCGGGAAAATAACATAAGGTAGCTTTGGCAACAAAAGGGTGTTTATTATTATGTGTTGGAACAGGTAAATTATAAGCATATGTATCCCATTTCTCAGAGATACCACTTATGATAAACTTTATTTCATCATTATCCGCTTTTATAATGTTTTCTATATTTTTAGGTACTACCCCATGGCCCACAAAGGGTGCTAATTTAGTATTATTGCCAATACTATTCCACCCAGCAGCAGCGTCTACAATTAGCGCTTTTGCGACTTCTCGATTAAGTCCGAGTACTTCTATCAAGTAAGCAATTTTTCGAGTTACCCATGGAGCTGCGTATGAAGTACCACTGCACAAACCTTCGCCAGTTGGTGTACACACCCTAAGATAATCGCCATTATCACCTCCATAACTACTAACGTCTGGTTTATTAAAAAATGATAAAACTAACCCCTTTCTGGAATAGGTTGCTGGAGATCCCTTACTATTTACCGAATTTACAACTATAGCATTAATTGAATCGGCGGGCGAGCCAATCATTTTTTCTACCCTACTTTCATCGTCGCGTTTATTAGTGCCTGCTATTACAAAAATAACATTATTTTCATATTGAATTTCATCTAGTATAGCTGCTTCTGGTGATATAAAATTGGGATTAATTTCTCTGTCGGATCCCAAAGACAGATTCCATACCTTTATATCTGGATTTGAAGTAACTATCTCTTTTATGGCTTTCATAATAGAAAAGGCGCTATACTGTCCTTGTGCGGCTACACCAAAATGCCTAACTCTGAATCTGCCACACCCATCATCTAGCTCTGGGTGAATAGTTGGCCCATCAACAATAATTGAACTTACCGATGTTCCGTGAACATAATCTTTGGATTCCGTAGGTATTTCTTTATTGATCATTTTTCTAAAATCCACCCATTCAGAAAAATACACTGATTCATCAAATAAAGTATCTATTACGCCAACAATAGGTTCGTCTTTGGGTGATCCTATTGTTTTTATAGCAGATTCGCTGTTTGCGCCATCAACAATATCTTTAAAACTTAGTTTAGATATATCTTCTGTCGACATTGCAATTAGATATGGTGCCTTGTCTGACAAGAGTTTGATTTCATCTGGGTATAAAAGCAAGGTGGTTTCACTTAGTATTTTATCAGGCTGAACGTTTATACCGATATCTTTCATTAATTCAGTTAAACCAACATTAGTTTTATATATTGTAATTATTGATCTATTATTTGTGTTTGCACTGTTATTTGGAACCGTAAAACCTTCTACATAATGTGAATCTACAATTATATTTCGAAAATTTGTTTTTGTTACCCCATATTTTTCATACTTTATATTTTTATCATTTAAACCACCAATCAAATCATGGGTTATCTTTCCGCTAAATATTTCATCTAATAGCTTTATACAGCCTTCTAATTTTTTAATTGTATCCTGAATTACTTTTTCGCTGACATGATGCGTAATCACATGTTTTCTTGTCTCTTCATTAGCAAATCTTGCACCAACAACAGAGTCATTTACAGAGCCACTACTTGATAATAACCCACTAATTCTATTACTCTTAGCGATGACGTCGATATAACAAACATCAACTAAGCAACCCTTAATAATATTTTGCCTAGTCCAATAATCAGCAAGATCCTGGAGCTGTCTAACCAAATTTTTTAGTTTATCAGAATTTATAGTTGGGGAATTTTTTGGAACATTACGAGAGCTTGGCCGGCCAATATGCGAACGTTCTTGAAGGACACCTTTTAATTGAAGAATATTGTTCATAATTTTAGACATTTAGTTCTCTCGACACTTGGCTTTTAGAAACTCCTGTTAATATTTCTATTTCTCTAACCGTAAAACCGCTGTACTGTAATTTTTTTAAATCTATCTTTTTGTCTTTAGGTTGTATAGATTCATATAATTTTTTTAAGTAATCATATTCATTATTTGGATCACTAAATGCTAGTGCGGTTTTAATTATATTTTTCAAATCACCAGGATAAGGAATATGGTCTAATGTTAAAAATATTTTTTTAAAAAGCCTCATATTACGACTAGCAAATTTAAATTTTGTTAAAAACTCATTTAACATAGATTCTGCGACTTCAATCAATTCTTCTTTGTTATACCTATTAAAATTTATAATTGAATCAAATCTTCTAAGTAAAGCCTTATCGAATTGCCCAAAAAGATTAGTGGTGGCTATAAGAACAACTTCATCATTTAATCCATCCAACCCTTTTAAAACAGAAGAAGTTACTCTCCCCATTTCTCGTAAATCGTTAGAGTTAATTCTATCTAAAGCTATTGCGTCTATCTCGTCAAATAAAATAATGACTTTTTCTGGGTGAGGCAATCTTTGTAACTCTGTAAAAACGGAAGCAATGTTTTTGGACGTTTGACCAAGCTTGCTATCTATAACACTATCAAAATCTATCACATATAAATCTCGTTCAAGAATACGAGCAATTTGTTTTGCTGTTTCAGTTTTGCCTGTTCCAGGATCACCCTCAAATAAGAATTTGTTAACCCCAATCTTATGTCCAATTGAATTTATAATGCCCACTATATCGTTTGTTATAAGAGTGGGAAGTGGGAAGGATTTGCTACTATCTAAATTTGCTTTCATAAAAAATGGAAGATTGTATTCGTTGTCCTGCGGCACAAAAGTATTAGCGCCAGACAGTAAGGCCATAATATATTGAGCCAATTCAGAGTCACCAGTAGAATCGAAATATCTTGCTATGTCATAGGCTTCATTTTTAAAACCCGCCTCATTTTTTTCGGCATGATATTTAATTAAATTTAAAATGTTTTTTTTGCGCATATACATTTATTTTAAATGAAATGAATTTATTTTATCCACACTTAATATATTAGCATATTTGGGACACCAGCGCAACAAAATGGGACACAAAAACAAATAATTATCATTTTCTTTTATGCTTTACCTTTCTGTATTTAACTCTATTAATACAAAAAACGCCCCCGGTAGGCGTTTTTTATTGCTGTCTTTAGCCTAAATTATATATGTACATTTCACTTTCTCCATTATATCCTCAATTTATTTTTTAAGCATTTTCCATACTGATTTTAATTATTTGGTTAACGATTTCCCTTTGCTCGATTGTGCGTCTTACACAACATCTCACAATTTTTTACATCTGTTGCACCGCCCTTGCTCCAAGCCGAAACATGATCGGCATCCATATCGCTCAAACCCCAAATTTTCGTTTTGTTCGCATCGTGACCAATCGCGCAATGCGAGCAATTTGAAATGCCTTTATTTTTTGCGGCGGAAGTTTGAGCTTCATACACTGAACGTTTTGTCGGGTCTTCAAATACTCGAACTTCAAGCAGTTTTGTTTCTACTTCTCCACCTAAAACATATTCAAAAATGCCTTTACGACTTTTTACAAAGCCGTCAGCATAGAGTTTCTGAACCTTAGCAGAAACTATTGCTGGGTTGTATTTTTTCTTGTGGTAAGTTTGGTAAAGCCTGTTCCACTCAAGACCCTTCATTTCACTTTCAACGTCCGTGAAGGTGGTTGAAACCCAGTCAATGACAGTATCGAAATGCTTTTTCAGTTCAGTGATGTTTTTATCGTTCCGATGTTTACTCATGTAGCTATCGATTTCTCCACCAGAAACCCAATCTAAAGCCCGTTCTAAATATGCTTGGCGTTTGATATCACCTGCAATATAGGTACTCCATTTCTGAATGTTGGTATTTTGGCTATTACTGAATTCTTCGCGAGCGCGAGTAACAAATGTTCCAGAATATACTGCATTGAGAATCTCTTGTTCGGTTAATGGTACTCCGGCGATATTGATAGTTTTAAACCAATCCTTAATCTCAAGCTCATCACCTTTACACAAATACACTAACAATTTAGCGTTCATTATTTGCTCGCGTTGACTGGTAGCCATGCCACTGTAATATTGTTCATGTCCATTTTTATCTTTGACGGCAAACTTGCCTGTCACAAACCGACCAATACTAGTGATGCGTTGCTGTCCGTCGAGCACTTCAAATTTATCAGTGCTAACATGGTTGAAATAAATTAAACCTATTGGGTAACCTTTTAAAATTGAGTCAATTACAGCAACGTCACATTTGCCGTCAGCGTAAATGTAATTACGCTGATACTCTGGCTGAATAGTTAGTTTGCCCGAGAGACCGAACAGCCCTTTGCCTTCAAGTTCATTATATACAAAACCATCGCAAACTTCTTTTATCGTGATGTCATTTTTTAGTGTGGTTTTCATAATTATTTATTTTCATTATTAATTTCTTCGAATGCTTTGGCTACGCTTGGACTATTGGAGGTTAGTTTCTTTATAGATAAGTCGGTGGCCTTATTATTTGCAAGTCGTAGGTTGTTATCAGATTTTAGAAGATTTTCTTTGACTTTATTTAAATGGTCAATGGTTTTATCTATCTCTGCAATAGCGTTAGAGAATTGTGTTGATGCCAAACTGAAATTTCTTGAGAATGCCTCCTTAAATGCATTCATGTTTGCTTCAAAGTTTGAAACGTCAACATTTTGATTGTTAAGTATGTGAATTTCACGCTTGAGGTGCTGTGATTTTATATTTGCTTGTCGTAGAAATCCAATGATAGTAATGAAATGCTGGGGGCGGATAGCATACATAAGTTTATATTCATAAACAGGAACAATGTCATCATAATATTCATTATCTTTTTCAAGGAGACTTACCAAGACAGCATATTCACATTTTTTCTCCTGACGATCTTTATCTAGTTCCTTAAAGAAATCTTTATTCTTTTTCTTTGTAGCGGTAATGTCATCCTCGTTCTTCATTTCAAACATAATGGACAAAATCTCATTGCCATCTTCATCAACTTCGCGATAAACGTAGTCTCCCTTTGAACCAGATTCTGATACGGCATTATCTTTACCAAACTTTGCATTAGGAAATGCTATATGACGAATACGATTAAATTCATTTTCGCAGTGTACTTCAAGAGACTCACCAATCATCTTAGTACTCATCTTGGTGCGCATTTCCTTTAGTGAAACAAGAGCTGTCTCTGTTGACTTGATTTGTTCTTTTAGTTTTTCCTCGCTTAATTCTTTCTCGTGCTTGATGTTATTTATCTCAATTTCTTTCTCGTTCAACTTTTCTCTGTATTCCTCCTCTATCTTTTGCTTCTCTTGAATATCTTTAAGTTTTATAGCTGATTCTGTTTTCTCAGCGATATTTTTTAGTTCTGAATTAAGTGCAATAATTTCCTTGTCTTTCTCCATTAAATCTTCTTTTGCGCGGCTTTTGAACTCTTTTTCCTTGAGTTCAAGCTTTAATTCATTTTCACGCTTAATGACATTTTTTTCTTTTTGGAGTTCAGCATTAAAAACATCACGTTTTATGGAGTTAACCACATTTGTAATGGTTGTTTTATCAATATCAGCTTCATGTATGGACCTGAGGTCAATTAAATCACCCCTTGATCCATCTTCTAATAAAACCAACGTGTTTTCATCTTGAATTGAAACTTTAACTTTTTTCATGTTAGTTTTTCTTGTGTTTTATAAAAATTCGCTTGTAAGCCATTTTTGCGATGCCGTCTTCGTAAAAACCCGCTGTTGGATTACCTTCTTTGTAGGCACCAGTGCCCCCAGCTTTGTAGTAGTCTTCTACAAATTGTTTTTTTAAACCTAGCGATGTTTTGTACTTGTCATCTACGAGACCGTTATCGCTTGTCCCTAAAATCTCAAATTGATCGGGTGAATACTTATCTAAAAAACTGATTGGTACGCCCATAACGCCGTTGTAGTCTTTAGGAATATTTTTTACTAAAGCAATTTCAATAGCATCATAATTGTCATAGTGTACGAATGGCTTATTTGTACTGAACTTTAAGACGTCGGCATGACTCATTAGGGGAATAGGTTGGTGTAGTCGTCCGTGGTCAAGGTTTGTAAACCAACGAACTCCCTGGACTCTTGTTATATATACCTTTTTACCTTTTTCATCCGTTTTGATTTCACGAACTTGATCCAAGTTTGCAACAGCTTCTGGAATCTCATAAAACATTGCACCACCATTAACTCTTGCATTATTTCCCAAACAAACTTTATTCGCTTTGATCATTGGAAAAATTTCCTTGTAAGTTATTGCATTGAGATTTCCGATGATTAGAAATTGTTTTTTATGTTCAAAGAGTTGAGTTATATATTCACGAAATAAACTAAACGGAGGATTAGTGACGACAATATCAGATTGCTTGAGTAACTCGACACACTCATCACTCCTGAAGTCACCATCACCCTCAAGCGGAGACCATTCGTTGTTTTTGTTTGCTTTAAGTTGTAGGGCAATATCTTCTAGCGTAAAAGAACCGTCGCCATTCACATCACCAACTTCGTTAATAATGAATTTATTAGCAGTTATTTTCGGGCGTCCTTTCATGGGTTTAAGAGTAGTATCATTTCCAAAAAGCTCTAATTGAGTATTCGCAACTGGTGACGGTTTGTAACTAGTTGCAATAAGTCTTTTCATCCCTAGTCTTTTAAAATTTAGGACAAAATAGCGGAAGAAATTACTCTCAAATGGGTCGTCGCAGTTGCTATAAACTACTTTCCCTTTGAAAGTGTTAGCGTCATATTCAAGATAGGACTCAACTTCTTTTTGAATATCTGAAAATTGAGTATAAAATTCATCATTCTTTGCCTTTTTAGCATTTGTAAGATTTTTATTTGCCATAGTTTATTCCTAATAAGTAATTGTATAGTACCCGTTTTCCCCTTGTAAGTAAATCGTTTTTTCTGCGCCTCCAAAAGCAGAAAAAACACAATATTACCCCTTTCTAATAAATAAAAAAACAAATTTATTCCCCTTTTTAAAAAGCCTGTCAAAATTCCTTATTAAAAGAAAAATATTTTTTGAATTGCGTATAACGGCTTCGGAATAAGCGAAGTTGCCGGAGTCCCGACGCTTCGGGACGAAAGGCAATTTCGCGTATTCCGAGTTCCGCGATGTCGCGAGCTTGCGAGCGACTGAGCGGGACGAGGAAGGATTCCGAAGCCGTTCCGCCGAAAAGGAGCGAGCGTAAGCGAGCGATTTCGGCGGAACGTTTCGGCATATCTGATGTTTGCCGTAGCGTAGCGGAGGCAAATGTGGGTGTAGGCTTTTGTATAAAAGCCGCAACCGGATATGCCGTGTTAGCTGATGTATATATTTTTCTTTAATCCCGATAGCTATTGGGATTACTCGCAAAAAGAATTCAGTTTTGTTTTTTTCGTTTTAGATTTTGGGCAGAGGGGTTAGGGGTGAATGCCCATAATCTAAAACTCATTATAGCATTTTAATTAATTATTTTTTGGATAAATTTTCTAATCGATCTATAATAAATTGCAATCTTTTCAGTAAATCATCATAAGTTATAATATCAATAATATTTTTATATTTTCTTTTTATTACTTCAAAGTCATGTTTTTGAGCTGTTGATAGTTTATCTTCTCTACCCATAATTATAATACCGCCAGGGTTTGTAATTTTTATTTGAAATTTGTTTGGAAGCTCGTTTTTATATTTATTTGTTAATTTATTTTCACCCTTTTTTCCCCATTTATTCAGATAGAAAATATATTTTTCGATTTGCATAACGGTACCAGATAATTCTCTTAAGGGGATGTAGTTATCTCTGTATACGGTTTTTGTTACAATACAATGACTAAAGGGTTTTTTTATTTCAATAATATCAGTATTTCCATTTGAATCAATTAATAAGTAATCAATAAGTCTTGTTTTGTTGTTGTATGTGTCCCTTACAGGAGCTTCGTTAAAAACTCTAATATATTTGGGAAATATAAATAATATTATTTGTATGATTTCTTCTTGCCATTGTTTTTCGTTATATTTATCTTCATCTTTTAGCATCTCCCTGAGTTTATCTAAAATGATTTTATATTTATTTAGTTCATTATCCACAAATAGGATTGATAAATTTTTTCCCCTATGACTTATTTTTTTATTCATGTATTGATTGTATTCTTTTTCGCTATCGATTGTTGAGTCAAAATAGTCTCTTAAAATGGAGCTAATACGTGCGTTAACGTATTTAGCTACCTCATAATTATTGGGAAAATTTTCAATAAGTTCAAAAAAAACTTTTTTGGGTATGGCATCAGGGCTATTACCCCCAATGTAAACATCTTCGCTTGTTAGTTTATTTATTATTTTAAATATTGAGATGTTTTTTGTTGACATAAAAAAATTTAATGATATTTTTACGTCTTTATATATAAATACAAAATAATCTATTAGTAATATTCTTTTTTCAATTTTAAAATAGCCATCTGCTAATTTCGCAAGTGAAAATTTTATTGGTTTTTCATAATCATTTTCATCTACTGATTTTAGATTAATGTTATGTAAATCTTCCTCGGTGAAAGTAAAAGTTTGTCTGAGTGTAACTTTACCAGACTCTTTTATTTTATTAAAAACCCATTCATTGTTTTCGCTCTCTGCATTGTAGATAAGTATAAGAAAATTATTTTTAACTTCAAAACTAATCATTGTTTTTTGTTTAAGGCTAATTTTTTAAAATTTATATTTATCGTTTCTATTTTGCTATCACAATCTTCCTTCTGGAATTTTATTTAAATTATTATTAGTAATCCCAAGCCCTAATTCTCTCATGGCGGTATATGCAGCGGCGCCATCCTTTAGATAATGGGCGTTGCCGTTAAAGTCTATATAATAGGCTTCGCCACGAGATTCAACCTGCAAAAATATTTTTCCGCTGTGTTTTTTAGCGAAATTTTTATCATTTTTGATTTTATTCAAATCGTTGTTGGTTATACCAACACCTAAATATCTCATTATTCTGTATGCTTCATTACCGTTGGCCATATAGTATCTTTTGCCGTCTTTAGGATATACATAATAAGCTTCACCATGAGCTTCAACTTGCAATAATATGCGGCCGCTTAACTTTTCCGATAAATCATTAGATGCATTAGTATTACCTTGAGTTAGAATATAATAATTTGGTTCTCCTATGGCATTGCGCTTACTTTCATTTTCTATATCAGGATATCCACACATAAACCCTTGATCAAAATTTGAATTGTAATGAAATTTTACAACAGTATTTTTGCCTTCCAAAAAAAGGTCCTTATTTGCAACTGGTTTTAGCAAAAGCGATGTTACCTGGCCACTTAAATTGCACAGAGTATCGTTTTTATCCATGCATATTTTTAGATCGGATACATGATCGTCTTTTGTTGACTTATTTATATTATATACGGGAATTTTATTATTTGTTATTAAAGATAGGTTTTTATTATTGATAGTATCCGAAGGGTTGAGCGCGTACATATCGTCAGGGAAGATTCTCGCTACATAACCAGGAAATTGATCGTCATCATCATATTTCCATCGAACATAGACAGTATTATATTTTGTGATACATCGCAAATAATCAAAACCATCAAAGAGAAAGTTCATGTCGTAACTACCAATTAGATTTTTATAATTTTTATCAGAATAAAAATACAAAGTTTTTAATTCTTTATAATGCTCTTTTAAATATGTATACGTTAAAATGTATTCATTTGAAACATTCCCTGCGTTATCTTTAAATTTAATTGAAAAATAATAACTGCCTTCTTTATCGGGTAATTCAATTATTGGAGTAATTGCAGTTCTGCCAAGATCTAATTTTAACACCTGTTCTTCATAAGGTTTATCGTTTAATCCTGATAAACTATTTGAGAATTTATAATAAACACTGTAAAGTCCGCTTTCACTTTCAACCACGTCATAACCCATAGTTTTATTCCAAGTCTTATCTCCTGAGTAGCTTGTGTATAAGGAAATTTTGTTAGAAATGCCAGTTTGAATAATTTTATTATCTATTGATTGACCCATTTTTATTGTTTCATTATTTTTATTATATAAATCATAATAAATAAACGTATTCCATGTAGCAATTGGTTTATACTTACTAATGTCGGGCGGCGTGATATCGTTCTGCACGCTGACTTTTGGTTTTTCTACGATTGGTTTTTGCTCGATAACCTCTTGTTGATAATTATTTCCTAAAATCCCAGACAACCAACTTTTAATACTATTGACGGATAAGATATAACTTAAAGAATTTAAAGTGCCAGCAACCACCATTGTTGGAATGCCGATAAATTGCCCTGTTGGATTATATGCCGCACCACCAGAGTTGCCATGTTCGAGTGGAGTTGTGGCCTTTAGGTAATTTTGTGTTCCGTCTGACGTACTACCAAAACCACTAAAATCGCCAGAAGTATAAGTTATTGTCGAGCCGCCAATACCGGGAAAACCAATAGCTTCAATTTTGTGGCCGAATTGCAAAGCGTTTGAGTTGGAATTCCATATATCAACATAAGCGTAGCTTTTATTTGTTAGATTATTGAGATACAAGATAGCCGCATCCATATCATTTGCAGTCGTATAATACTTTACCTCTGCCAAATTTGGGTTTGTTTCAGTACCAAAATTTGGTTCTTGGCTTATGGATTCCGTAAAGCCAATAAAGCAGGTTTTTATAATTCCGCCATATTGGTCGGATACCACGTGCTTATTTGTCAAAATAATTCCTTTAGGATCAATGATTGTTCCCGAACCGCTATACCAATTTCCGTAGTTGTCCGGGCAAACAATTTGAACCTCGGCACTAATTTGATTTTGAGTAATCGCCTCTGAAAAATTGAAAGGCACTAACCCTAAAATAAAAGTTAGAATTAGTAGAATTGTTAATTGTTTCTTCATATATTTTTTGGATTAATTAATAAATCGTTTTTGTAGCGTAGCGAAGAAAACACTTATTACCCCTTTCTAATTAATAAAAAAACAAAAATTGAATTCTTTTTAAGAGTTGCCCCGCAGGGCAAAAGAAAAATATATATTTCAGCTAACGGCTTCGGAATAAGCGAAGTTGCCGGAGTCCCGACGCTTCGGGACGAAAGGCAATTTCGCGTATTCCGAGTTCCGCGATGTCGCGAGCTTGCGAGCGACTGAGCGGGACGAGGAAGGATTCCGAAGCCGTTCCGCCGAAAAGGAGCGAGCGTAAGCGAGCGATTTCGGCGGAACGTATAAGAATATCTGAAGTTTTATTGAACGTAGTGAAATAAAATTTGGGTGAAAGAATTTTTACTCCTTATACATTAACAAGAAAAATTCTTGAACCAGATATTCTTTGTTATATGATGTTTTAAAAAAATTTCTACTCAATTAAAGTTTTATCCTTAGGCAGGCTAGGTGTGTGCACTACAAATATTTTCGAAGGCTTTAGAAATTCCCCGTAAATAACATTGTTTGTATCTACAAATAAAAAATTGCTGTTTTCTAACAGAACATCTTTTCCGTTTACGTTATACTTGGCTTGTCCCTCGAGCATGATTATTAATTCAATTTTTTGTTTGTGGTAATGGGGCTTTTCTGTATCTCCGGCGGCATGCTCTTTATACAATAATTCAACCATGTCAGTTCTGCACGGATGGTTTTCAGGAAAAAATGACCCAATTTGCCACCCGTTAAACGCTCCGGGGTCTGTATAGCATCCTAGAAAATATTTGTTGTTTTTCAATTGCTCCGTATTCATATTTTTTTAAAATGTCATATAACGGCTTCGGAATAAGCGAAGTTGCCGGAGTCCCGACGCTTCGGGACGAAAGGCAATTTCGCGTATTCCGAGTTCCGCGATGTCGCGAGCGTGAGCGAGCGACTGAGCGGGACGAGGAAGGATTCCGAAGCCGTTCCGCCGAAAAGGAGCGAGCGTAAGCGAGCGATTTCGGCGGAACGTTTCGCGATATCCGATGTTTTTGCGACCAACGGGAGCAAAAATATGGGAGAGGGGCGAGCTGAGCCCCGAACCGGATATCGGTTGTTAGGCGACCCGAGCGATAGCGAGAGCGCAGCGTGGCTTTAGCGTATTTTAAAAACGATTCCAAAAACTTTTTTTATAATTCGCGAAGCGAATTAGATTTGGGGCGAAAATTTTTTTATTTTTTTAGTTTTTTAAGATTTTGAGCGCCTATTAAATAATTTTTTCTAGTAATAACCTTGTCGCCGGATTCAACCTCAAGTTTTCGCCTGGCATCACCCGCGATTTTTCCGCCTTTCTGGGCGGCAGTTTTATTCTCGATAAAACCATTTGCATTTTTGCTTCTAGTAATCTTTGTAGTTGAAGCTTCGCCGAGCATAGAAAAAATTAATTCAAGGTCGTCCATGTGGTCTCGCAAATTTTCTCGTTTTAAGCCTTTAAATTTTTTGTATTGGCTTGGTGTCATGCCGAAAGTTGCTTTTGATATTTCGGCGGTTAAGATAGCAAACTCGATATTTTCCTTAACGCCTCGTTTTTTCCATTCATCGGTCCATTCTTCACGTATAGTAATACCACGCATGCGCTTTTCAATCCAGTCCTCAGAATATCCTTTAAGTTTGTAAAGAGTCTTTGTTCTTTTAATTCCCAGCTCAGGATTCTCAATTTCTTGGGTTCTTTCGTAACCAACTTTAGCTAGCCAGCGCTTAAATGGTTCGGCGTTTGGTGATGGAATAGATTGAATAATACGAAACATTGTCTCGGTATCGGCGCAGTCAGTTTCTCTTATTTTGCCGTCTGAAGCCATTAATTTAAACTGTCCGATTTTTTCGGACACTTCAAAAAATCCTTCGCTTAGTAGCTTTTTCTTTAAATCATTCCAATATTTTCTAGGTCTGCCCGTACCGGTTAGAGCTTCGACAACGTCAATTACCGAAAACCACCACTCGTTATGAAAAATAGTTTTTCTAATTGATTTGCCTTTAAAAATAGCAATATGATTAGTTTCCATAGAATATTTCATTTAAATTCAAATAAACCAAAGTTGAAATTGCGGATAATCTTTCTTGTTGTAAAAATCAAGATCTTTGTCGTCTGGCCAAACAAGCTCGGTGAAATTTTTTTTATCTTCACTATATCCGCGGCACATAATTTTTATTCTTGTGAGAAAATTAATTCGTAAAATATTTTTTGCCAGTAAAGGGCTGATGTTGATTTCCATAATTTTAAACTAATTTATATTTTCCTCTGTCTAAAAATTTCAAATACCCCTTGTCTCTCAGAAATTGTAGTTGCTGCCTTATTTTATCTTTGATGTGTCTATTTTCCGGATGTTTTTTGCTTAAAATGTTTTCAAAATTATAAATTTCATCGAGAGAGAATTCTATTTTATTCAATTTATCAATACAACTCATTATATCTAAAATCCAGCCTTTTAATTCAGCTTTGTCTGAGTCTCTTAAAAATAAAGTTTTTTGCCAATTTTTTAAGACATCCTCTTTGCTCTCAATATTTCCATTTTTTATATAAAATATTTTTCCGCTTTGCGGAATAGCTTGAAGCAAGATATTACAACCTATCCAGCCAGCTCGTCTAGCGTTTTCTGATAATGGTTTTCTTCTCTCGATGATATCAGGGACAAAAAAATGTTTTGGGATAACCAAGAAGTTTAAAACCTCATATTTTATCGGATTGTAATTTAAGAAAAAAAAGTTCGGATTATTATTGCTTTTTAATCTCTCAAGCATTGTTTTATAAGCTCCATCAACAATTTTTTTAGACAAACCATCTTTTTTGCTTTTTAATTCATATTCCTCTTTGCAATTTGGGCAATAAAAATCAGCTACTGGACGATTATTTTCATAATTTTCAATATTTGTCCCACAACTCGGACAAAATATTTCATTGTCAACCCATGTTTCAGTTAAAACTCTGGCTTTTTGAGATAAGCTAGTATATTTATTTGCAAGAGCTGTATTAAAAATTATTTTCATAGATGAAATTCAAAATCTTTCTTTAGGCCGTTGCTTACATCCCACTGGCCTTTATTTACGCTAACCATTTGACCAGCATGACAGGTAAAACCGCCATTTGAGAGTAGGTAGGGTGGATCGGCGAAGATCATATCAACCGAATTTTCTGGAATTTTAGCTAAAATATCAAGGCAGTTGCCGTGAAAAAGAGAAAAATCTTTGTATTTGTAGTAAGGTTTAGTATTCATGTATTCATTATAACAAAAATAAAAAAAGTTTTCGCCCCCAAATCGCCGAAGGCGATAAAAAAAGTTTTTGGAATCGTTTTTAAAATATGTCGCCTAACGGCTTCGGAATAAGCGAAGTTGCCGGAGTCCCGACGCTTCGGGACGAAAGGCAATTTCGCGTATTCCGAGTTCCGCGATGTCGCGAGCGTGAGCGAGCGACTGAGCGGGACGAGGAAGGATTCCGAAGCCGTTCCGCCGAAAAGGAGCGAGCGTAAGCGAGCGATTTCGGCGGAACGTTTACGCATCATCTGAAGTCCCGCGCTAATTTTTCGTTGTTTCTTAAACAAGCAATAAATTAATGCAAACTTCTTTAAATGCTTAACTCCATCCAAATCCCACAAAAATTAGTGCGGGATTTGGGCGGAGGAAATTGTGCCACCTCAAGGTTTCTATTAATGCACAATTTCCGTAGCCAGATATGCGTTGTTATACGCTGTAATAAAAAGCCTCTATTAATAAAATAATTTTGGCAATTTAATTTATCCTAAGCCACATCAATACCATATTTAACTTCTTCGCCGTCGGCCTTGGTCCCAGTAAAAATAACATTATTATCTTTAGAAGAAAAGTTAGGTAGAGCAGATGTGAAATTTATTTTATCAGGCGTTATTCCGGCTTCACCGAATGTTTTAAGCATTTGTGCAATTTTTTCTTCAGGAATTCTCTTCAGGATGGCCTGAAGATCGGGGTTTAATGTCGTAATAATTTCTTCGAATCTGTCAAATCCAGTTTGTCCTCCTGGGTTGTTTTGTGTAAATGTAATTTTGTCTCGCATATTTTTTGTTAATTAATATTACTTAAAAAATTATACGTCGACCTCACAAAATAAATTGCCAAAATTATTACTAAAAATAAAAGAGGCTTTTTATTATGGCGTATAACGGCTTCGGAATAAGCGAAGTTGCCGGAGTCCCGACGCTTCGGGACGAAAGGCAATTTCGCGTATTCCGAGTTCCGCGATGTCGCGAGCGTGAGCGAGCGACTGAGCGGGACGAGGAAGGATTCCGAAGCCGTTCCGCCGAAAAGGAGCGAGCGTAAGCGAGCGATTTCGGCGGAACTAGTTTTTATACGAATTTTATGTTAATTAACTACTTGTCGTTGTATATTATGCGAAATTTTGGTATTTTGTTAGTAACAGCACTCTTGTTGTTAAGTATAACATAATAATATGGAATTTAAAGAGTTGTTGGTAAAAATTGAGAATGAATTAAAACTGCGGAATTACAGCCGGCAAACGATTAAGAGCTACCTTGGTTGCTTGGTTGATTATTTTAAATTTATTAAAGTAGTCAAAAAAGATCCGGAGATTGAGTTGATAAAAAAATATTTGCTGAAAAAACAAGAACGCGGTTTGTCGTCGCAGACGATAAATCTTCATCTCAACGCCATTAAACATCTTTACCGGGAAATTTTTAAAAGCGCGGTGGCGATTGATTTAAAATTTGCCAAGACTTCCAAAAAATTGCCGGTGGTTTTGTCGCGCGAGGAAATTGAAGAAGTGATTGGTGCGATAAGCAATGGCAAACACAAACTATTGGTTGCCTTATCTTACGGTGCTGGCTTCCGAGTGAGCGAGGCCATAAATTTAAAAGTAAAAGATGTCGATTTCGCCAATAATTTTATTCACTTGAAAGAAGCTAAAGGAAAAAAAGATCGGGTTACGCTTCTGCCGGAGAAATTGCGGGAAGAATTAAAAAATTATTTGGCGGGAAGGCGAGGCGAAGATTTGGTTTTTGAAAGTAATCAAGGCGGCAAGCTAACCGACAGAACGGCGCAGAAGATTTTTGAAAATGCCTTGACCAAAGCTAAAATAAAAAAAGACGCAACTTTCCATTCATTGCGTCATAGTTTTGCTACGCATCTTTTAGAAAACGGCACAGACGTGAGATATGTGCAGGAGCTCTTGGGTCATTGCAATATCAGGACTACTCAAATTTATACGCAGGTGACAAAACCAAGTTTAAAAAATATCAAAAGTCCGTTGTAATTATGAGTTTATTTGAAATTGAACCCTTGCAGGCTTATGTCCGTATAATTTTACTTTAAAAATTATTACAATTGTGCCTTTAACGTCTGCGCTAATGCGCTAAGTTGTTCGTCTAGTTCAGGACTTTCTCCATTAAAATTCAGATCTTTTTGAAGTGATGATACTGATGTTAAAATTTCATTTTTAAGAGAAATTAATTCTTCTGGATTTGCGTTTTCTCCCAGTTTTTTTATTAATGTGTTTATTTGCTCAATTAATTTTGGGTCTGCCTTGTGCCATTCCAGTATTTTACCAAAATTCATTAGAGCTTGCTCAATAGTAGTTTCTTTGCTTTGGTCCGACTGATCCTCGTGTTTATTAGTTGGTTTAACTCCGTCTGGTTGAAACATAATTTTATTGGTTAGTTTATAAATTTCCTCCCTATTATTATTTATATTATAGCAATAAATTATTAGTGCATGCAAGCAATTTAACAATTATCAGGTTTGGATAAATTTTTGCAATTATTCTTTAAAATGCTAAGATAAATAATATGAATTTAGTTGAAATAAAAAATAAAGAAGAATTGAATAAATTTGTAAGTGCCGAGGAGCATAGCGCGTTTTTGGAGTCCTATGAATGGGGTGAATTTCAGGCAAGCGCGGGGAATAAAGTTTTGCGTTTTGGCGTAGAAGATAAAGGAGAGTTCATGGCGGCTGCGACTTTAATTGAGAAGCGATTGCCGCTCGGAATGAAGTATTGGTATTCGCCACGCGGACCAATCTTTCGCATAACGCATAACGTAGAACATATAACTTTTTTCTTTAATGAAATTAATAAAAAAGCTAAGAAAGAGAAAATTATTTTTTTACGTTTTGAGCCAACATTTGACGTTACGCGTTATGCGTTACGCGTTACGCGCACAATTGACATTCAGCCATCTAAAACTTTACTTCTTGATTTGTCTAAGTCCGAGGAAGAATTATTGAAAGATATGCATGAAAAGACGAGATATAATATCCGGTTGGCGGAGAAAAAGGGAATTGAGATAATAACCTCACCCCAGGACCTCCCTCTATCTCCCTCCTTCGTAAGGAGGGAGGACAAAGCTCAAGGAGAGGGGAGCGCTGATTTTGATGAGTGGTGGAAGATCATGGAGCAAACCAAGACACGCGATAAATTTAGATTACATGAGAAAGAATATTATCAAAAGCAATTATCAATTACGAATTATCAACCTTGCCTACCGGCAGGCAGGTTACGAATTACAAATTCTGAATTAAATGTAAAATTATTTCTCGCGAAGTATCAAGGGAAAATAATTTCCGGAAATATTGTGGCGTTTTTTGGCGACACGGTTACTTATATGCACGGTGCGTCTTCCAACGAATTCAGAAATTTAATGGCGCCATACGCCTTGCAATGGCACTGCATTAAATTAGCCAAAGAGTTGGGTTATAAATATTATGATTTTTATGGTATCAGCGAAACGAAATGGCCGGGCGTAACGCGGTTCAAAAAAGGCTTCGCCGGATTTGAATATGATTATCCGGGGACGTTTGACGCGGTGTTTAGTAGAGGATGGTATGGAATTTACGGGTTGTTGAGAAAAATAAGGAGAGCCGTTTAATTTCTAAATTACAATTTCTAATTCCTGCCTGCCGGCAGGCAGATCTAATAAATGATTAAATGTTAAAAAATTAGTTCATTGGTCATTAGTAAATTTATTAGAAATTATAATTTAGGCATTAGAAATTATTATTATATATTATGGATAAAATATTAGTTAAAATTAAAAAATTACTACCCAGAAAACTATTCAAAGCGCTCCAGCCGGTCTATCATTTTCTAATGAGTTGGATTGCTTCGGTCGTTTATCGCTGGCCGAGTGATAATTTAATTGTTATCGGCGTGACTGGCACCACCGGAAAAACCACGATCACTTATTTGGTCGCTAAGATGTTTGCGAATTCCGGCTACAAAGTCGGCTATACTTCCACGGCAATGTTCGGTGATGGAAATAAAGAATGGCTGAATGATAAAAAAATGACCATGATGGGCAGATTTTTCACCCAGGGAATTTTACGCAAAATGATCAAGAACGGCTGCCAGTACGCGATTATCGAAACTACTTCCGAAGGTATTAGGCAATATCGCCACCGTTTTATTAATTATGATATTTTGGTTTTTCCCGGTTTGTATCCGGAGCATATTGAATCGCATGGCAGCTTTCTTAATTACAAGAAAACCAAGGGTGAATTGTTCGCTCATCTGAAACGATGCAAAACAAAATACGCCGACGACAATAGAGCGGTGCATACAGGGCTAAGCAATATTCGTAAATTAGATTTGAAGCGCGTTAAAAAAACCATCATTGCCAATTTGGATGACGATAACGCGGAATATTTTTTGGATTTTTGGGCGGAAGAAAAATATGGCTATGCAAAGAAACAAGAAACAAGAAACAAGAAACAAGATTTATTTAGTAATATTAAAATAATTGAGTACAGTGATATTGTTGCGTCCGAAAAGGGTACAAGTTTTCAAGTTGGGGATAATAAAATTGCTTTGCAGCTGCTCGGTGAATTTAACGCGACAAATGCCATGGCGGCGTATTGCGTGGGCGAAGCGCAGGAAATAGCGCGAGAAAAAATAAAATTAGGTTTGGAAAGCGTCTCGGGAATTCCCGGTAGGTTGGAGAAGATTGATGAGGGGCAAAAATTCGTTGTTATTGTTGATTACGCTTTTGAGCCAAAGGCAGTGGAAAAATTGTATGAGACGGTAAAATTTATTCCGCACAATAAAATTATTCATGTCCTGGGTTCGGCGGGCGGGGGACGTGATGTGGCGCGCCGGCCGATATTGGGAAAAGTTGCCGGCGCCAATGCCGATTATGTTATTGTAACCAACGAAGATCCTTACGATGACGATCCGCAAATTATCATTGATCAAGTGGAAGTTGGCGCCGAACACGCGGGAAAAAAGAAGAATGAAAACCTTTTTAATATTTTGGATCGTCGCGAAGCGATTAAAAAAGCTTTGTCTTTGGCCGAAACCGGCGATATTGTTTTGATTACCGGCAAGGGGAGCGAGCAGGCGATTTGCGTGGCTAATGGCGAGAAAATTCCTTGGGATGATAGAAGGGTGGTAAGAGAACAATTAACAATTAACAATTAACAATTAACAATTAACAATTAACAATTAACAATTAACAATTAACAATTAACAATTAACAATTAACAATTAACAATTAACAATTAACAATTAACAATTAACAATTACATTTTATTATGTTAGATCGGCTGTGTATAAATCGGCGGAGAGATTTTTTTGTCAAATTTACTAATATTTTTTAGTTTATATTTTATTTAATGTTAGCTAAAATTTTTTAGATTTTTAGATTTTTAGATTTTTAAGGCCATTTTGCTTGACAATACTCAAAATTATTGTTAATATAAGAGGAAATAAAGAAACTGAATTTTTCTGTGGAAGAAAAGAAAAAATTTAAAAACGGATAATCTGCGTTTTCAGTAAATGCGCAATACTCCCGTTTTTTTGTTTTAAAAGTAAAAGTATCACCCATGCTTTTAAATTATTTTAGCCTTTAAACAATCTGTGGCAATCTTCTTCCGCTTGTCTAAACTGAATAATTAACAGTTAATTTAACTCAATTCTCGTTCGGATTGAGATTTTTTGTTGTCTTTGCCAAAACCCCAGCTTAAAAACTTTAAATAATTATAAATTATAATATTTAAAAATATGTCTAATACCATGCGCGCTAAAAATAGTGAAAGAAAATATTTTTCCGAAAGCCGGGAGATAATGCCTATGCCGGACTTGATAGAAATTCAGAAAGATTCTTATAAATGGTTTTTGGAAGAGGGACTGAAAGAACTTTTTGAAGAGGTTTCCCCGATAACTGATTTTATCGGTCGTGATTTGGAATTATATTTTGACGATTATTATTTGGACGAGCCAAAATTTGATGAATTGGAAAGCAAGGCTAAAAATGCCACTTTTGAAGCACCACTTAGAGTAAAAGCGCGTTTGGTAAATAAGCGTTTAAATGAAACTTCAACGCAAGAAGTATTTTTGGGAGATTTCCCTTTAATGACCAAGAACGGCACTTTTATTATTAACGGCATAGAAAGAGTAGTAGTTTCACAGCTAATCAGAAGCGCCGGTGTAATTTTTACTTCCGAATTTATTAAAGGAAAGAAATATTACGGCGCGAAAATTATTCCAAACCGCGGCGCTTGGCTGGAGATTGAAACCGACTTGAACAAAGTTGTTTGGGTGCGCATTGACCGCAAAAGAAAAGTGGCAATAACTTCGTTATTGCGCGCTTTTGGGATTTCTACCGACGAAGAAATTAGAACATTGTTCAAAGATATTGATTTGACTAAAAACGAAGAGGAAAGCGGTTATATTGACGCGACTATTTCCAAAGATGTTGCCAAGAATGAAGCTGAGGGCTTAAAAGAAGTGTACAAGAGAATTCGTCCGGGAGACTTGGCGACAACTGATAATGCCCGCCAATTGATTCATTCTATGTTTTTTCGTTTTGATCGCTATGATTTTGACAGAGTCGGTCGCTACAAATTGAATAGACGTTTTAAATTAAACACCCCGATTAATAAAGAAAATAGAATTTTAAAAATAGAAGATTTAGTTTCTATCATCAAGGAAGTGATACGCTTGAACATAACTCAGGGAAAAGAAGACGATATTGATCATTTGGGAAACCGCCGTGTTCGGGCTATTGGTGAGCTTATTCAAAATAAATTCCGCGTTGGCTTAGCGCGCATGGAACGCATCATCAAAGACAGAATGAGTACCGGAGATATTAATACTTTGACCCCGAATAAATTGATAAATGCTCGTCCGGTTATCAGTGTTGTAAAAGAATTTTTTATGTCTTCTCAGTTGTCGCAATTCATGGATCAAACCAATCCGTTAGCCGAATTGGAGCACAAAAGAAGATTGTCGGCGATGGGTCCGGGCGGTTTGACGCGCGAACGCGCCGGATTTGACGTGCGCGACGTGCACACCACTCACTACGGCAGAATTTGTCCAATTGCTACTCCGGAAGGTCCGAATATCGGTTTAGTCGGCCATTTAGCCAGCTACGCGCGATTGAATAAATATGGTTTTATTGAAGCGCCTTATCGCGTAGTTTTACACGATATTGAGAATAATCCCAAAATTACCACAGGAAAAATTGCGCGCGAAGATATTTGCGAAGTAAAAGATTTAAGTCGAGATTATGTGCCTGATTTAACCAAAGGATTGATAAGCGACAAAAATGAATGGCGCATTTTGTATAGCGAAGCTGATGATGATAAAAAAGGAAAAGTTATAGTCAAAGCCGGAGAAGTTATTGATAAATCTGCGGCTGAAGAATTGACGAAGAAAGTTGACCGCCACGCTTTAATACCTATTAAGCCGGTGGTTACCGACGAAATAATTTATTTAGACGCTTTTGAAGAAGAAAAATATATTTCTACCGCTTCTACTACGCCTATTGATAGTAACGGATATTTTTTGGTTGAAAAATGCGAAGCTAGAAAATATGGCCAGCCGGCTACGCAAGAGATAACAAAAATTGATCTTTTTGGCATTGCGGCTAATCAGATTATTTCCGTAGCGACTTCTTTGATTCCGTTCATGGAACACGATGATGGACAGCGCGCTCTCATGGGAACGAACATGCAACGTCAGGCAGTCCCGATTGTTAATCCGGAAGCGCCGATTATCGGCACTGGCGTAGAGGCGCGTGCCGCTAAAGATTCCGGACATGTAATCGTCGCTGAAGATGATGGAATAGTCACAAAAGTTGATTCATTTTCCATTGAAATAAAATTTAAAGAAAAAACCAAATCATATCGGCTAATTAAATATTTACGCTCCAACTCTTCTACCTGCATTAACCAAAGACCGATAGTAAATATCGGAGATGAAGTAAAAAAAGGACAGGTGTTAACTGATGGTCCGGCGATTGACAAAGGTGAATTGGCATTGGGTAAAAATATTTTAGTCGCTTTTATGACTTGGGAAGGATTTAACTATGAAGACGCGATTATAATTTCCGAGCGGCTGGTAAGAAATGACGCTTATTCCTCAATTCATATAGAAGAGTACAAAATTGACGTACGCGATACTAAGCTTGGTCCGGAAATTATTACCAATGACATTCCGAATATTGGTGAAGAAAAATTAAAAGATCTTGATGAAAACGGAATAATCCGCATTGGCGCTGAAATTTCTTCGGGTGATATTTTGGTTGGTAAAATCACGCCAAAAGGCGAGACTGAATTATCCGCGGAAGAAAAATTATTGCGCGCCATTTTCGGTGAAAAAGCCAAGGACGTGCGCGATTCTTCGTTGTATCTTGAGCATGGCGAACATGGTAGAGTAGTTGATATTAAGACTTTTTCCCGCGAAGACGGCGATAAATTGTCGGCTGGCGTAATTAAAACAATTCAAGTTTCAGTTGCGAATTTGAGAAAAATACAGGCAGGCGACAAGATGGCCGGCCGACATGGCAACAAAGGCGTTATTTCAAAAATTGTTCCAGCCGAAGATATGCCTTATTTGGCTGACGGTACTCCGATTGATATTATTTTGTCTCCTTTGGGTATTATTTCTCGTATGAACTTGGGCCAACTCCTGGAAACTCACTTAGGTTTTGCCGCTAAACGTTTGGGTTATCGTATAGCCACTCCGGTTTTGCATGGCGTGACAGAAGAACAAATAAAAGACGAACTAAAAAAAGCCGGATTACCCGAAGATGGTAAAGCCGTGCTTTATGATGGAAAAACCGGCGAACCTTATGATAATAGAATTACCGTGGGAATCAAATATATGTTAAAACTCAACCACATGGTGGAAGACAAGGTGCATCAGCGCTCAATTGGTCCATACTCATTAATCACTCAACAGCCTCTGGGTGGCAAGGCGCAATTCGGCGGACAACGTTTCGGTGAAATGGAAGTCTGGGCATTGGAAGGCTATGGCGCGGCTCATTGTCTTCAAGAAATTTTAACAATCAAATCCGATGACGTGCCGGGTAGAAGCAAGGCGTATGAATCAATCATTAAGGGTGAGACTATTAGAAAATTAAATGTTCCGGAATCGTTTAACGTTTTGGTGCGCGAGTTAAAAGGGCTTTGTTTGGATGTTGAACTTTTGGGCGGCGAGAAGACGGATGAATATGGCGAGAAATTTGAAGAGAAAAAGACACAAGACGGCGGCGAAGAAAAAAATAAGGATGCTAATATAGAAGAAAAATAAAAACTTTCTTTTCAAATTACAAATTACTATTTACTAATTACTAAATACTATGCTTATTCCAATAAAAACAACAGATTTTGACGCCATTAAATTAAAATTAGCTTCTCCTGATGATATTTTGCGTTGGTCGCACGGCGAGGTAACTCGTCCCGAGACCATAAACTATCGCACGCAAAAACCGGAGAAAGACGGTTTGTTTTGCGAGCGAATTTTTGGCCCCTCAAAGGACTGGGAATGCTATTGCGGAAAGTACAAAAAGATTCGCTATAAAGGAATTATCTGCGATAAATGCGGAGTGGAAGTAACTCGTTCCATTGTACGCCGTGAACGCATGGGCCATATTAGCTTGCAATCGCCTTGCTCGCATATCTGGTTTTTGCGCGGTATTTCTTCAAAGATTGGTTTGATCCTGGATCTTTCCATGCAAGCGATGGAAAAAGTAGTTTATTTTGCGAGTTTTGTTGTCACTGACGTTGATGATGATTTAAAAAACGCGACTATAGAACAAATTAAACAGGAGCTTAAACAAAAAAAGAAGAATATTGAAGGCGAATATAAAAAACAGGTTGATGAAATCAAAAATAGCAAAGGAAAAATGCTTCAGGACGGCAAGGAAAAAAGCGATGTGGAAGAAGGAATATTGTCAGAAATTGGAGCGCTCACCAAGGTCAAAGATGAGAAGATGGAAAATTTAATGCGCGCCTTTGAACAAGCGCAAAAAGAACTTAAAGATTTAAAACCGCTTTTAATAATTTCCGAGAATGTTTATCAAAATTTGAGCTTGAAATATGGTCATATTTTTGAAGCTGGAATTGGCGCCGAAGCCATCAGAAAATTATTAGAAAGAATTAATCTGAATAAAACCATCAATGAATTGGAAACTTTTCTTCCTGGCGCGACTGATGCAAAAAAAGAAAAAATCACCAAGCGTTTAAAATTATTAAAAAGTCTTAGAGCAAATAATATTAGGCCGGAATGGATGATTCTTACTCAGGTTCCGGTTATTCCTCCTGATTTGCGCCCAATGGTAGCTTTGGATGGCGGTCGTTTTGCCACTTCTGATTTGAATGACCTTTACCGTCGCGTGATAAATAGAAATAATCGTTTAGAACAATTGATTGAATTGAATGCGCCGGAAGTTATTTGCCGTAATGAAAAAAGAATGCTTCAAGAGGCGGTTGACGCGCTTCTGGACAATTCCGCGCGTCATGGAAAAACTGTCACCGCGTCTACCGGTCAAAAGAGAATGTTAAAGTCTTTGGCTGATTCGCTGAAAGGCAAGCAAGGGCGCTTCCGCCAGAATCTTTTGGGTAAAAGAATTGATTACTCAGGTAGAAGTGTCATCGTCGTTAATCCGAGATTAAAGCTGGATCAATGCGGTTTACCCAAAATAATGGCTCTTGAATTATTCAAGCCATTTGTAATTTCAAAATTAATTAAACAAGAAATAGTTCATAATGTTCGCAGCGCTTCCCGCTATATTGAAGCTGGCCATGAAGAAGTGTGGGATATTTTGGAAGAGATAGTTCAAGGGGCTTATGTTTTGCTCAACCGCGCTCCGACCTTACACCGTCTTGGTATTCAGGCGTTTAAACCAATTTTGATTGAGGGTAAAGCCATTCAGATACATCCTTTAGTTTGTACCGCTTTTAATGCTGACTTTGATGGTGACCAAATGGCCGTGCATGTACCGCTTACCAAGGAAGCAGTTGCCGAGGCGCGCGATTTAATGCTTGCTTCTCATAATCTTTTGAAACCGGCGACCGGAGATCCGGTAGTTGCGCCAGGACAGGATATTGTTTGGGGAGCTTATCACATGACCTCGGAAGAAAAAACCGAAAAAGAAGAAAAAGATTTAAGAGCTTTTGCTAGTATTGCGGATGCGAAATATGCTTACGCGGCAAAAGCTATTACTCTCCATGAACCGATCAGAGTAAGAATAAATGGCTCGTTATTGCAAACTACTGTCGGCCGAGTGTTATTTAATGATGTATTGCCGGAAAAGTTGCGCTACATCAATGAAGTTGTCGGTAAAAGCAAATTGAAAGGATTGATTAAGGAATGTTTAGGGCATTATGGTGAAGAGATGACGGTAGAGTTTCTTGATCATCTCAAAAATACCAGTTTTAATTTTATTACCAAAAGCGGTTTGTCTTGGAGTTTTGGTGATTTGCCGCACTTGGAAGAAAGAGACAAGCTGATTGCTAACTCCGTAAAAGAAGTAGAAAACATCCAATCACAATATGACGATGGTCTTTTAACTGAAAGTGAACGTTACAGCAAGGTTATTGAAGCTTGGACTAATACTAAAGAAAAAGTTACTGGTATTTGCAAAGTTGGTTTAAAATTAGAAAGTCCGATTTATTCAATGATTGAATCCGGCGCTCGTGGCAGTTGGGCGCAACTTACGCAGATTATCGGCATGAAAGGTTTAGTGACTTCTCCTTCCGGCGATATTATTGAATTGCCTGTAAAAGGTAATTTTAAAGAGGGATTTGACGTATTGGGTTACTTTATTTCCACTCACGGCGTGCGTAAAGGTTTGTCCGATACAGCTTTGCGTACCGCTAACGCCGGTTATCTGACCCGCCGTCTCGTGGATGTGGCTCAGGATATGATTATTTTTGAAGAAGATTGCGGCGATAAAGAAGGTGTAGTGCTTTACAAAAAAGATAGTGATAAAATCGGCGAAGATTTCTTCAAAAAAATTACCGGCAGGTTTGCCGCTCAAGATGTAAAAGATAAAAATGGCAAAGTGTTTTTAGCCGCTGGCGAATTAATAAGCGAAGAAATCGCTAACAAAATCAAGAATGAAGAAATTACAGAAGTATGCATTAGATCTGTTTTGAGCTGCAAATTGTCTCGCGGTACCTGTGCTAAATGTTACGGCTATGATTTGGGTTACAACAAGCCGGTCAAATTGGGGACGGCCGTTGGCATCATTGCCGCTCAGTCAATTGGCGAACCTGGCACCCAGCTTACTATGAGAACTTTCCACACTGGTGGTGTTGCCGGCCAAGAAGATATTACCCAGGGTTTGCCGCGCGTGGAAGAAATTTTTGAAGCGCGTCCGCCAAAAAGAAAAGCTTTAATTGCCGAATCATCAGGCACTGTGCAGATAGAGACAGCCCAGAGGACAATTACGCAAGAAGACGGCAGCACAATCGTTGTTGCGAACCAACAAGAAAAAGTTCTCAAGATTAAATATCGCGGCATTGATTCGGAAAAATATTATTTTGCCGAAGCCGCTAATGAAGTGAAGTTGGAAAAGGGTTTGAGCGGCAAAAAATTAGAACCGAAGATTTCAGTGAAAGACGGCGAGGATGTGAAAAAAGGAGCAGAACTTTTTTCTATTGATAAAAAAATTGTAAAAGCCGAGAAGGCTGGCGTCGTGTCAATTGAATCAAAATATATCAAGGTGTCCAGTGAAGCGGATAAAATAAGAGAATATATAATACCAAAAGGAACTTCAATCATGGTTAGCGATGGCGATAAGGTTGAAAAGGGCGATCAATTAACCGAAGGCAGCGTTGATTTGCAGCAACTTTATAAGTTAAAAAATAAATTGGCCGTGCAGAAATATATTATCAAAGAAATTCAATATGTATATTCCTCGCAAGGACAGCCGCTTAATGATAAGCATGTGGAAATTATTGCTCGCCAGATGTTTTCCCGACACTTTATTGTTGAATCGGGAGATACCGAACTTTTGCCAGGGGAAATTGTTGAAGAAGCGGTTTTAGCTCGCGCCAATAAAAATGCGGCTAAACCAGCCAAAGAAGAGCGTTTGTTTCTTGGTATTACCAAATCTTCTCTTACTACCGATAGTTTCTTGTCAGCCGCTTCGTTCCAAGATACTTCTCGCGTTTTGATTGACGCGGCCGTAAACGGTAAAATTGATTATTTAGATGGCCTTAAAGAAAATGTAATCATCGGACGATTGATTCCGGCAGGTACTGGATATAGGAAGAATAAAGAAAGAGTAAAATATTAGAATCAGAAAAACAAAGAGAGCCCGCCAAATGGCGAGCTCTCTTTGTTTTTTACCAATTTACCGAGAGAGTTATATTATTTAGATTGTAAAAAATTCCATTATCAATCAGGTGATAAAGGGTAATACTGATAGCGATTAATACATCGGAAATAATTATTGAGTAAATAATTAATTCTGGAACATCTTTATCAAGCATATTATGATAATAAAATATTTTTGTTAATATTAATATTTAATCTTGAAAAATAATTGAAATAAAACGATAATTTCAAAGATAACGTTCATTATAATGATGGGCACACTATTAATTAAGAAACCATAAATTATCCAAAAAGCGGTTCCTATTAAGGTGGCAAAAATCATCCCCGATGATAGGTCGTTGGCGCTTTTTGTTCGGTATGATTTAATAACTTGTGGGAGAAAGCTTATTGTAGTAAAAATTCCGCCAAGATATCCAATGATGTCATTTAACATATTTTTATAATAAAATTTTTCTTTTTATTAAATCAGGAATGATTTTATTTCTGATAATCGGTGAGACGCGTTCGTTGGTAATGTCGTTCCGGCCAATCCAGTGAAGCGCGCCGATTTCCGTATTGGGCATTGGCTCGCCGATAATTTCACCGGCGTATAATCTAATCATCACATCACGTCCGGGAGTGGCGGCGATGTCGGTGTATTCGCCGATAAGATTAATGTTATCTTTCTTGATTTTGCAGTCAAGCTCTTCTTTGATTTCGCGTTCTAAACATTCCAGATCCGATTTTTCTTCCAGCTGGCCGCCGGGCATCAAGTATTGCGTGACGCTTTTTTCCAAGTATTTATCACCCGGCTCGCAAACCAGAAATTTAGTTTTGTCATCGCTTAAAATTAATAAGCCAATTTTATTATAGTAGGCCATGGGTTAGTTATTTAATACTTTTTTTAATTTTTCTACCAAATCTTTTTCGTCGGAATATTCTATAAAATTATCGCATACTGCTTTTAGCGATTTGGATATTTTTGATCCTTTTTTGTAAATACAAATAATCGGACGACCAAAAGAATCCGCCCAGCCCAACTCAATTCCCATCCCGGTCGCCGGATAACTGACTTCCGCTATCATGAGATCAACGGTTTTTATTATATCGCGGGAGATTATAAGCTCATCAGTTTCATGCGGAAAAATTATTTCATGTTTGGAATTCAGCTCGCTATTTCGGATGGGCGAGTATAAATCATTTTTGTAATCAAATTCTTTTGAGTGTCCAATGTATATTTTCATAGGTGGTGGTTAAGGTCGCACGCACTGTTAAAAGATTTATATTATAAAATACCAAGGAACCAAACAGTGAATAATCTTATAAGCGAAGTTCCAATTAGTACAAGCAAGATAATTCCTGTTGTATATAAGAATTTTTTCCAAGCACCATAGTCCCCAATTATTATTTCATATAGCCAACCTATTGAAAGAAAACAGATATATATTGGCGCTAAAATGAGCGTAAGTAAAAAACTGCCTAAGAATATTATTAGAAAAATAGCACCCCATGTTACGGGCTTTGATTGAAAAAAATATATAACATCACCTATTTCAGCCCAAATAAACCAAAGTCCGCTGTATATAAAAAATATAAAAATTGGTACTGTTAATAATATTCGTGGATGCCATCCAAAATACCATTTCCATATAGTAGGTGTTATTCTTTGATCGCGATGTGTTTCGCTTAAGACTTCGATTGTTTCTTTTTTCATAAATTTTTAAATTATAAAATAATTTTATTTACCATTCATGATTACTCATTTTGTGTGTTAACATTTTATCGAGTTTATTAAAAATATTTAAAAGATTTGAGTTTAAAATTTTAGAAGTTTCCGGGAAAGAAGATTTTATATGTTTATGCCCAACAAAGTTGCCTCTTAATTTTTGTAGATATTTTATTATTTCTTCATTTTTAATATTTTTATATTCTTTTTCTTGAGAAAATTCTTGTTCAAAAGAAACAGCATAATTTTTTGAGTCAAAGAGCCCCGCGCTTCTTATTATGAGATAGTCTTGAATTATTGTATGGAGTGCTCCTAGCTGATTTATATCTACTTTTGTTTCGACGTTTTTAGATATGGCTTCTTTTAATTCTTTGTTTAAACGTTTTAATTCTATGAAAGCGGTTTGGCAATTTTGTAGTAAATATTTTAGATGACCTTTTATGTCTTCTTGCTCTTTCATATGTTTGAAATTATATATCCAACCCCGTTGTTTTTTTATGTAAAATAAAGTAAAATAAAACTAATTTTAGTATAACAGAATGAATGAGTATGGCAAGATTTACTAGTATATTTTGTCATTGCGAAGCCGGTCGCAACCGGCTGAAGCAATCTATAATACTGGGTTTATTGGTCTGGGAAAATATTAAAGATTGCTTCGTCGCTCACAGCGGTTCGCTTCTCGCAATGACAAGCAGAAAAGATTAATGAAAAAATTTAAAATAAAAATTAGATTAATTTTTTGGTCAATACTCGCAATCATTGTCGCTTGGCTTTTTTATTTGGCAATTGTGCCGGGCGGTGATATTACTTATGTTTATGATTTTATCAAGCCGAGTGAGTTTATTCTGAAGCTGACTCCGGCAGAGAGAGTAGCGGATCCGGAAAATGGCACGCAAAAAATTATTGGCGATCCGGCGTATTTTTCTCTGCGTACGCCGCGGACATTTGATACGACGAAAGTGACGATCAAATACAAAAATAATTCCGCCGCGTCGATTATTGAAGCCGGAGTTTTGACTGACAAAACCGTTTGGCATTATGATTTGAAGCCGCTGGAAAATGACATTCTGGATAATTTACTGAAATCATGGAGTGTGATTCGCGAAGGCAATTTGATGTTACTCCAACGTGAAAAAAAGTTTTCCAGTATCGCGGACTTTCAGGAAAAATTGCCGCAGCGCGATGAGATTGCTTTGTATAACACGGATTTGAAAAATTTGGAGCTTAGCTCTGGGTACCCAGAGCTAAGCTCCGGATCAGTAAATAATAAAGAGCTAAGCTCCTTGAGTTTACGTGGTCCTTGGCAATTTTATACTTACCTCAATAAAGGTGAAGAGCTGAATTTTAATTTTGATTTTGCAGATTTAAATATTAACCAAGATAGCGATCCGATTGATATTAATTTATATTATCAGGGTCAGCTAATTTCCAGCCGGCATTTGGACGATGACGGTGATAAAACTGATGGCGGTAAGATCTCCGCGCCCAGAATTTTGGAATTTAAAGAAGCGAACTTGCCTGAGGGAGTGTACAAAGTTGAATTGCGCTGTAACGATGACATCGTGACAAAAGATATTGAAACTCAACAGACCAAAATCGCGTTTATCAATCGCGTCTGGCTCGCCGATGCTGAAAAAAAAGACCTAACAATTTATACGGACAGCCGCGCGATTAATGCCCAGACGATTAACCCGGGACGCTTGCAAAAGATTTATGCCGGAGAAAGCGTGTTAGATTTAAGCGAGACCTACAAACAATTTGGTTTAAAATTAAGCGATAAAATTACGCCTTTAAAAATTGCCAAGGACGACATAATTTTGAGCGGTAATGGGGTATTTAGTTTTAACCAGGGCGGTTTAATCAATCCTGATTTTCGGGAAGTGGACGGAAGTTTTGATGCTGACGCGGAGGGAATAAATTTTATTTTGGCGCGCTACACGCCGCCGCAAGAAATTGACGGATGGAAAGTCGCCAGCGCGGAATTTGACACCAAGCACGCTTATCGGGAATTTTATAAATACAGTTTTCTTTTGTCCATTCCGGGGTTGAATGAAGGAAATATTGAAATTGATGAGATAAAAGTTGAATTGGAGGGGAGAAGTTTGTGGGAGAAAATATCGGAAAAATTAAAATTTAAAAATCAAAATGCAAAATGACAGTTTAAAATTAAAAATTTTACATTTTGCATTGTCATTTTGATTTTTACATTTTGAATTAATGAGAAAACAAATTATTACAATTATAACGACCGAATTATTTTACATCCTCACTGGCGCATTAGTAATTTTTTGCGCAATGGAATTGTTGTGGGAGCGTATGGTTTTGTCTTATGTTAATATAAACTGGGTGTTGATTTTTTGGTTGATTGATGTTATGGTTTTGTTAGTAATAAACAATGCAAATCCTCGAATTAATGCAAATTCTTCAAATTCTAATGATGCAAATAATTTGCAATAAACATATTCGTAGCATTCGCATATAATTTGTAGACCCGCCTACCGGCAGGCAGGTTCGCATTATATTTATGATCAAAGACGTAATAATTAAAAAATTAAATAAATTTGAAGATGAGCGCGGTTGGCTGGCGGAAATTTATCGCGCTGATGAAGATAAATATCAACCGGCCATGTCTTATGTTAGTATTACCAAACCAGGAGTAGTTCGCGGTCCGCATGAACACAAAGAACAGACTGATTGTTTTGTTTTTGTCGGTCCGGGAAGTTTTGAACTGCATCTTTGGGATCGGCGCGAAGATTCGGAAACCAAGGGAGAATATTTTAAAGAAGTTTTTGGCGAGAATAATCCGGCCGCGGTTTTTGTGCCGCCGGGAGTAGTGCACGGATACAAATGTGTAGGCGATAAGGACGCATTATCAATCAATTTGCCCGACAAACTTTATCGCGGCGAAGGAAAAAAAGAAGAGATTGATGAAATTCGTTGGGAAAAAGATCCGGAGTCGCCGTATAAAATTGCGTAACGCATAGCGCGAAACATATAACATACAACTAAGAGGTATGAAAACTTTAAAATTTGATGATAAATTAGTAGAATTAATTCTGCGTGGTGAAAAGACTAATACCTGGCGATTGTTTGACGACAAAGATTTAACCGTCGGCGATCAATTGATTTTAATAAACAAGCAAACGAAAGAGGAATTTGCTAAAGCGAAGATTGTTTTCGTTGTTGAGAAGAAAATAAAAGACTTAAATGATGACGATTGGCAAGGCCATGAAAGATTTGCGTCTGACGAAATAATGTATAAAACGTATTCAGAATATTACAAAAGAGAAATCACTGGTGAAGATTTAGTAAAGATTATCATATTTGAATTAATTCCCTAATTACTTATTACTGTTTACTTATTATTAAATTTATGGATTGTATTTTTTGTAAAATCATAGCTGGAGAAATTCCGTGTTATAAAGTTTATGAAGATGAAAATTTTTTGGCGTTTTTGGATATTCGTCCGCTTAATCCCGGGCACACTTTGGTAATTCCCAAGAAACATTATCGTTGGGTTTGGGATCATGAAAATATCGGCGCGTATTATGAAGCGGTCGGTAAAGTGGCAAATGCGATCCGCCAAGCATTTAATACTGACTATGTTGTTTCGATGGTTTTTGGCGAGGAAGTGGCGCACGCGCATGTTTGGCTTGTGCCGCGCTTGCCGAACGACGACCATGGCGGAGCTATTGATTTGAAAGCGGTTAAAAATTTAAGCAAAGAAGAAATGGCGGAGATAGCGGAGAAGATTAAGAAAAATATTTAAAATAGCTTTAAGCTTCAAGCTCAAAGCTAAAAGCTATATGAAGGGTTGGAAAAAAATAAAAAGTAAGATTATTCACCAGAGCTCTTGGCGTATTTACCGCGAAGATGATGTTATTACGCCGCGAGGAAATATTGGAAAATATTATTGGGTAGATAATCAAGATAGTGTTGGTATTGTTGCCGAAGATAAACAAGGAAAAATTTTTTTGGTTGGACAATATCGCTATCCGATTGGCAATAAATTTTCTTGGGAATTTCCGGCTGGCGGAAAAGAAAAAGGAGAATCACCGCTTCAGGCTGCTAAGCGCGAATTGGAAGAAGAGGCCGGGTTGCGCGCTAAAAAATGGAAAAAAATCGGATTTTTTTATGCAGCTAATTTTTTATTGCCGGAAAAAGCCCATCTTTTTATCGCCAGCGATTTAGTATCGGTTAAGGAGAATCCCGACCCTACAGAATTATTTAAAATTAAAAAATTTACAGTTTCAGAAATTAAACAGTTGATTCAAAATCAAAAAATTACTTGTGGCTACACTATTTCTTTATTTTATAAATATTTGCTATATAAAAATAGTAAACTGTAAATAGCTTTAAGTGTTTACCTGTCTACCGGCAGGCAGGGCTGTTAGCTTTTAGATTTAAAAATCTTTAAGCTTCAAGCTCAAAGCTTCAAGCTCAAAGCTAAAATGAAATTATTAATCACCGGCGGCGCCGGCTTCATCGGCAGTAATTTTATTCATTATTGGTTAAAGAAATATCCGGAAGACAAAATTGTCAATCTGGATGTTTTGACGTATGCTGGCAATTTGGAAAATTTAAAAGATGTTGAAAATAATGCTAACTACCAATTTGTCAAAGGCGATATTTGCGATGCGGATTTGGTTAATAATTTAGTGAAAGACGTTGATTTGATTGTGCATTTTGCCGCTGAATCGCATGTTGACCGATCGGTCATTGATAGCTCTGATTTTATCCGAACTAACGTTGAGGGTACGCGCGTTCTCCTTGATGCCGCGAAGATTAATGGCACCAGATTTCATCACATTTCTACGGATGAAGTTTTCGGTTCGTTAAATTCTGGTGATGCGGCGTCAAATGAAAATTCAATTTACAAACCGCGCAGTCCATACAGCGCTTCCAAAGCCGCGTCCGATCATTTGGTGTGCGCTTATTTTCATACGCACAATTTGCCAATTACCATTTCCAATTGTTCAAATAATTATGGGCCATACCAATTTCCGGAAAAAGTCATTCCGCTTTTTATCACCAATTTACTAGAAGGAAAAAAAGTTCCGGTTTATGGCGAGGGAAAAAATATTCGCGATTGGATTCACGTTGACGATCATAACGCCGGCGTGGAGGCGATAATTAAAAAAGGAAAAATTGGTGAAACCTATTGTTTGGGCGGCAACAATCAAACCGCCAATATTGATTTAACCAAAATGATTTTAAATTTGATGGGCAAGGGCGAGGAGATGTTGGAGTTTGTCAAAGATCGGCCGGGTCATGATTTGCGCTATGATCTGGATTATTCCAAAGCGAAAAACGAACTGGATTGGGAGCCAAAAATTAAATTAGCCGACGGCCTCAAAGACACAATCGCGTGGTATGAGAAAAATCAGGATTGGTGGAAGGAGATTAAAAGCGGAGAATATCGTAAATATTATGAGAAGCAGTACGGGGTAGCATAAAAAAATAGGATAAAATTTGTTATAAATTTTAAATTATTTTTATGATTAGATTTTTTAGGCCTACAAAATATAAAATAAGTATTTTTTTGATAATATTAGTTGTTTTATATTTTATTCCTGCTTATCAAAAATGCTGGACCGACATTGTGTTTCCGGAAGATGTCTCCGGAAAATTAAAATATGAAGAAAAATGCGAAAACGTATCGATGCTATTTGTCACGCTGACCAATCCTCGTGAGTGCAATCCTCTCGTTGAATGGTGCTCTACCATCAGCCCTAAGTCTGCTATATTAAAATTTATTTTTGGATTATTGCAAACTTTATTTTTCTTTTTTGCTGTTTACCTTTTTTCTTGCTTAGTGTATTTAATGATTAAGAAGATAAAAATATGTCAAAAGAAAAAGTAATCTGCCAAGATATGCATGGCGAAAACAAAGAAGTTGATGCGAGCGAACTTATTTTTCGTCCCTCGGTTTATGGCATTTTGATTGAGGACGGAAAAATTTTATTATCTAAACAATGGGACGGCTATGATTTTCCGGGAGGGGGAGTTGAGATTGCTGAAACAATTAATGAAGCTTTGGAGAGAGAATTTTGGGAAGAAACCGGATTAAAAATAAAACGCGGCCGGACGGTTGTTTGCGAGAGTTCTTTTTTTACGCCGAGTTTTGTTAAAGGATATTGGAATTGCCAGCTTATGTATTTTTTATGCGAAAAAGTTAGCGGGGAATTATCAAAAGAGTATCTAGATGAAGATGAGCAAGGATATGCCGATATCGCAGAATGGATTAACTTGGGTGAGGTTGATAAGATTAAATTTTATAACTCTGTGGATAGCGTAAAAGTAATCAAAGAAGCGTTGAAATTTTTAGGTAAATAATTAGCAAAATAACCTTGAATATTAGCCAAAGTTTTCAAGGTTTTATTTTTTTCTTGACGTTCGTTTTTTGTTCGGGTATACTATAAATAGATTTATGATTTAGGAATTGCTAGCCATCTTCGCCCAACCGTAAACGGATTGGGCTAATAAAAATAAAAGCCCCATTAATGGGGCTTACGGAAAAATGTAGCCCGGCCATTTATGGCTGGGCGGCGTGAAAGGAAAAAATATGCCACATAATTTTTATAAATTATATTACCATATAATTTGGTGTACAAAAAATAGACAGAGATTGATTGATGAGGAGATAAGCAAAAAATTAAGTAGGTTGATTTGCGGAAAAAGTGAAAATTTGGGCAGTAAAGTAATTGAATTCAATAGCTATTTAGATCATTGTCACTTATTATGTTCTGTCCCGCCACAAATTAGTTTATCGGATTTTGTTGGTCAAATAAAGGGATATAGCGCGCACGAGATTAATAATATATTTGGAGAAAAATACATCCAATGGCAACAAGGATTTGGAGGTTTAACTTTAAGCAGTAATGGGACGCCATTTATTAAAAGTTATATTCAGAATCAAAATAAACATCACGGTGAAAATAATATTATAAAAATATTGGAATATATCCCAATCGCCCAACCGTAAACGGATTGGGCTAGAAAATCAAAGCCCCATTAATGGGGCTTGCGGAAGAACGTAGCTCGGCCATTTATGGCTGGGCGTCTATTTCAAAAATATAACTAACTTCAAAAATATGACCAACAATCTCACCAAACGCCAACGACAAATTTTGGATTTTATCAATGATTTCACGCGCAAGCACGGCTACGCGCCGACAGTGCGGGAAATCGGCGAGCATTTTGATTTGTCCAGTCCGGCGACCGTGCAATCACATTTGGACAATTTGAAGGCTAAAGGATTTTTAAAAAAATCTTTTAACGAGGCGCGTTCCATTGAGCTGGTTAAAACTGAGGTTAATTGGGCAGAGGCGATTGAGTTGCCGTTAGCTGGATTGATTACGGCCGGTGAGCCGATTGAAGCGGTTGAAGATACAGAGACTATTGCCGTGCCAGCAGATTTTGTCACTGATAGTTTTAATAGTTATGTCTTGAAAGTAAAAGGCGAGTCAATGATTGAAGAAGGAATTTTGAACGGAGATTTTGTTATCGTGGAGCGTAATCCCTCGCCAAGAAATGGCGACGTGGTAGTTGCTCTTCTTAATAATGCCTATGCGACGCTCAAGAAATTTTACCGCGAACCGAATCGCATTCGTTTACAACCGGCGAATTCTGCAATGCAGCCGATATATGTTCAAGATCCGCTGATCCAAGGGGTGGTTAGAGGGGTGATTAGAAAATTCGCGTAAAAATCATTAAAGCATGAAAACATTAAAACAGTATTAAAAGCAGTCTTCCATGAAGATTGCTTTTGTGTTTTAATGTATTGTGCTATAATATGATTAGCTAAATTCTATAATATGCGCAAAAAAGTATTCATTATTGAAGATGACGCTAATATTTTGTATGCTTTGCAGGCGAAATTAAGCCTGGAGGGTTTTGAAGTGGAAATAAATAACGGCAGTGAGGCGGTAGAAAATGCATTATATGAAATAAAAGAGTTTAAGCCAAATTATATAATCTTGGACTTGATTCTTCCCAAAATTGATGGCTTTAAAATGGCGAAGGCGTTGCGTGAAGATTTGGAAACTTCCGCTATTCCGGTTTTTATTTTCACCAGTTTAAGCGACAATGATAGCCGAAGCATGGGGGCAAATTTGGGTGTTAAATATTATTTTATCAAAAATGAATTAAGTATTGATGATTTTATTTATAGATTTAAAAAAGTTATAAATAATAAAGAAAAAATAGCAATATGATAAAAACAAAGAAAAAAATTATAATAATTATATTGGTAGCATTGATAGTTATTATTGCGGGTTATTTTATTTTTAATAAAAAACCGCAGGAGGAGTATACTACCGAAAAAGTTAAAAAAGGAGAATTAATCCAAAGCGTTAGTGAGACCGGCTCAATTAAGGCGGCGGAAAAAATAGATTTAAATTTTTTAGTCAGCGGTAAAGTGGCGAAGTTGTCAGTTAATATTGGTGACAAGGTAATAAAAGATCAAATTTTAGCCGAGTTGGATAACCGTTCGTATGTTTTAAAAGAGAAAGAGGCTTATGCAAACTATTTGGTTGCTCAGGCAAATTTAAATAAACTTTTTGCCGGCGCGACGGTAGAGGAGTTGGGAGTTAGCCAAACCAGTGTTTCCAAGGCAAAAAGCGCTTATTACTCCGCCTTGGATGAGCAAGATAAAACTGAAAAAACAGTTAGTGAAAGCATTGAACAAGCTAAAAATAAATTAGCCGATTTAGAATCCACATCGCCAATTAAAAGTTCTTATCGCCAAGCAGTAGAAAATAAAAAAACTAATGCTTTAACTACTATTGAACTAAAAATTGACGAAGCAAACGCAGCTCTTGATAATATCAATACTATTTTAAAAGATACGGACGCAGAGGATACTTTAAGTGTTTTAGACACTTCATATTTAGCTAACACCAAATTAAGCTATAATGACGCTAAGGCATTAATTAGTCCGGCACAATCCAGCCTGGCAAAAGCTGAAATAAATATAAACGAAGCAAGTATTAATCAAGCCGCTAATGACTGCGTGATTTTGCTAAATAAAACTTATGAGGCTTTGAATTATTGCTATAAATCTTTGGAAAAAAGCATTACTTCTTCCGCTTTTTTGCAAACAGAACTTGATGTTTATAAAACTACAATTAGCACAAATCAGAACGGTATTAATACGGCAATAGCAGCGGTGCAGTCTGCCAAACAAAATTTGACTGATGCTATTTTGGCGCTTGATGATGCTATTAAAACCGCTAAAAATAGTTTAACGACAGCGGAAAAAAGCGGCGAGAAACAATTGTCTACCGCGCAAACTCAAGTTGATGGCGCCTTGAAAGCTTGGGATTTAGCTAAGGCGCAATTAAATCAAACAGAAGCTTCGCCCAGAAGCCAGGATATTTCTTTGTATCAAGCGCAATTAACGCAAGCGGAGGCGGCATGGGAAATTGCCAAAAAACAAGTTGAAGACAGCATTATTAAAGCGCCGATAGACGGCGTGGTGACTGAATCAAATTATAAAATAGGCGAGCAAGTTAATGCGACGGAAAATGTGTTGGCGATGGTTGGTAATAATGATTATGAAGTAAAAATTGATATTTCTGAAGCCGATATTTACAAAGTCAAAGTTGGCGATTTATCCGAGATAACATTGGATGCTTTTGGAGAAGATGTTAAGTTTTCCGGAGAAGTTGCTTTTGTTGAGCCAGCGGAAACCGTAATTCAAGACGTGGTTTATTACAAAGTGACAATTAGGCTGGTTCATGACGGAAAAGTTAGCGAGGAATATTATAATAATATTAAACCGGGAATGACGGCTAACGCGGTGATTATTACAGATAAGAAAGAAAATGCGCTTTTCGCTCCGGCGCGCGCAATAATTGAGAAAAACGGCAACGGCAGCGGCGTAAAAACAAAATTAGCTCGGGTTTTAAAAAATGGTAAATTAATTGAGGTGCCGGTAAAGACCGGACTTAAGGGCGATAGCGGCATGATTGAGATACTTGAAGGCTTGAACGAAGGCGATGAAGTAGTTACTTACGTTAAAGAGAGCCAAAAATAAAAAATTTAAATAAAATTTTAATTTTAAAGTTTCAAATTTCAATAGCATTTTTTATTACTTATGAGAAAAATTGTAATCACTGGAGGAACGTATGCCGGCAAATCAAGTCTTGTTGAGTTATTTAAGGAAAATGGATTTGAAACGGTTAAAGATGTTGGACTAGAGGTTATCAAGGAATTAAATAAAAAATTAGGAAAAAATAAACAGAAAGAATTCAGAAAAAATAATCCCGTTGAATTTTATTCAAAAATAATAAGAAAACAATTAGAGATAGAACAAAATTTAAAAGATAGAGTCATTGTTTTTGATCGAGGCGTGTATGATTATATTGCGATGCTAGAATTGGCCGGACAAGCCGTTCCCGAGTCATTAAGGATTTTATTAGCAGATATTTTTTATGACATCGTTTTTGTCTGCGACACATTGGCGGATTTTAATGAGAGAGAATTTTCCGGGAGATCATTAAATAAGAAAGATTCTTTAAAATTAAACAAGCTAGTAAAAAATATTTATAAAGAATTAGGCTGCACGGTAATTGAAGTAAAAAAGATGCCATTAAATCAAAGATTTAAATTTATAAAAAGTTATTTATAGTTTTATCTAATTATTTTTTCATTTTTGAATTGTAATTTTGATTTTTGATTTTTAACTTTTGAATTTTATTTATATGCTGATTGAGATTAAAGATTTAGTTAAAGAATTTGTTAATGAGGAGGTCGTGACTAGCGTTTTGCACGGCCTTTCTTTTAATGTTAAAAAAGGTGAATTTATTTCCATTATGGGTCCTTCCGGTTCGGGAAAATCAACATTAATGCATATTTTGGGATTATTGGATCGTGCCAGTGGCGGCATTTATAATTTGGAAGGACAAAATGTTACTACCTTATCCGATGATGAATTGGCAAATTTGCGCAATGAAAAAATTGGATTTGTTTTTCAAGCATTCAATTTACTGCCCCGGACTACTGTCTTGGAAAATGTCAAATTGCCTTTGACGTATTCCAAAAATCAGAAACAAATAGATGAGCGGGCGAGGAAGGTTTTGGAAAGCGTCGGCCTTGGCCATCGATTGAATTTTTTTACCAATCAGATATCAGGCGGCGAGAAGCAGAGGGTGGCAATTGCCCGTGCCCTGGTCAATGAGCCGTCGGTAATTTTCGCCGACGAGCCAACCGGCAATCTTGATTCCAAATCCGGCGTTCAGATTATGGAAATTCTCCAAGATTTAAATGATGCCGGAAATACCATAATTCTTGTAACTCACGAAACTTATACCGCCGAGCATGCTGATCGGATCATTAAAGTTAAAGACGGTTTGATTGTTGACGATTATGCCGTGAGTAATAAGAGAAAAGCGAAGGATGGTGACATGTTAAAATAAATCAAAATTTAAAAATCAAAAATTAAAAATATTGAGTCCCGCCTGCGGGCGGAACGAAATACATTAATTTTTCATTTTGATTTTTGCATTTTAAATTTTTTAAATGTTTTCTCTAATCAGACAATCCATTAAAATGTCATTGGTGGCGCTTCTGGCTAATAAGGCGAGAAGTTTTTTGACTATGCTCGGGATTATTATTGGCGTGGCGGCGGTGATTATTATAGTTTCGGTTGGCGCCGGAGCGCAAAGTTTGATTGTGGCGCAAGTTAAAAGTTTGGGAACAAATTTAGTCGGCATTATGCCGGGGAAATCAGAGGAAAAAGGTCCGCCGGCGTCTGTGATGGGAGTAGTAATCACAACATTAACTTATGAAGATGCCTTGGCTTTACGTGACAAAAAAAATGTCCCGAATTTTGTTGAAGTTGCCGGTTATAGCATGGGCAACGGCACGGCGAGCTGGCAATCAAACTCATATGACACGACCTTGCGCGGTTCAACGGTTGGGTATTTGGCGGTTGAAGGCGGCGAAGTAGCGGAAGGCAGATTTTTTACCGAAGAAGAAGAAAATAGTTTGGCGCGTGTAGTGGTATTGGGTAGTAAAGCAAAAGATGAAATATTTGGAAATTCAGATGCGGTTGGCGAGCGTATTAAAATAAAAAAGCATACTTTTGAAGTAATCGGTGTTATGAAAGAGCGCGGGAAAATCGCTTTTCAGGATTACGACGACCAAATAATTATTCCGATTAAAACGGCGCAAAAATTATTGTTTGGCATTAATCATCTTGGTTTGATTCGTGCCAAGGTTGATTATGAAGAAAACATGGACAAGGCAATGGAAGATGCGGTGGTTACTTTGCGCGAACGTCATGATATTACTGACAAGAGCGGAGCTAGCGATGATTTTACGATAAGTAGTGCCGCTGAAGCGTTGGATATGATCACGACGATCACCGACGCTTTGCGTTTTTTTCTTGCCGCGATGGCCGCGTTGTCTCTTCTTGTCGGGGGTATTGGCATTATGAATATTATGCTGGTTTCCGTGACCGAGCGCACTCGCGAAATTGGTTTACGTAAAGCGGTTGGAGCGAATAATTCTAATATTACTACGCAATTTTTAATAGAAGCAATAATTATTACTTCTATCGGCGGAGTTATTGGAATAATAAGCGGAGTGATTTTTTCTTTTTTGATTGCAATTGTCATTCAGGCGCTTGATTATGATTGGACATTTTCCGTGTCTATCTGGTCAATTCTTCTGGCTTTGTTTGTGGCGATGATTATAGGTTTAATTTTTGGTTTGTATCCAGCAAGGAAAGCTTCAAAGTTGGAACCGGTAGAAGCGTTACGCTATGAATAGCGCAAATTCTAAATTCTAAGCACTAAATCCTAAATAAATTCAAATTATTAAAATCCTAAATTCAAAACAGTTTTTAATTTTGATAATTTGAATTTTGAATTTGTTTAGAGTTTAGTATTTAGATATTAGGATTTTAAGAATATTAGAAATTAGAATTTTTATGAATATTATCACTTCGTTCCAAATGGCCTTTCGGTCAATGAGGTCAAATCTGGTAAGAACAGGACTCACCGTCTTGGGAATTGTGATTGGCATTGCCGCAGTGATAATTGTTTTTTCCGCCGGCGAAGGGATCAGAGGTTTGATTTTAGGCCAAATTGAGTCGTTTGGCACCGATATTATTGAAACAGAAGTTAAAGTGCCAACCGGTAATAAAACTACCAGTAATGCCGATGCCAGCGGAGCAATGACTCAGGCGCAGGGCGCGCAGATTACTACGCTAACGCTTGATGATATGGAAGAAATCAATAAATTGTCCAATGTTAAAGACAGTTATGCCGGCGTGATGAGCCAGGAACAGGTGAGTTATGGCAATGAACTTCGCAAAGCATTTTTAATGGGCACAAATGCCAGCTATATTGATATTGATAAAAGCGAAATTGAATACGGACGTTTTTTCACTGACGCGGAAGACAAGTCTTTGTCGCAAGTAGTGGTATTGGGTTCAAAAATGAAAGAAAAATTGTTCGGCGATTCAGATCCAATCGGCCAGTCAATTAAAATCAGAAAATCAAAATTTAGAGTTATTGGTGTGATGAAAGAACGCGGCGCGGTAATGGTAATGAATTTTGATGATTATGTTTATGTGCCGGTTAGAACTTTGCAAAAACGTCTTACAGGCACGGATTACGTTTTATATTTAATTCATCAGGTTAATGATTTAAGCCGTTCGGAAAATACGGCCGAAGAAATTCGCGCTCTTCTTCGCGAACGTCATGATATTATTTCTTCTGATCCGAAAGATTTTAGCAAGGACGATTTTCGCGTTACAACAATGGCGGAAATGCTGAGCATGCTTGACACTATTACTAATGCTTTGACAATTTTGCTTCTGGCGATCGTGGCGATTTCTTTGATTGTTGGCGGTGTCGGCATTATGAATATTATGTATGTAGTTGTAAGCGAGCGTACCGCGGAAATTGGCTTGAGAAAGGCGGTCGGCGCGAAATATAACGACATTATGTTGCAATTTCTCATTGAATCAATATTAGTTACTTTGATTGGTGGAGTCATTGGAATTGTTGCTGGCGTGGCCATAGCTATTTTAATATCGTGGGGGGCAAATGCGTACGGGCTTGATTGGCGCTTCGGAATTCCTCTGAAAGCTTATATTGTTGCCTTGGTTTTTTCAATAATTTTTGGGATATTTTTTGGTCTTTATCCGGCGCGCAAAGCCGCAAAGCTGGATCCGATTACCGCACTGAGAAATGAATAGCGTCACATAGCATATGTCACGTAACACATAACATATAAAAAAAGAGGGCAGGAGACGCATACGCGAACTTGCCCTTAAAATTTATGTGTGTGAGAGAAATGCTTCAAGCACGTCTCGGGGGGTTTTAAAAGTTCTAAGTTCCTTTTCAAAGCTCACACCAGCTTCTTTGAGAAGCAATTTAACTATGGGGTATGCCTTACTCCCACACCACACACGATTGTTTCTTATGGCGGCCGTGGGCAGCCGCGAATAAGTTCTTTGACGAAGAGGTGTGAAAGTAAACAGACGCGGTTTTCTTTCAATTACCTCGTATGCCTTCTGGCCTCCAATTTTGATATCGCAACCTTTGAAGATACCAGAAAGGAAGATTGGGTCTTTGTCGGTTTTTAGAATCGCGATGGGTATCATTTTTCTCCTATGTGGTCGGAGTAGTTTTTGCAATAAAAAGGACGCTGTTCAAAATAATTTACTCCAAATTTTTATGATTGTCAAACAGTAAAATTATTGTTATAATATTTGCATATTTTGTTTAATTAATTAATCAAACAATGACGCCAATTTTTTCTAGAAAAAAACGTATTAATATTTCTGGAATTGAAGAAAAAATTGAGAAATTTGCAGCTAATATTCCTCTGGTAAAAGAAAGACGGAGGCGTAATAAAATAGCTAATTTTCTTAAGTATTTCAGTCTGGGCATTATTATTTCCCTTGCTGTTTTTGTAATCGTAGTCAGTGTTTTATTTTTTAGTTTCAGGGATATTTACTATCAAGCAATAGAAGGCAAAAATAATTTAGAAACCGCTTTGGCTTTTGCTCAAAGCGGAAATTTTAATCAGTCGCAAATTTTTTCGCAAAATGCGGAGAAAAATTTTAATAATGTTTATTCAAATATTCGGGAGATTAAAAATAATTTTATTATTGCTCGTTTTTCCGCTTTGGAATATCAGTTTAATGATTTGGAATATTTAGCCAACGCCGGAACGACTTTAAGTCGTGCTTTAGATCAGAGTTCTCTTTTTGGACAAAAATTCACCAATTTATTATCTCAAAACAAAAATTTAAATTTTGCTCAATTCAGTGAGGAGGAAAAGAAAAATATCCTTAAATTAGTCTTTGAATCAACACCAGAATTAAACGGCCTGAAAGCCAATTTAGAACTTGCCGCTTTGAACTTGAATCAGGTAAAAGCTTATGGTTTTCTTTGGCCGCTAAAAAATAAAATTGACAATGTCAAAGTTCAGTTAAATGAGGCGAAAAAAACATTTAATGAAATTATTCCTATGGCCGAGATGCTTCCGTATTTGGCGGGCTATCCAAATGAGTCAAATTTTTTGGTGTTATTGCAAAATAGTGATGAGCTAAGGCCGACCGGAGGATTTCTGGGAACTTATGGAAATTTAACCATAAAAAACGGTGATATTTTAAATTTTTCAACCCATGACGTTTATCATTTGGATATGCCGGTTGAGAACCGATTGAATATAGTGCCGCCGCCGCCAATAAAAAAATACTTGAACGATCAATGGTTTATGCGCGATGCCAACTGGTCTCCCGATTGGCCTGAGTCGGCTAAAAATATTGAATGGTTTTATCAAATGGAATACAACTATTTGCCCGCTAAAGAAAAAATTGATAAATTTGATGGAAATTTTAGCGGCGTAATAGGCATTACACCAAAATTAGTTTCTGATTTATTGAGTTTAACCGGCCCGATTATTATTGAAGGCGAGGAATACAACAAAGACAATTTTACCAAGCTTTTGGAGTATCGTGTTGAGAAGAGCTATGTGAAATTAGGCATTCCTTCTTGGCAGCGGAAGGAAGTGATTGGCGAAATATTTAAGGAAATAAAAATTAAATTATTCAATTTGCCGATTGCCGAATGGCCGAAGTTGATTGATATCGTCAGTCGGAATTTATACGAAAGAAATATTTTATTTTATTTTAATGATTCGCAAATTCAAAATTTATCCAAAAATTTAGGTTGGGCGGGGGAGGTGAAGGAAACAGCGGGTGATTATTTAATGGCCGTTGATGCTAATATGGGCGCGTTTAAAACTGACGCCGTTATGAGCAAAAGTATCAAATACAGTTTGGAAGAAAAAAACGGCGAAATTATTGCTACCGCAAAAATCAATTATGCCCATCACGGCGGTTTTGATTGGCGCACCACCAGATATCAAAGCTATACTCGTCTGTATGTTCCCTTGGGAAGCGAATTAATTAGGGCTGAAGGGATAAGTGACGGCGAAGCGGCGGTTGGCCAGGAATTAAATAAAACTTATTTTGGCGGTTATATAAAAATTGAGCCAGGTGATATTGGATCTTTGATTTTTACTTATAAATTGCCGGATAAAATTAGCGCGCAAATCAAAAGTGGAATTTACGGATTGTATATTCAGAAACAACCTGGTAGCAATATAGAGAAGTTGACAGTTGACTTCAAGTTCAATAATAAGATAAAATCATATAGTCCGGTTGGATTTTCTGTTAGTAAAGAAAAGAATAACGAAATCGGCTGGGAAAGCGATTTATCTGTTGATAAGAGATTTGAAGTGGATTTTTAGATTGGATGATTGTTAAGATCGTTAAGATATTAGGATTAATTAACCAAATTATTAATTTTAATTTATAATCATGTTTATAAAACGCATCGGGATTGATCTCGGAACAACCTACACATTAGTTCATCTGCCTAAAAGAGGCATTGTTATTAATGAACCGAGCGTGGTGGCTGTATCAATAGAAGATAGAAAAGTTTTGGCTGTTGGCAATGAAGCTAAGGATATGTTAGGTAGAACGCCTGATACTATTGTGGCAGTTAAGCCGCTTAAAGATGGGGTAATTGCTGATTATCGGACAACCGAAGCTATGCTTAGATATTTTATCAATAAAGCTTTGGGCGGTGTACGGCTTTTTCGTCCAGAGGTAATGGTTGCCGTGCCGGCAGGAATCACCTCTACTGAGAGAAGAGCGGTTTCGGAAGCAACGATTGCCGCCGGAGCAAGAGCGGCTTATATTATAAAAGAACCAATCGCGGCGGCTATTGGCGCTGACATTCCGATTGGTTCGGCATCCGGACATATGATTATTGATATTGGCGGCGGTACGGCAGAAATGGCCGTGATATCCTTGGGGGGAATTGTAGCTTCCACTTCGGTGCGTATCGGTGGTAACAAATTTGATGCCGCGATTCTGGAATATGTTAGGCGCCGATATAATTTAGCGATTGGTGAAAGAACTTCAGAAGATGTCAAAATTAATATTGGTTCAGCTCTATATTTAGAAGATAAATTGTCCATGGAGATCCGTGGCCGCGATTTGATTACCGGCTTGCCGCGGAGTATCACTGTAACAAGTGATGATGTGACCGAAGCTTTACAAAATGAATTGGAAGCGATAATTAACGCGGCCAAAAAAGTATTGCATCAAACGCCGCCGGAATTAGCGGCAGATATTATGGACAAAGGCATGGTTCTTTCTGGCGGCAGTTCGCTTTTACGCAATATTGACCAACTTCTTTCTCGCACAACCGGTGTTCCGGCTTATGTAGCTGACGAATCTTTGCTCTGCGTGGCCAAAGGCACAGGCATTGCTTTGGAGAACCTGGATAGCTATAAGCGGAGCATTTTAGCGACGAAATAGATTTATGATTTTTGGGATCATTAAGATTTTTAAGATTATTGGGATTGTAAAAATACACCTTAAAGATCTTAATTGTCTTAATTATCTTAATTATCCTTTGTATGTTAATCGGCATTGACGCCAGTCGGGCGAATCGGGATAAAAAAACAGGAACGGAATATTATTCCTATTATCTTATTCGCAATCTGGCGAAAATTGACAGTAAAAATCAATACATTCTCTATACTGACAAACCGCTCCAAGGCGGTTTATTAGATTTGACTACCTCGGATTCGGAAGTAGTTATAAACGATGACGAGATTAAGTTTGATAAAAATGGTTATCAGATAATTAAAAGTCCGCACAATAATTTTAGGGCCAAGGTTTTAAAATGGCCTTTTTCTTTTTTTTGGACGCTGGGCAGATTGTCTTTGGAGATGATATTACATAAGCCCGACATTCTTTTTGTGCCCGCCCATGGTTTGCCACTAGCCATGCCAAAAAATACCATAGCAACTATTCATGATGTGGCGTTTGCCAGAGATGAATTTGTGTATGAAGATGATCGGATGGGAGCAGACAGCAATTTCGGGAAAAAAATAATCAACCGTTTAGTCAGAATTTTTACTCTTGGAAAATATGGGGCGAATTCAAGAGACTATTTACGCTGGTCGACGCGCTTCGCTCTCTCTAGGGCAAAAAAAATAATAACTATTTCAAACTATTCAAAAGAAGAAATTATAAAATTTTATAATGTTCAAAAAGATAAAATTAAGGTAATTTATAATGGCTTCAATAATTTATTGTGTTCCAGAAGAAATAATTTAGAGCAAGTTACGGAGCAATTAAAAAAATATGGCATTACTCAGCCATATATTCTCTATGTCGGACGAATTGAAAAAAAGAAAAATATTCCAGCTCTTATTGAGGCCTGCGCCTTAGCATTGGAAAAAGATAAAGATATCAAGGAAAAATTAGTTTTAATCGGCAAGGCAAGTTTCGGTTATGATGATGTTAATTTTAATATTCAGGAATTTGGTTTGAATGATAGGGTGATAATTCCCGGCTGGATAGAGGAAACTGATTTGTCTATTCTTTATCAAGGTGCGACAGCTTTTATTTTTCCTTCAAAGCATGAAGGTTTCGGAATCCCGATTTTAGAGGCGATGGCCTGCGGTACGCCAGTTATCGCTTCTGACATACCAGTAATAAAGGAAATAGCCGGCGAAGATGCTTATTATTTTGATGCCAATATCCCCTTATCCATCGCAGAAGCAATAATTAGAATAATAAACGACGACCAACTAAGGCAACGGCTTATTGAAAAAGGTAAAACCAGAGTTAAAAATTTTAGTTGGAAAAAGTGCGCCGAGGAAACTTTAAGAGAAATAAACAATTTATAATCTTACAATTTATTAATATTAATAGTACGGTCTTAATGGCCGTTTTTTTTATTTGTTATTAAGAGGCGTATTATGTTATAATTAAATCATGAAATTTAGAAAGATTAACAAATTTTTTAGTTATATCTTAATTTTTGTTTTTTTGGCAAATTGCTGGATATTTTTTGGTATTCCCCAAGATTCTTTGGCAGCTACGCCCAACGACCAATATTACAAAACTCAGTGGTATTTAGATAAAATAAAAGCGTTATCCGCCTGGGATATCGCCAGCAGATCGCCTCACATCACTATTGCTGTAATTGATTCCGGAATTCAAATTGATCATCCGGATTTAAAAAATAATATTTGGCAGAATTCCGGCGAGATTTTTAATAATGGCATTGATGATGACGGTAATGGTTTTATTGATGATGTTAACGGATGGGATTTTATTAATAATACTCCGGATCCTTCACCGCGGTTTGAAAAAAATTTTACTGAAGCTGGCATTATTCACGGAACATTAGTAGCAAGCATCGCGGCCGCTTCAGGAAATAATGCCGCAGGTATTGCGGGCGTAACCTGGCAAGCAAAGATTATGCCTTTACGAGTTCTAAACGACAGAGGTGAAGGCAAAGTAACTGACGTGGTCAGAGCAATTGATTATGCTATTAATAATGGTGCTGATATTATTAATTTAAGTTTCGTCGGCTTCAATTATAGTCAAGGATTAGAAGAAGCGGTTACTCGAGCTTATAAAGCAGGAGTAATAATTGTAGCGGCGGCAGGAAACGAATTGGAGCAGGGTAGCGGTTATAATTTGGATAAAAATCCCATGTATCCAGTTTGTTATGACGGAAAAAACGGTGAAAATATGATTATCGGCGTGGCCGCGACTGACGCGATTGATCAGAAGACGGCTTTTTCCAGCTATGGTTTTCGTTGTGTTGATATTATGGCGCCGGGAGTGAGCGTCTTTGGCGCCTCGGTTTATGCCCCAAATCAAAGTATTAATAAAAAGTTTTTTACGAATTATTATGATGGCTATTGGTCAGGAACTTCAATGGCAACGCCCATGGTGGCAGGTGCTATTGCGCTCATAAAAGAGATGAACCCGGAATTGAAATTTGATGAAATCAGAAAAATTTTATTGAGTAATTCGGAAAATATTTATCGCTTGAATCCGAATTTTATCGGCCAATTAGGCGCTGGCAGATTAAATGTAAAAAATATGGTAGAAGCGGTTTCAAAAGATATGAAATTAAAATCCGCTAGCGTAATTATTTCACCGCAGTTTGATTTGGATAATAGAATTAAATTTACAAGTTTTTCCGGCGCGGAAAAATTAAGTTTTTCCGCTTTTGACAAAAATTTTCGTGGCGGAGTGAATATCGCGTCTGGTGATATTAATGGCGACGAACAAGATGAAATAATAACCGGCGCGGGCGCTGGTGGCGGACCGCATATAAAAGTTTTTGATCAGCAAGGCAAGCTTATTTTGCAATTTTTTGCTTTTGACAAAAATTTTCGTGGCGGCGTAAATGTTGCCTCGGGCGATCTGGACGGTGACGGCAAAAACGAAATAATAACCGGCGCGGGAACAGGTGGTTTGCCGCAGATAAAGATTTTCGATCGGAAAGGAAAATTGATAGATCAGTTTTACGCTTTTGACAAAAGTTTTAGAGGGGGCGTTAATGTCGCTTCTGGCGATCTTGACGGTGATGGTAAAAATGAAATCATTGTTGGCGCGGGAGGCGGCAGCACGCCGCAAGTTAAAATTTTTAACCGAGTTGGAAAATTAATCGGACAATTTTACGCTTTTGACAAAAGTTTTAGAGGTGGCGTAAATGTAGCCGCCGGCAACGTTATATGGGCGGGTAGATCAACCAAGGATGAAATTATTGTGGCGCCGGCCAAGGGCGGCAGTCCCCACGTTAGAGTATTGGATGGTCATGCTAAACTTTTGGCGCAATTTTATGCTTATGACAAAAAATTTAATGGCGGCGTAAATATAGGAGCAGGAGATATCAATAACGATGGAATGGACGAAATTATTACCGGTGCCGGAGAAGGTGGCAGTCCGCATGCGAGAATATTTGACGGCCAAGGAGTTCTCTTGAGCGGTTTTTACGCTTTTGATGTTAAATATAATAAAGGAATCAGAGTTGGGGTAATTAAGAATAAAGTTGAATAATTTTTATTTATAATAATTAAAATAAACATATGGTTAAACAAGCAATCTTTGATAAAAAAAATGTTTTAGTAACGGGAGGGGCAGGATTTATTGGCTCTCATTTGTGCGATGAACTGGTAAAAAATTCAAAAGTAATTTGTCTGGATAATTATTTAACCGGTGATGAAAAAAATATTGATCATCTGTTGGCCGATCCGAATTTTGAATTTGTGCGGCATAATGTGGCTGAGCCGATTGACCTGGAAAAAGTTCCCGGATTAGAGAAATTTAAGATTAGATTTCAAGGCGTGCAAGAGATTTATCATTTGGCATGCCCGACTTCGCCCAAAAACTTTGAAGACAATAGATTGGCTTCTCTTTTGGCAAATTCTTATGGCATGAAGAATGTTTTGGATTTAGCTGTAAAGTATAAAGCAAAATTAGTGCATTTTTCTTCCGCGGTTATTTATGGACCGCGCAGAGCTAATAATCCTAGAATAAAAGAAGATGATTTGGGTTTGGTAAATATTTTATCTGATCGCAGTTGCTATGATGAAGGCAAGAGGTTTGCTGAAACGATGGTAAAGAACTATCGAGAAATTTATCATTTAGACGCAAAAATAATGCGTATTTTTAGAACTTATGGACCGCGCATGAAACTTAATGACAACCAGATGGTCCCTGATTTTGTTCGCGATGCCCTTGATAACAATGACTTGGTTATTTATGGAAACAAAGATTTTTCTTCGTCTTTTTGCTATATTGGTGATTGTGTTGACGCGGCTTTGCGGCTCATGGATAGCGATTTGTTCGGTCCTTATAATATTGGTTCGGATGTAGACATAAATATTAGCGAAGTAGGACAAAAAATTATTGACTTGATTGGTTCAAAATCAAAAATTACTTACGATCAAGAACATTTGTTTATGACGCCATTATGTCTGCCTGATATTACCAGAGTTAGAGACGAGTTGGGTTGGCTGCCGGTGACTAATCTGGACAAGGGCTTAGAAAAGACGATCGCTGATTTGCGCGCCAGCAAGGGTTTGCGAGGAATAGGTAGCAGTTTTTAATAGAACTCTTTTACCATAAAATATAAATTTCTAATTTAATTTTAAAATTTATGCCCAAGACCCAGGATACACAAGATAATAAAAATGAAAGATTAATTAAAAAAAAGTGGAATTTTGTTTTTACTTTTCGTAGTGTTCCGCTCAAAGAAAAATTATTTTTTACTCAATATTTAAAATTGATGCTCAAATCGGGAATTTCCATTTCCTCGGCTATTAAGGTATTGGGCAAACAGAATGAGAATAAATATTTTTCTAAAATTTTGGCAAAAATTTATGAATCAGTGGACAAGGGGGTTAGTTTAACTGAAAGTTTGAAGCCTCACGAAAAAGTATTTGGCGAGCTTTATGTTAATATGATTGGCGCCGGAGAAACTTCGGGAAAGCTGGAAGAAGTTTTAGATCAACTTTATATTCAGATGAAGAAACAGTACGAGTTATCTTTAAAAGTTAAAGGGGCATTGGCTTATCCGGCAATAATTATTTTAGCAATGTTTGGCGTAGGTGTTTTTCTAATGATTTATGTTATGCCGGTTTTAGTCTCCACTTATAGCGATTTGCGCGCCTCCTTGCCTTGGTCAACCAGAGTACTTATAAATTTTAGTGATTTTATAAGCAATCATGGAATTTTGGCGTTAGTTGTTTTGGTGTTTGCAATTTTTGCATTACAACAAACCTATCATAATTTACGGGGAAAATATTTTATTCAGGGGTTGATTTTGAAAATGCCGGTTATTTCTCCAATAATTAAAAAAATTAATATCGCTCATTTTTCCCGAACACTAAGCAGTCTTTTAAAAACAGATGTCATGGTGGTTAAAACTTTTCAAATAACGGCAAATACCTTAGGTAATCTTCATTATCGCCGGGCCGTGAATGATATGGCGGAAATGATAAAAAAGGGAAGTCGGATCAATGAAATTATTTCCAATTATCCGCAACTGTTTCCGCCAGTGGTAAACCAAATTATTTTGGTCGGCGAGGAGACGGGTGAGTTAGATAATATTTTGTCCGAGTTGGCTGATTTTTATGAGAGTGAAGTAGAAAATATCATGAATGATTTGCCGTCAGTTATTGAGCCGCTCATTATTTTATTATTAGGTTTGGGCGTTGGTATAATCGCCACGGCTATCGTTATGCCAATATACGGTTTGGCGCAGATAATGTAGATTGCAAATACGCAAATATAACAAAAGTATTTTTCAAATTACCAGAAATTTTTAAGTAATTTTAAAATTTGATAATTACTTCATTTATGAAGGAGGAAAAAATCAAAAAAAATAGCGGTTTCGGCTTGATAGAAGTCTTGGTATCTTTACTTATCATTGGATTTTTAATTTTGGGTATTTACGGTTTAATAATTTTGTCGCTTAAAACTTCTCAAGACAACAAATATTACACTTTGGCTATTGAAATTGCCAATCAGAAGATGGAGGAAATACGCAATTTTCCCTACGAAGATGTTGGTACAACAAACGGCAGTCCGGTGGGAAAAATTCAAGAATTTGAAAATATCAATCGTGGTGGGAATTTTGTCGTGCACACTACGGTGATGTTTTATGATGATTCTTATGATGGCACATTGGTCGCCGGCACTGATAATGTTTTTACTGATTATAAAATTGTTACTGTTGATGTTTCTTGGCAAGGAAAATTTGAATTGAAAAACGTGACAATATTTTCCAAGGTTATACCAAATACCGAAGAAACTCTTGCTGGTTACGGGTTATTAAAAATATCGGCAGTTGACTCCAATGGTCAGCCAGTATCCGGCGCTGATATTCACGTTGTAAATAGCGCTCTTGCCACTTATTTAGATGCGCATTACGCCTCTGATGCCCAAGGTAGTTTGTCTCTGCCGGTTTTGCCGGCTTTGAATAGTTATGAAGTGACAGTGACAAAAGATGGTTATAGCACGGAAAAAACTTATGCTCGCGATACAAACAATCCCAATCCGACAAAACCGAATTATTCCGTGTTCCAAGGACAGAAAACAGAAGATAGTTTTTCCATTGATCGTTTAGCCAATGTAAATTTACAAATACTATCCGCTAATTTGCCGGTAAATTTCAGAGTAAATAGTTTGTCGCAAAATTCTCTTTTGTTACCAAGAGTAGCGACTGATGGATACGATAATAGTTATTTTGTTTGGCAAAGCCAAATAAATTCCACGTTATCGGAGATTTATGTGCAAAAATTTGGTTCTTCCAATTTAAAAAGTTGGCAAAATGACAAAAAGATTGATAGCGGGGCTAACCCGGACGTCGCCGCCACCGGCGCGGGGGATTTGTTTGTTGCTTGGCAGAATAATAATTTAGGCAATAATGAAATTTATTTCAAAGGTTTTGATAGTTCGGGAGTTGGCCTGTTCTCTTCTGAACTAGTAAATAGCGAGGGTGACGCAAGCGAACAAATTAATCCTCGGATAGTATCTATTGGCAGTTTAAATAGAGCTACTACTACTGTTGTTTGGCAGGACAAGAGGAAGGGAAATTGGGATATTTACGCGCAAAGTTTTGATAAAAATGGAAGCAAGTTATGGCCGAATGATTTGGCGGTGGCAAGTGAATCTGACGATGAAATTTCGCCGTCCGTAGCGATTGATATTGATGGGAATATTTTAGTTGTTTGGACGCGAAATAGTTCTGGCGGAAAAATCTACGCGCAGGAGTTTGATAAAGCCGGCGCGCCTGTTTGGCCGCAAGCCATGTTGCTGTGTGGAGATTCTTCAATCAAAACAACGCCTTCGGCGGTTTTTGGCGAAGACGGAAATTTTTATTTAGTTTATGGAGAAGAAAGCGGCTCTTCCAAAGATGTTGTTTTGGCAAAATTTAATCAAGCCGCCTATCAAGTTTGGGAAAAAAATATAAATCAGGAGGCGCAAGAGTTTATTCAATATAGTCCAAGCGTTGTTTACCAAGATAATAATATTTATACAGCGTGGTCGGACAAAAGAAGCGGTGACGACGACGTTTATTCACAGAAATTTGATGTCAATGGTAACGCATTGTGGCCGCGAGATTTTCGCGTTAATACCACTTTGAATTTATCCAGCCAGAATTATTCTGATATGGCAATTAAAACCAACGGAGATTGCATTGCGGCTTGGCAGGATAGCAGAGGCGGACAATTGAATATTTATGCCGCTAATTTCAGAAATTTTTCTAGTGAAAACGGCTTGGCCAATAGTACTGTCTCCGTTACCGGCACGAAAAGAATTGGTGAGAATCCGGTGATATACAAGTATGATAAGGAATTTACATCCGATTCAGACGGCAACATTAATTTGCCGTTAGAGTGGGATACGCCAGGATATACAATAAAATTAAAATCAGGAGAAATTGAGGCGAGTGAACCGGAGCAGCCGATAGTAGTGGCGCCGAGCGAAAATAAAATCATTAGAATCTATAAATAATGGCAAGATGCAAATTGGGAGTAAGCGAAAAATAATTCAGGGCTTAGAGTTTGATTTAAAATTTATTATTTAAATTTTGTTATTGTAAAATTATTTTTTTTAAATTTTGATTGGCAAATATTAGTATGTTTAATAGCAAACAATTAAGCGGTTTCTCTCTTATTGAGATGCTTGTCGCGATGTCTATTTTTATTTTGGTTTTTCTTGTGGGGTCAGATTTTATTATCAAAGGTTTTCGTTCTACGAGTTTTGAAGCCGAACAAACAACACAAATAAAAAGCGCGCGCCGGGCCATGGAAATAATGGCAAAAGAAATTCGCGGCGCAAATTCTTCGGCTCGCGGCGACTATCCTTTGGCGACAATTGAGCCCACGAATTTTATTTTTTATAATGATATTGATAATGACGGCCAAATAGAGAAAATCAGATATTTTTTAGATGAAACATTTTTAAAAGAAGCAGTTACAAAACCGGGCGTTGATAATAGTTATGGCTCGCCGGCCGCCACTTCCACTTTGGCGGCAAATGCCTTCATTGAGCCAATATTTTTTTATTTTGACGAAAATAACAGCGCCACTGGAGTAATTAATAATATCAGATTAATAAATATAAAATTAAAAATTAGTTCTCTTTCTGATCGTTTTTCCGCGCCTTACTTGCTTGAATCAAGTGTTGAATTGAGAAATTTGAAAGATAATTAAATTAGTATGAAAAATAGTGTTAAAAATAATCAATCCGGTTCAATGATGGTTTTATCATTGGTCATTGCGGGAATATTTTTAGCGATCACTATTGGCGCGATCAGTGTCAGTATGCTGGAAATGAAATTAAATACGCAGATGGTGGCGCGGGCGCAAGCGTTGCAGATTGCTGAAGCCGGAGCTAATTATTATCGTTGGGTTTTATATCATGACCCGGGAGAATTTTGCAATAATCAAACTTGTGTTGGCCAGCCAAATTACGGACCATATGGACCTTTTGAGTACAAAGATTCTGCCGGCAAAAATATAATCGGATATTATGAGCTTTATATCACCCCGCCGCCCTTGAAGGGCTCAACGATTGTCCGGGTAAAATCAGTCGGTTGGGTGGCAGGCCATGCGGAAATAAAAAGAGCGGTGGAAGTAGAGTGCGGCATTCCTTCTTGGTCGGCTTATTCGGTTTTGTGCAATTCCGATATTCGTTTTGGCGCCGGCACAGAAATCTGGGGCAGAGTACACTCTAATGGCGGAGTGCGTTTTGACGGAGTAGCTAATAATTTAGTATCGTCATCGCTTTCAAATTATGACGATCCCGATCATGATGGTTCTAAGGAATTTGGCGTGCATACACACGCGCACGCGGTGGGAGATTATGATCCCAAAGAATTAAGCAGTAGCGGGAATTTGCAAAATTATGCCGATGTTTTTAAGGGCGGACGATCTTTTCCTTTGCCGATTATTAGTTTTGATTTATTGGATAACTATGCAAGCGATATGCTTGTCAAAGCTAATCTTAATGGCAAGGTTTTGAAAAGTTCAGGACAAAAGGGTTATCATATTACTTTAAAAACAAATAATACTATGGATATTAAAATAGTTACCCGCGATAGCGGTTCCTGTGATGGTGTAGCCAAAGAAGGTATTGATAGTGAAGAAAATTATAGCCTGGGAACAAGCACTCCTGCTAATGGCCTATTGTTTGTTAAGGATAAGGTTTGGATAGACGGCAAAGTAAATGATGGACGCATTACTGTTTTGGCTTTTCGAGAGCCGCTTACCGGCAATAACACCGATATTATAATCAATAATGATTTAACTTATTCCAGTTATGATGGCCGTGATGCTATTGGGTTAATAGCGCAGGGAAATATTACTATTGGGTTATCAAGCGAAGATAATTTGGAAATCAATGCCGCGATGATTGCAAAAGAAGGGCGAATAGGTAGAAATTATTATAATTGTCATAATTGCGGAAATGAATGTCATAAAAGCGCTATTACAGTCAGAGGATCAATGGCTACTCGCAATCGCTATGGATTTGCCTTTACTGATGATACCGGTTATCGCATACGTAATTTGATTTATGATAATAATTTGACTTTTAATCCGCCGCCGCATTTTCCCACTACCGGCGAATATACTTTTCTTTCCTGGAAAGAAGATTAGTAAATAAAAATAACTGTTTGAATAAGTTCAGGCACATATTGGACTGCGAAGCAGGCCAAAAGACATGCAAATAGGGTTTAAATACCATAAATGTCGTGGTTTTGGTAATCTGTACGAGTATGCATATAAGCAAACTCGTATGAT
>JAQVLT010000014.1 GCA_028704015.1 Patescibacteria group bacterium | reverse complement strand
CTTTAATATTTTACGTCTTTCTAGCTATATTATTTATTTTATTTGCTAAATTTTAATTCTTAAAATAGTTCGGCGCTTCTTTTGTAATAGTCACCGTGTGCGGATGGCTTTCCTTAAAACCAGCACTGCTAATTTTAACAAATTTGGCTTTTTTATTAAGTTCGGAAATATTTTTAGCACCAAGATAACCCATGCCGGAATGCAGTCCGCCCATAAGCTGATAAATAATTTTTTCTAACTGCCCGCGATAAAGCGTTCTGCCCTCAATTCCTTCAGGCACAAGTTTCCCACTATCTTTTATTTTTCCTTGTCCATAGCGATCCTTTGAGCCGCGCGCCATAGCGCCGATTGATCCCATGCCTCTATAAGTTTTGTACATCAGTCCATCAGCAAATTCAATTTCTCCCGGCGATTCCTCTGCTCCCGCCAAAAGTCCGCCGAGCATTACCGAGTTGGCGCCAAGCGCCAAAGCCTTGGTAATATCTCCGGAATATTTTATTCCTCCATCAGCAATAATAGGAATATTAATATTTTTTCCTCGGCCGCGAACAGCTTCCATAATCGCGGTAACTTGCGGGACGCCAATTCCGGCAACCACCCGAGTAGTACAAATTGAACCGGGTCCAATGCCCACTTTCACACCATCAGCGCCGGCTTTAATCAAGTCATTTACCGCTTCACCGGTTGCGACATTTCCAGCAACTACATCCGTATTCTTAGTTATTTTATCTTTTTTCAATATTTTAACCGCGTTAATAACGCCGCGGGAATGGCCATGCGCAGTATCAACGACCAAGACATCCACTCCGGCCATAACCAATGCCTGAGCGCGCGGCAACATATCTTCTCCTGTGCCTATCGCCGCGCCGACATACAAATGTTTTTTTGTGTCCTTGTTTGCCAAAGTAAAATGTTCGTTCTTCTGCAAATCTTTTCTGGTAACAATTGATTTTAAAATTCCATTTTTATCCACGACACAGAGAACGGATAACTTCTTATTTTTTATCACTTCATTAGCCTTAACAAGGCTGGCACTATCCAATATTGTTACCAGCTCTTTTGCCGGCTCCATGATTTCTCTGACTTTTTTCCCTTGATCTTCTGGCCAAAAATAACAAAGCTCGGTAACCATCCCCAAAAGTTTTCCATCCTTATCCGTGATTGGGATTTTTTTATAACCCTTTTCTTTTCTGATGCGATAGACTTCATCCACCAAGTCGTCCGGAGAAAGCGTTATTGGATCAATCACGAATCCGTTTTCAAAACGCTTCACCATTTTAACTTCCTCCGCCTGTTCGTTGATAGATAAATTTTTATGAATTATTCCGATTCCGCCCTGAAGCGCCAAAGCGATAGCCATTTTGTGCTCGGTAACCGTGTCCATCGGCGAGCTGGCAACCGGAATTTTCAAAGGAACATTTCGGGAAAACCGGCTAGTTATAATTGTTTCTGACGGCAATATTTCCGAATATTGCGGTATTAACAAAATATCGTCATAGGTCAATGCTTCTTGCATAATAGTGTATTTAATAATAATATGATAATTATAAATCATCTCGTGCGAATAATCAAAGGTTTAAATAATATTAATTTTTCATCAGATGAAAGACCATATTGCGATTTTGGATTTTGGCTCTCAATACACGCATTTGATTGCGAGAAATATTCGCGAGCTTAACGTGCTGGCAAAAATTTATCCTCACGATGCCAGCGCCTCCGAACTGGAAAACGCCTCGGGAATTATTCTTTCCGGCGGTCCTCAGTCGGTTTATGATAAAAATTCTATTAAAGTTGATCAAAAAATATTTAAATTGGGAGTTCCGCTTCTCGGACTTTGCTATGGCCACCAACTGATCGCGCATTTGTTGGGCGGCAGAGTGAAGCCGGGGCGTGTCCGCGAATACGGGCGCGCCAATTTATTTTTAAAAGGATCTACGCCGCTTTTTAAAAATATCCGAAAAAAAACAGAGGTTTGGATGAGCCATGGCGACTCGGTAATCAAGGTGCCAAAAAATTTTATAATCTCCGGCTCTACTCCGAATTGTCCGGTTACTGCCATGGCAGATAATATTAATCATATATACGGATTGCAATTTCACCCGGAAGTTGATCATACGCGAGAGGGCAAAAAAATAATTGAGAATTTTGTAATAAATATTTGCTGTGCTGAAAAAAACTGGGAGATCAAGGACTTGCTCGCGCATATTATGGAAAAAATAAAAAAACAAGTCGGGGACAAAAAGGTATTTGTTCTGGTAAGCGGCGGGGTGGATTCTAACGTGAGTTTTGCTCTGCTCTCAAAAGCGCTTGGAAAAGAAAGAGTTAAAGGTCTCTACATTGACACTGGATTTATGAGAAAAAACGAATCCGCACAAATAATCAAAAGCTTCAAGAAAATCGGTTTTGATAACTTGGAAATAGTTGACGCCGGCCAAACATTTTTTAAAAATCTCAAACAAATATGCGATCCGGAAGAAAAAAGAAAAATTATTGGTCAAACTTTTTTAGATATTAAAGATGAAGTTTGCGAGAAATTAAATTTAAAAAATTGGCTCTTGGGACAAGGCACCATTTATCCGGACACGATTGAATCTGGCGGAACAAAAAATGCGGACAAAATAAAAACACATCACAATCGCGTAGCGGCCATCCAAAAAATGATTGACCAAGGATTGGTTGTTGAGCCGCTAGTTGATTTTTATAAATACGAGGTACGCCAGATTGGCAGACTTCTGAAACTCCCAAAAAATTTAATAGAACGCCATCCTTTTCCCGGTCCAGGACTGGCGATTCGCGCTTTATGTTTTGAAGAAAAAAATGCGAAAAATAATATTCAAAAAACACAAAATAAAATTACTAAATTCTACAAAAATAATTATACAAAAATTTTTCAAAAACTTCTGCCGATAAAATCGGTTGGCGTCCAAGGTGATAATCGCACTTATGCCCATCCTCTGGCTGTCTGGGGAGAAAATAATTGGGAAAAATTAGATAAGATTTCTGTTGCCACCACCAATTCCATACACGAAGTAAACCGTGTAGTTCTACTACTTAATCCGGATAAAAATAATAATTTTGTTTCGCCCTCCGAAAAACTTGATTTGTCGCCGGAAAGAATAAACATACTACGAGAGATTGACGCAATAGTAACAAAAAATATTATAAAAGCTAATCTATATAACGATATTTGGCAATTTCCCGTTGTCCTCATACCTATTACAGATGGAAGCGGAAAAGAATCAATCGTGCTTCGTCCGGTCAACACTCGCGATGCTATGACTCTGAATTTCTACCAAATGAAGAAATCAATATTAAAAAAAATTACCCGGGAAATTCTCGCTACCAAAAAAATATCATATATATTTTATGATATAACCAATAAACCGCCGGGAACGACCGAGTGGGAATAATATTTAAAAATCCTAAGCACTAAATTCCAAATCCTAAACAAATTAAAATTTATTAAATTCAAATGTTTTAAACCTTAAAAAATTTGGATTTTGTGCTTATTTAGTATTTAGTGCTTAGAGTTTAGTATTTAATAGTATGTCACACCAAAATATATTAGAACAAATAAAAGAAAGAGTAGAGAATAAGACTGATATCCTGCATGAAGCAAATAATGAACATAGCCGCTATGAAGTAAACGCAAAAAATTACCGCCAAATTTTAATTAAAAATATTCCTTTTATTTTTACCTGCGACGCGGATGATCATTTGATATGCCTAAAAAATTATTCAATCGCCATAAAAAACGATCTGATTACGGAGCTGGAACCGCTAGAAAAAATAAAAGAAAAAAAATTTGATATAATTTATGACGCCGGAAAACGCGGCGGCATAGTGGTTACTCCTGGATTGATTAATGGCCATGCGCATATTCACATGTACTTGCTGCGAAGCGCGCTAGTTTTGGATGAAGAAAAGAGCGTGGACGACACTATTGCTAATATGGCAAAATGGCAAAGGTTTGAAGATGAAGAGGCTCTGTTCTATGCCGCTATTGGCGATCTGACCGAACAACAAAAAAACGGCATCACAACAACTCTTACGCACGGACCAAGTTTTAACGCCGGAGAAATAGCGGCAAAAATAACTCAACATAATTTGATAAATGCCGTAAGCGCGGTTAGCAATTCTAGGCCGACTAATTCGCCGGAAATGGTTGAAGAATTACTCGCGCAAAAGAAAAAATTTTATTCCACTCCGGCTATTTCTCTTCATTATCTCTACAAAACTCCGCCAACCACTCTGGATAAAGTAAAAAAAATAATAGAAAAATACCAAACCTTATTAACCGTCCACATGGCTGAAAGCCAAAATGTTGCCGCAATTACCGTCAAAGAGCAAGGAATGAGCGAAGTGGCATTACTAAAAAAATTTGACCTCTTAAATAATCGCACTATTGTTTCGCATTCTATCTATGTTTCGCCGGAAGAAATTGTAGAAATGTCAAAAAATCAAATTGGCATTGTCCATTTGCCAACTTCCAATGCAATTCACAAAAGCGGCATTTTCCCTTTTTGGCAATTCAATGACGCCAATGGATACAAAAATATCTGTTTAGGCACGGATAGCGTCGTCAGCAAAAGCAAGCTAGATCTTTTGACGGAAGCTTATCAAGCGCGCATTACCCATCTATATTCTCGGACAATTAAATATGGCACACTTTTTAAAATGATGACTATGAACGGAGCAAGAGTGCTAAATCTTCATGATCGCGGAAAAATTCTTCCGGGAATGAAAGCGGATTTGGTTTTTTGGAAATTACGCGATCGCGGATTTATTCCTTATGATGAAGAAAACCCGATGACTTTAATCGGCAATCTGATTACACATGGCGGCCGTAGCGTTCGCGACTTAATGATTAATGGAAAATTTATTATCAAAGGACGCCGCCACCAATTTGTTGACGAAACCCAATTATTAAACACCCTGCAAAAGAAACATATGGCAATGAGACAAAGAAAAAAATAATTAATTTTTTTTATAACTTTTATGTCACAAGAAATAGAATACAATTTTACAGAAGAATATCAAAACGAAGAAAAACAATGCCAGCATTGCGACAGCTTTCTCGAGGAAGGAAGAAAATGTTTTTGTAGCGAACTGAATATTGATGTGCCGCCAACTGGCCACTGCGATTTTTTCAGATCAAGAGATTAAACTATCTAACTTTTAAATTCTTGATTTTTTAAATTTTTATTTTTTAAAACTATGCTAGTCCCTATCCGCAAACCCGGAAAATATACTCACGCTAAACCTGACCCTTACATTACCGAGGAGAAATTTATTGAACTAAAAAATAAACTGGAAAAACTAAAAAACTTTAGCCGCCCGCGCGCGGCCGAGGAAGTAAAACACCTGGCGCTTGATGGCGACTTCTCAGAAAATCACGCCTACCAAATGGCTAAAGGCCGGCTCCGCGGTATTAACCAACACATTCTGGATATTGAAGACCATTTGAAACGCGCAATAATTATAAAACCGCAAATCAACACCGATAAAGTCCGACTCGGTTGCCAAGTTACTGTTGAAACCAATGGAAAAATAAAAACTTATTTAATTCTCGGATCTTCCGAAACCGATCCAAACACTGGCGTTATCTCACATAACTCACCGCTTGGCTCAACGCTCTTAAATAAAAAAGTGGGTGATACAGTCAAAGTTAATTTAGCGAATAAAGTCGTTGAGTATAAGATTGTTGAAATTAAATAAATTTTATAAAAACCTAATTTTTATAGAAAAGTTAGGTTTTTATTTTATTTTTTGCTTGACATTTAACAATTTTTAGATAATCTCATTGTTAGGGGTTGTACTTTCCAATAACTAAAAATTCGGAAGGAGGTGATAGTTGTGGGCCGAGTATTCACGTTTGAGCAAATCAAGGCAGGAGAAATTCCTAAATTGTCGGCTTTCACGACTGTTACCGACAAAATCAGACGAGACCTGGAAGCCATGAACGGCGTCATCGGAGCTATTCTCTTTGGCTCAGTTAGTTCCGGCACTCACAATCTACGCAGCGACGTAGATTGCTTGGTGCTGTATGATGACGAGCGGCAAATCGAGGTATTCTACTTTCTCCAAAAAATTGCCAAACTCGCTGCAACTCTTTTTGTGCCAACCGAAATAATACCGCTTGGCCTGCAAATCGCCAAAGGACCAATGCATACGATTGAACCGCCACTTATTGCTCCCTTGGAATATGCTATAAAAAATGGCGGTTTAATCAAAGAGAACCCACTCCGGTGGATTTTTCTTGAGCACACCTCACGTCTTGAGAGTGTGCGCAGCTATTTGCGAAGGAAATTGCAAAAGTTGCAGAAAGATTTAGTCTGTCTCCCTGCGCTGGAAGGTGAAAGTCTTTGCTTCTCTCTCCAAAAAATGCTAGAAGCGCCGGTGCGTATCGCTCGGAAAATGCTCTGGCTCCAGGGAGTGGAAATGCCCGATGATTCAAAAAAAACAGTAGCTCTCCATTATCCAAAAATTGCGACTGCGAGGGCGTGCAAACTGTTTGCAAAAATCACAGACGTTGACAGCCTATACACAAAAGAGCTACTCTCCCAGCTTGAGCATCCCGACAAAAACCAATATTCCCAAACGATCGGAGACTTAAAAGGTTTATTCGGGGATTCTCTAGAGTTTGTGAGACTGAATGCTCTTAAACTGGCCTAGGTCTACGGTTTTAAAAACTGCGGACCTTTTTTATTAAAAAATTATATATTGACTCTGATATTATTCCAAACCCTTGCTTTTTTCTAATATTTATGCTACAGTTAAACAAAATAATCGTGAATCTTAAATTTTAATTCATAAATCTTAAATTAATTGCCCTTTTCTCGGTTATCCGCCCTGGGCGGATATCTTGGTTAAGGGGACGAAAAAGCTATGCTTAGCAAAGAAGCAAAACAAAAAATCATTAATAAATTCCGGGTTCATGCCAATGATACCGGCTCGCCACAAGTGCAAATCGCTATTTTAACTGAGGAAATTAAGGAATTAACCGACCACTTAAAATTGCACAAACATGACCATTCTTCTCGCCGAGGTCTCTTAAAAAAAGTTGGAGAACGTCGCCGATTATTAAAATATTTGCAAAAGGAAGATGAAAAATCTTTTCAGGACGTGGCGCAAAAATTAAAATTAAAAATCGCTAAAAAAATGATAGACGACGAAGAAGAACGCAAAAGAATTGAAGAAGAAATTTTAGCCAAAGAACAACTAAAAATTGAGGCGCAAGAAGAAGCCGCTGAGGCAAAAGAAGCGGCTAAGGAATAATGATAATCAACAAATTTTTAGGATAAAATTATGCAATCCTAACTATATAAAAATATGATTAAACACAAGGAGCAACGTATTGGCGTTTTAGTGGATGTTTCAAATATGTACCATTCGGCCAAAAATCTTTTTGGCAAACGCGTCGATTACAAAGAAGTATTAAGTCAAGCGGTCGCGGGAAGAAAATTAATCCGCGCAATTGCTTATGTTATCAAAACCGAATCCGAGGAAGAAATGCCATTTTTTGAAGCTTTAAGCCAACAGGGTTTTGAAGTAAAAATGAAAGACCTTCAGATTTTTGCTGGCGGCGCAAAAAAAGCCGATTGGGATGTTGGAATTTCAGTTGATGCAATAAAACTTTCCGAAAAATTAGATGTAATAATTTTAGTTACGGGAGATGGCGATTATCTGCCGTTGGTTAGTTATCTACAAAACACCAAAGGCTGTCTTGTAGAAGTTGTCGCTTTTCGCCAAACCGCTTCATCAAAATTAGTTGAAGAAGCAGATGACTTTACAAATCTAAGCGATAATCGGAAATTCCTGAGATAAACTCGCAAATCCTAAATCCCAATATCTAAATTCTAAATAATTTTAAAATTTAAATGTTCAAATTACCTAAACCATTTTGAATTTTGAATTTAAAAAATTTGAATTTGTTTAGGATTTAGAGCTTAGAATTTAGAAATTTATTTAATATAATTTGGTCTCCAGATACACAGCTGATTTGTAATCCTGATAATAAATCAGGCTTTACCAATAGGCTCCAATCTGGCGGCCAACACACGAGGAAAAAGTAAAAAGTAAAAAGTAAAAAGGAACGCGAAATCAGCGTCCTTTTACCTTTATACTTTTACCTTTAACCTCCCGTACAAAACTATGAATAACGAAAAAGTTTATTCTACGGAGTGGCTTGGCCGCACACTCACGATCAAAACCGGCAAGCTTGCCATGCAGGCAGATGCCGCAGTCACGGTCCAATATGGCGACACTGTCATTATGGCGACCGTGGTAGAATCAAAAACAGAACGAGCGGGGATTGATTTCTTTCCGCTCATGGTTGATTTTGAAGAACGCCTTTATGCCGCAGGAATTATTAAAGGTTCACGTTGGATCAAGCGCGAAGGCAGACCGAGCGATGACTCAATCTTAACCGGCCGTATGGTTGACCGAGCAATTCGCCCTTTGTTTGATGAATCCTCGCGCAAAGACGTGCAGGTAATCATTACCGTGCTTTCAGTTGACCAAGAAAATGATCATGATGTTATTTCTCTTGTTGCCGCTTCTGCCGCGCTCGCCATTTCCGGCGTGAAATGGAACGGACCAATAAGCGCCGTACGCGTTGGACGCGTGGAAGGAAAATTTATTTTTAATCCGACATACAAAGAACGCGAAACCAGCGACCTTGATCTAATTGTTTCCGGCACTGCTAAAAAAGTAATTATGATTGAAGCGGCCGCAAATGAAGTATCCGAAGCCGATATGCTTAAGGCCATTAACCTCGGACAAACCGAGCTCCAAGCGCCGATAGAATTAATCAACAAAATGAAAAAAGAAATCGGCTCAGTCAAAGATAAAAAAGAAACAAAAAAATTAATTGACCAAGACGATATTATCAAGGCTGAAGAAAAAGAAAAAACTTTTCAAGTTGCCCGCGCCTGGCTGGAAAAGAATATCGAACCGATTCTTTTTGATAAAATATATTACACCAAAGGCGAAAGAAAAGCCGCGGTCAGCGATATAAAAATAAAATTAGATGAATACCTGTTCAGCCAAGGAATTAGTAAAGACTTGCGCACTATAGCGATCACGGAGTTAATCAATCCAATGGTTGAAGCCGAGGTAACTAACGCTATTATTAATGGCGGCAAACGCGTTGACGGAAGAAAATTGGACGAAATACGCTCCTTATCAGCTGAAGTTAGCATTCTGCCAAGAAACCATGGCGCCGGACTTTTCTCTCGTGGTGAAACTCAAGTCATGTCAATTGTTACTCTTGGTTCTCCGGGAATGGAACAAATGCTTGAGGGGTTAGAAGGACAAGGTAAAAAAAGATTTATGCATCACTATAATTTTGCCCCTTACTGCGTGGGCGAAGCGAAACCAATGCGCGGCGCGGGACGCCGAGAAATCGGCCATGGCGCTTTGGCGGAAAAAGCTTTGGTTCCGGTCTTGCCGGCCAAAGAAGATTTTCCTTACACCATCCGCGTTGTGAGTGAAACTCTTGGCTCAAACGGTTCATCTTCAATGGGATCAACCTGCGCTTCTACATTGGCGCTTATGGATGCTGGCGTCCCAATCAAAAAAGCAGTCGCCGGTATCGCTATGGGTATAGCTTCAAACAATGATATGAGTAAGTGGGAGATAATTACTGACCTCCAAGACTTGGAAGATGGTAAAGGCGGCATGGATTTTAAAATGACCGGCACTGCTGACGGCTTAACCGCAATCCAGCTTGATACGAAAACAACCGGCTTAACCGAAGAAATGATAGCCAAGACCTTAACTCAAGGTCGGCTTGCTCTAAACCAAATTTTAGAAATGTTAAAAATAGCCATTAGCGAACCGCGCGCTGAATTATCAAAATATGCGCCGCGCATTTATACTCTCAGCATCAAGCCGGAGAAAATCGGCGCAGTTATTGGACCGGGTGGAAAAATTATTAATGAAATTATTGCCGCAACCGGTGTGGCGATTGATATTGAAGACACTGGCCTCGTAATGATCACCGGCACTGACGCGGAAATGTGTGCTGAAGCGGTGAGAAGGGTAAAAGAAATCGTTCATGAATTTGAAGCCGGGGAAATTTATACCGGCAAAGTTGTCCGTATTTTGGACTTCGGCGCTTTTGTAGAGATTACTCCTGGCCATGACGGCATGGTACATGTAAGCGAACTCGCGCCCTATCGCATTGGCAAACCCAGCGACTTCTTAAATATTGGGGATATAGTAACAGTGAAAATAAAAGAGGTTGATGATCAAGGACGAGTTAATCTAACTATGAAAGGCATGCCTGAAAACGAGCCGCTTTGGAAAGAGGAAAAAGGTAAACAAGAAGGCGGCGGATCATTCGGCGGCGGACGAACACCGCGAAGCGGTAATAGCGATGATCGAAGAAACAGATTTGGCGGAAAAAGATTTTAAATTATATAATTTATAACACAAAACTTAAAAACGAGACTTAAAAGTTTCGTTTTTATTTTATCTTTCCTTATCTTAAATTTCAATCTAATAATTAAAATCTAAGGGCAGGAGGGGAGATTACTTTCGCTCTCTCCCCTTGTTTTTGAACCACTGCGGATATTTGGATGGCTAGGAAGGATTGTCCCTTGGGAAAAATAAGGGACTTATTGGCCATCCGAATTCAAAAGAGCAACATAATAATATATCATAATAATAAAATTTTGTCAATATTTTATAATAATTTACTCTTATATTAGCAAAATAACTGCATAATTTTATAAAATATGACATTTTTTTATTCTTCTGTTATAATATAACCATGAAAAACCTCAAAGCTAAAAACCTGCCTGCCCTGCCTACCGGACAGGCAGGCGGTAGGCAAGGCTCAAAACTAAAACCTATGTATTCAGAGATCCGCAAGGATTATTTTTTAAATCAGTTTGTTATTATTACTCCGAGTCGAGCCAAAAGGCCGCGCGATATTAAGGAAGAAACATTTTTAAATAAAGACGCGAAATGCCAATTCTGCCCAGAGAATATTCCACCAAAAAATATAATTGACAAAATCGGTAAAGGAAAAAGTTGGGAAATCGCGAGTCTTAAAAATATTTTTCCGGCCGTCACGCTTAACAATCCTCGCGCTTATGGCACGCAAGAAGTGATTATAGAAACTCCCGAGCATAACATAGAGCTCTCTGACTTAAGCGAAAATAAAATTTTAAAACTTATAGAAATGTACGCGCGCCGTACCAGAGAAATCGCCAAAAATAAAAAAATTGATTATATTCTCTGTTTCAAAAACCAAGGCTCAAAATCCGGCGCTTCCATCGCCCACGCGCATTCTCAGGTTTTTGCTACCGCTATTATTCCACCCGACATTGCGGAAGAAAATTACTGGACCGAACTTTATCAAAAAGAAAATCACATCTGTCCTTACTGCCAAATTATCAAACAAGAATTAAAATCACCGAGGAAAATTTGGGCGGATAAAAATATTATTGCCTTTACTCCTTATGCTTCACAATTCCATTATGAAGCCTGGATTTTCCCACGCCGTCATCTGGATAATATTACACTCTTGAATAAACCAGAATTAAAATCATTTGCTCATGCGCTTAAATTGATTTTAACAAAATTAAAAACGCTGGACTTGTCGTTTAACTATTTTTTACATAATGTAATATCTGATAATAACCAGCATTTGTATTTAAAAATCCAACCCCGAGACAGCATCTGGGCGGGCGTTGAACTTGGCTCGGGATTAGTGATTAATTCAGTACCTCCGGAAGAAGCAGCCCAATTCTATAGAAAATAACATAAAATTTTTAATTTCCAATTTTTAATTTTTAAATAATAAACAAATATTCTAATTTTTAATATTTTAGAAATTAAAAAATTTAAATATTATTTAAAAATTACAAAATTAAAAATTATAAAATTCCTATACTTAACATGCCCATTCCACATCTTCGCCGCACAACTCAATCTTGGCGCGAACAACAAAAAAGACAGCAATATGTTTTAAAAAACAAAAGCTATTTGCGCGCGCAAAATAATAACAAAAAATCTTTTACTAAATTTCATAAAAAAAGAGGTGTTCTTTTATCTGTTATTTTAACCCTGCTCAGCAACCGAAAATTTATGAAATACGCCTCGCTTACTTTATTTGTCCTGATCCTTGTTGGTTTTATCTCTTTAGCGCGGCTTTCCAGCAACCTGCCTAGCCCCAACCAATTGATGGAACGCCAAGTAGCGCAAAGCACTAAAATTTATGATCGTACCGGTGAAAATATTCTTTATGAAGTACACGGTGATGCGGCCAGAACAATTGTAAAATTAAATGAACTTCCGGATTACGTTAAACAAGCCACTATCGCCATTGAGGACAAAGATTTTTATAACCACGGGGCTTTTAGTTTATGGGCAATGTTTAGATCGGCAGTAAAAAATATTTTTACCGGCAGTAAAGTTGGGGGTTCAACTTTGACCCAGCAATTTATCAAAAATGCCGTACTCTCTCCAGAAAAAACTTATACAAGAAAAATAAAAGAGTTGATTCTAGCTTACCGTTTAGAAGAAAAATTTTCCAAAGATGAAATTTTACAGATGTATTTTAATGAAATTCCTTACGGCTCCACTGCCTATGGCATAGAATCAGCCAGCCAAAAATATTTTGGCAAAAGCGTCCGTGACGTAAATTTAGCCGAAGCAGCAATTCTTGCCGCCATGACCCAAGCGCCCAGCCGCTATTCGCCTTACGGCCCAAATAAAGATGAATTAATCGCTCGTCAACATTATATTTTGGATTTAATGGTGGAGCAAAAATATATTACCGAGCCCAAAGCTGAGGCCGCTAAACAATTTGCACTAGAATTCAAACCGCCATCAGAAGGAATGATTGCGCCCCATTTTGTCATGTATGTTAAAGGATTATTATCAGAAAAATACGGTGAAAAAACCATTGAACAGGAAGGTTTAAAAATCTACACAACACTTGATTTATACAAACAAAAAATCGCCGAAGAAGTAATAACTGAAAAAGTAGAAAATAATGAAAAAAAATATAATGCTTCAAATGCCGCGCTCATTTCTATAGATCCTAAAACCGGACAAATTCTTGCAATGGTCGGCTCACGAAATTATTTTGATACCAAAATTGACGGCCAAGTTAATGTAACTACCAGCGCTCGCCAGCCCGGCTCTTCAATTAAACCAATTGTTTATGCCGCCTCGTTTATCAAAGGATATACCCCAAACACTATTCTCTATGACGTAGTAACAAATTTTTCTACCGACCCGGCCAATCCTTACGAGCCGCACAATTACGACGGCGCGGAACACGGTCCGGTAACAATGAGAAAGGCCTTAGCTGGCTCATTAAATATTCCAGCGGTTAAAACGATTTATTTAACTGGAATTGACAATGTCTTATCACTCACTAAAGATTTAGGATATTCCACTCTAAACGACCGCAACCGTTTTGGCCTTTCGCTAGTGCTGGGCGGCGGCGAAGTCAAACTCATTGAACACGCCAATGCTTTTAGCGCTTTTGCCAGAGAAGGAGAACTCAATGCGGTTAGCGCAATTTTAAAAGTAGAAGACAAAGACGGTAATATTTTGGAGGAATACAAAGAAAATAAGAGGAAAGTTTTAGATTCTCAGGTGGCTCGGGAAATAAACAGTATTTTATCCGACAATGACGCGCGTTCTTATGTTTTTGGCGCCGAAAATTACCTCACCCTGCCCAATCGACCGGTATGCGCCAAAACAGGCACGACAAATGATTACCGTGATGCTTGGACCATCGGCTATACTCCATCAATCGTCACGGGCGTCTGGGTGGGAAATAACGATAACTCAGAGATGAATCGAGGCGCTGACGGCTCGGTCGTAGCCGCTCCAATCTGGAACGCTTACATGCAAAGAGTTTTGGGTAATACGCCGGTAGAAAATTTTAAACCCATGGATGACATCACCACTGGAAAACCTGTTCTGGATGGCCAAATAGATTTTAAAACTCCGGTAAAAATTGATCGTGCCTCCGGCCTTTTGGCCACAGAGTACACTCCTGAGAGTTTTATAGAAGAAAAAAGATTTTCACAGCCACATTGCATTCTCTATTATATCAATAAAGACGACCCGCGTGGCAGTCAGCCCAAGAACCCAGCCGATGATCCGCAATTTAACCTTTGGGAATCTCGTGTAAAGGATTGGGCGGCTAAAAATGGCTATTCAACTTCTAATGCTGCCGCCCCGACTGAATATGACAATTTGCACAAACCGGAAAACCAACCTACTTTTAATATCAAAAATCCGAGTAGCAAAGAAACCATTAGTCAAAGCGTAATCACCGCTACTATTGAAGGCTCAGCTCCACGCGGCATTAATCGCGCTGAGTATTATATTGATGATAATTTATTTTCAATAAACAGCGCTTTCCCATTTAACCTGGAAAAAGACGGCTCCCTAATAAATAACGGTTTTCACACACTAAAAGTCCGCGTCTGCGATGATATTGATAATTGTTCGGAAAAATCAGTGGAAATAAATTACACCGGCGGTAGCCAAAAAAAGTCAGGGCGCATCGGCGTTTCTATCAGCTCGCCTGGCAATGGCATTGCTTTAAATACCGGCAATTTTCCTTTGGTAATAGGCTTAACCTTAACTAATCCGGCACAAACTGCCCGCGTGAATATTTATGTGACAGACAAAGACAACCAGCCGGCAATCAAAGCAGTAGCACAGCCGATTAGTTCAACTTCTGCCACTGCCTACTGGCGGCTTTCCCCTCCACCCGGAACTTACAAAATTTACGCAGAAGCCATCGGCTGGCAGGGACAAAAAGATATTAGTAATAATATCCAAATAACAATTTCAGAATAAACTTAAAAATCTAAAAATTAAATAATTTAAAAATTCAGAAGGCGAGCCGGTTAACCGGCTCGCCTTCTTTTTTATTTTTTTAATTTATTTTATTTTTATATTCCTGCCTACCGGCAGGCAGGCTTGAGTTTTTAAATTTTTAAACCTACTGTTTAATCGGCATAATAATATACAAATATCCGCTTTCCTTTTCTGGTTTTAAAATACACGGCGTATTATTATCTATAATTTCTATTTTTATATTTTCATCTTGAATATTATTTAATCCATCCAATAAATAGCGATAATTTACAATTACGCCATTATCATCACCTTTAACCATTGATTCCATATTTATTACGCTCTCTCCCGTCTGGCCAGAAGCTGAAGAAACCACGGTTTGATTTTTTTCTTTGGGAAAATCCAAATTAATATCATTAATTCCTGTTTTAGAAAAAAGCGATGACGCTTTTACCGCCCGAATCAGCTCCTGACGATTAACCGTAGCGGTTGTTTTAATATTAGTAGGAATAATTTGTTTATAATCCGGATACTGGCCTTCAATTACTCGAGATGTTAACTCCACCAAACCAACCACAAATAATATTTGGCTATCCGAAACATAAATTTTTACTCCGCCCGCCTTTTCTTCGTCTTCGCCCATATCACGAGCGCTTGATAACACCCTGATAACTTCCTGCACAGTACGCGCTGGAACAATTGTTTTTTTAGCTTCGCTAACCCCGTCATTGCCAACCAATTTTACACCCAACTCTTTTTCCGCTAATCTATAGCTATCAGTTGCCGCTAAGGTTAGCTTTTTTTCATCAAAACTAAATAATACTCCCGAAAGCTCAAGACGCGCTTCATTGTTTGATACAGCAGAAACCACCTGGCTTAAGGCCTTTTTGAATTCATCAATATCAACGCTATAATAACTATTCTTATCAATTACCGGAATCAGAGGATATTCTTCGGCTGATTGCCCCATTATTTTTGTTTTAAAATTCTCGCACTCAATTTTTAAACTATTATCTTTTAATTCTATTTCAACCTTTTTGTTGGGCAGTAAATTAATATAATCATTAATTATTTTAGAATCCACCGTGAACGATCCTTCGGATTCAATTTTTCCCCGCACATAGTTCACTATGCCAATTTCCAAATTAGTGGTTACTATTTTAATATTCCCATCTCGTGCTTCAATCAAAACATTATTTAGAATTGGTAAATTTACATTTCTCCCCGCTATATGTCCAACACTTAAAAGTCCTTGTTTTAAATTTTCTTGCAAGCTGGATATCTTCATATAATTATTAGATAACTTATAATAATATAAATAATGATAGTAATAAAGGAGTGGAAACTCTTAATAAGTGTTGAAAAAATAATTTTTATTGGGGTTTCTTTTTGTTTTGCTTGTTAATATTTTTGTTAATAAAAATATTTTTTTGTTTATCAATTGTGATTAATTTTTTTTATCCCGATTTATAAACATTTTATCCCATCTAATCCAGAGCTTATTCACACTAATTATAAACAGCTATTGTTGTAGAGCATATTTTTGATTGAATCAATTTCTTGTTTTATTTTTTCATTTTCGTTTTCTTTTATTTCTTTGAGAATTTTATTGTAAGCGTGCATTGCCGTGGTATGATCGCGGCCGCCAAGTTCTTGTCCGATCGTTGGATAAGAAGTGTTGATTTCTTCGCGCATAATATACATAGTGATTTGTCGCGGCCAAACAAGTTCTTTTTTTCGGCTATCCCCTATTAGATCTTTTAGCGCTAAATCATAGAATCGGCAGGCTGCGTCAATAACATCTTTTGGCGTCAGTGATTTAGTCTGGGTGCTCGCAATAATGTCGCTTAAAATATTTTTTATTGAATCAACTGTTGGCGTGGTGTTATTAAATTCGTGATAAGCGATAATTTTTATTAATGCGCCTTCTAGTTCTCGGATATTGTTCTGAATATGGCTAGCCATATAATTAAGAATTTCTCTATCTAATATGCAGTTTTTTTCTTGGCATTTTTTCTGTAATATTGCCAGTTTTGTTTCAATATCCGGCGGTACGACATCGGCAATCATCCCCCATTCAAAGCGGGATAAAAGCCGTTTTTCCAAGGCTGGTATTATTTTTGGCGGTCTATCGGAGGTAATAACAATTTGTCTGTTTGCCTGGTGAAGTTCATTAAAAGTATGAAAAAATTCCTCCTGAGTGCCATCTTTCCCACCCATAAATTGAATGTCATCCACCAAAAGAAGATCAACGTTGCGGTAGCGGTCTTTAAAATCTTTAGCTCCGCCGGAACGAACCGCCTGAATATAATCGTTGGTAAATTTTTCGCTGGTTACATAGAGAACTTTATCGGTTTTTTTGGAAACTTCATGGCCAATAGCTTGTAGAAGATGAGTTTTGCCCAATCCTACTCCGCCGTAGATAAATAATGGGTTATAAGCTTTTCCTGGATTAGCGGCTACGGCTTGACAAGCGGCATGCGCCAGCTCATTGCCCTTGCCAACAATAAAATTTTCAAATATATAACGTGAATTTAATCCGTAACGGTTAGTTGAAATCGGTCCGTTATCATTTAATCCTCCGCTGGGTGCGGTTTCTTTTTTTATTGGGATTATTTTTTTTGTAAAATCTACGAGTGGCGCCGGTCTTTTTGTTTCTACTTTATAAATTATTTCTTTGATTGGCTGGCTAGTGACGTTTTTTAGCGCCCCGCAAATATCTGTGTGATATTTTTTTTCTAGCCATGCCTTAGTAAAGGTGTTTGGTACGCAAATAATTACTTGTTCGTTGTTGAAAGAAGAGATAAATGTGTTTTTAAACCAAGTGGTGAAATTTGCTTTAGATAAATTAAGCTCAATTTCCCCGAGTACGGCTTGCCAAATTTGGTCATTATTCATAAAATAATTTAAATCTATAAATAATATATATTTATAGATTTTTATGTCCCAATGAAGAACTTATTAATCTATTATACCAGGAGTTTAATATTAAGAAAGTGTCTCTAATGTTTATAAGTTGTTAATAAGAAGTGTAAAAGAAAATTTTTATATAAGACAGGACAAGTTGACCGAAAAAAACAATCGTGTTATGTTAAAATAGTAAAGGAAATAAATTTAAAAATCAAGTGTTGGGACGTAAAATTATGCGTCCCCACAAAAAATCAATATGTCAACAAAAAGAACATATCAGCCAAACAAAAGAAAGGCAAAAAAAGATCACGGTTTTAGGAAAAGAATGCAGACAAAAAACGGCCGTAATGTTTTGAGCCGCCGACGCGCTAGAGGAAGAAAAAAATTATCAAAATAAGCAGAAGGCGAGATGCCGGCATCTCGCCTTTTTGGCGTTATAATATGTTTAAAAAAGATAATCGCCTAACCAAAGATAAGGAATTTGATAATGTATTTAAAACAGGGCGTTCAAGCTATGATAAAAATATAGGGATTAAAGCAGTTATTAATAATTTAGGCGGTTCTCGCATTGGAATATTAATAAGTACTAAAGTTAGCAAAAAAGCAGTAGAAAGAAATAAAATTAGGCGAAGAATTAGAGAAATATTAAAGCTAAGATTAAATAAAATTAAAAAAAATTGTGATCTTGTCTTAATTGTCTTGCCGGCGGCGAAGGAAAAAACTTATCAAGAACTGGAAGAATCAATTGATTTTAATCTAAAAAGGCTAAGATTAGTATAAATTAATGTTAAAGTATTACCCGCGCTACATTGCCATTCAAATTATTAAAGTTTACCAAAAAACCATATCATTTGATCACGGTTTTTTTAAATATTTGTTCCCTTACGGCTACTGCCGCTTTAAGCCGACTTGCTCCGAGTATGCCATTGCTTCTTTAGAGAAATATGGCTTTATAAAGGGCGGTTTAAAGGCAATTTGGCGCGTTTTACGCTGTAATCCTTTTAATAAGGGAGGTTGGGACCCAGTTGATTAATAGGATAATTAAGATTTTGAGGATATTTAAGATTATAAAGATTAACGGAATCTTTATACTTAAATCCTAAAAATCTTAATGTTCTTAATTATTATAACAAACTATGTCTTATCTATTTACAATCATTTTTTACCAGCCAATATTAAACCTTCTTGTTTGGTTATATAATATTATCCCCGGGCATGATATTGGTATTGCCATTATAGTTTTGACTATAATTATTAAGGTAATTTTGTATCCTTTGTCATGGCAGTCAATCAAGGCGCAAAAGTCACTTCAGGATTTACAGCCAAAAGTTGATGAATTAAAAAAAGAATATGCTAATAATAAAGAAGAAATGGGTAAAGCCATGCTTACGCTTTACAAAGAAAACAAGGTAAATCCTTTTTCTTCCTGCCTGCCGCTTCTAATTCAACTCCCCTTTCTTTGGGCGGTTTTCCGTGTTTTTCAAAATGGTTTAAAAAATGGTTCATTGGATTTGGTTTATTCATTTATTTCCAAACCAGACGTTATAAATAATATATCTCTTGGGTTAGTAGATTTGTCAAAACCTAATATAATATTGGCCGTTTTAGCCGGCGCCGCTCAATTTTGGCAGGCTAAAATGATGACCACCAAAAAGCCACCAATTCAGTCTACTGGTGCAAAAGATGAAAACATGATGGCTGTGATGAATAAACAGATGCTTTATATGATGCCGGTTTTGACTGTCTTTATTGGTTTAACCCTGCCTGGCGGTCTCACACTTTATTGGTTTATTACTACACTTCTGACAGCTTTACAGCAATTGTATATGTTTAAGAAAAGAGAAGAGAAGGCGGTAATAATTCAATAATAAATTTTAAAAATAAAACCAAGCAAAAGGATAGACTAAAGCGTCTATCCTTTTGCTTGACCAAATGTTATTTTTGTAATAAGATTTAAAGTCAGCTCTTTGCTTTTAATACTAACTATGAGGGAGATTTGTCCATGTTAGACAAAAAAACAGTACCCCAGGAGTTTGTCGAGGCCGTGGATAGGTATCTGGCAACTATAAAAATCTGCTGGCATCTTCCTCAGCAAGGCAGTGAAGAGGCGAGGAAGGTTGCACAGATGGCGCGCGCTGTTGCACGGGCGGATGTGGAAAATTTTTTGCTTCCTAAGTGGCCAACACTTACAGAAGAGTTAGCAAGCCTCCTGAAGTCTTATCGATTTATGAGGTTTCTAACTTTTGGTCCCTTGGCCAAAAATACCATTGCCGCACTCGTCGAAAACAGCAAGGAAGACGAGCGGTTTAAATGTCTGCTCTACCTGGCGCAGGCAATGACCGAGTGGCCAGCAGACTCAGATCATAATGAGGAGTTGGTGAGTTGGCAACGCAAGCTGTTCGGTCAATTAGCCAAGGAGTTGCCGGTTTGATGCGGCCCACGACCAAATTTAGGCGAACCAATTAAAAGGTTCGCTTTTTTATATTTAACAATTTTAAATACCCCAACGATTTTAATAATCTTTAAGATCTAAGGCTCTTAAAGAGCCTAATGTTTAGTTTCTCCAAAGTCCATGAATATTACAATAAGCACGCGCATAGACGTTGTCTAGATTGGTGTTCACTTCCATTTCTGCTGGTTCACCCGGTTTTAAGCGCCGGCGACAGATTTTTTCGCCATAAATTAGCTCAATCCATTCAATATAATGCGCTTCTTCCATCGGATGTGGCACCGAGCCAACTTTAATTTTATAACCTTCAGCAGTTTTTTCTAAAATTGGCACGTGTTTTTCCGCGCCCACGTCTCGAGTTTTTTCAATTTGGAGTTCCATTGGCTGGCCGCAGCAAACTAACTCGCCCGCTCCGGCATGAGTCATCTCCACAATGTTTCCGCAAATATTACATTTATAGATTTGGTCAATTTGTGTCATAGGTTTTTATATAACTCATAACGCATAATACGCAACGAAGTTAATTATTTATTCTTCCTTTTGAAAAACATATATTCCTTTATCCTTTCCGTACATATAAGAATGCATTTGTTTCATTTTTTGAGAATATGGCCAATAATCCAAAATACCAACATCCCTTTTATCTCCGCTATAATTGTCAACTACTATAAAACCTTTTGGAGACAAAATTTGCGCGGCTTTTTCAAAAATTTTATAGGGACCAAAAGGTAAATTTTCTGTAGCAGCTGAACTATTTTCAAAGACATGTTGGCCATAGATAATATCCGGAGCACCTTCTAATTGTTCTTCTATTTTTAATAATAAATCCGAAGAACCATCTTCTGGCAGTAACAACCCTTGAATATATTTAGCATCACCTAATAAGCTTGTTTTTTGTCTATTTGAAAGCTGCTGCGGTCCTATCGCTGCGCATTTAAACGTTGGGTTTCTTTTTTGCAATAAAGAGATTGGGGCAATATGTTGCTTTGCTTCAGGAACTTTTATTTTGTTGCCATTAAATAATGTTATTGAATCAACCATGGCTGGACCAACTTCTAAAATTTTTGGAGAAGTCGTCTGAGAATAATACTGTTTTATTAAATGTTCCAAACACAAGACCGCTCTTAGTAAGGGTTCTTTCTGTTCATTACTCTTAGTTTTATTATTTAACCAATCCCCCGGTTTTATAATATTTGGGTGAGTATTATTATTTTCTTTTGAGAGAGAATTTTTTAGTTTTTCCATCGACATATTTTGTTTAGTATTCTAGAAAATTTTTTTCCCCGCAATCACATTTATTATTTTAACTTCATCGAGAATAAAATTTTTCGGCAGGTACAATAGTTCCCTAAATGGCAGACGGCGAGCTTGGAAGCGGTGAAATTAATTTTTATTTTTTTGTTTTCCAGCTTTGAAATTCCTAAGGTGATATGGGGATAGAAATTTTTAAAACTTGTTTTTTTATAATTATTTATCCAGGTCAAAGTTTTTTTAACAATCGGTGGCGGAGTAAAACACATTTTTGTCGTGGCCTTATAAGATAAATATGGAGATAACCCTTTCATTATTTCCTCGTGCAATTTTTGGATAGTTTTATTTTTTTTAATTTCAAAACATATATGCCGAGAATCGATTTTATTAATCATTAATGGCAGTTTGAAAAAACGTTTACTTAGTTTAGAAATAATAGTTTTGATTTCTGGCAAATTTTTTTCATCCACAATACCCATACACAAAGAAATGTGCGGCAAACAATTTTTCTTGTTTAATTTTATTGAATCATCAACAAATTGTTGATTTATTTTAATTGCTTTGTCCATTATATTTTCTGGAGGCAGCAGGACTACATCAATTGCTATTTTAGACATATGATTAAATTATTTTTTTGTGCATTATTTTCATATTTGTCTGCCTACAAAGACAGATAATAATTCGTATTTTGTAAAATTAAAAATTTCTTTCCTTCCCTACAATCACATTTATTTTCTTTTTTAGAACACTGACTTCCGCAGGAGTATTTATCTCCAAAGAATTATCCAAAATTAAAGGCGTTTTAGGATTATCAACAGTTAAATTTTTTATTGAAAATAAACTTTGGCTGATTTGTGGGTTTAATTTTAAAAAGCTTTTTGAGTATTTTGTTTTTATAAATAGTTCCAATATTCCGTCTGTAGGGTCTGGAGTTATATTGTTCGCCACAGCATTTTCTAGCGGTAAATTAATTATATAAATAATCCCTTCGCCAGAGACTTCAATGGAAAATTTTTTGTTTATTTCCAAATTTGTCCCCTGGTTTTTGATTATCGCGTCATTAATAAAAAAAGTTTTTTCCGTTTGCCCGGAAGTATTATAAGAAACAACTTTGCCGACATCAATTTTTTCAATGCGCCGAGCGGCTAAGATATCACAGCCGTCCTCTAAATTTTTTATGCCAAGAATCGGCGCGATAGAATTATTATTTTCACCAACGGGGATAATAGCCAACGGCGGATTAGCGGATAAATCATTTTTTATCAGATAATTAATGATCGCGTTGGCTGTTTTGTTCAAAGTTGCGTTGTCGCCAACCGCGACAATAGTTTTTGCGCCCAATCTTAATTCGTTTTCAATCAAGCCGGGAATATTTTTCATATTGCCCAGCCGGATTATTTTTCCGTTTAGTCCTAGGTCAGTCAAACGAGTTTCTAAAAACGCTAATTCTTTGGTATATTTTTTTGTGCTAACAAAATCGTCGTATATATAGACATGCATAATAAAAATGCAAAATTAACAAAATTCTAAATTCTAAGCACTAAATCCTAAACAAATTTTAAATTCAAATTTTTTAAATAATAAACAGTTTTGAATTTTGAGTTTAATTGATTTTAATTTATTTAGGATTTAGAATTTTGTGCTTCGGATTTAATTTCAAATTTATTCTTCCGTTTCTTTGGATTTTCCGTTTGCTATCCCGCCCATCGTGCATTTCCCATTAATTATAGCTCCTTTTTCTACGGAAAGAGCCGAACATTCAATATCTCCTAAAATTTGAGCCGTACTGGTTATTTCCAAATAACCTTTGGCTTTAACATTACCGTTTACTTCACCGCCGATGCGCATTTCCTGTGCTTCCACATTGGCGGTGATCTTGGCGCTATCGCCAATCAAGACATTACCGTCAGTTTTTAGCCCGCCTTCAATGATGCCTTCAACAATAATATTTCCTTGACCGTTAAAATTGCCTTTAACCTTAACCGACGGGCCAATGATTGTTTCTACTTCTTTAAAGCTCCCTCCTTCTTCTTGTTTTTTAAACATATGTTCTACAAAATACGAATCACTACAAATATTTTTGTGATAATCCGTATCTTAAAATAAATTGAATTATTATTGTTTCTTATCTAATTTTACGATAATAAAAGCATAAAGTCAAAAATTTTGGAAGCTAGCCGCAAATGACATTTTTTAATATTGCGAAAAATATATTTTTAAGTTATGATTTATTTAGCAAGAAAAAAATAGAGCATTCATGCTCTTTTATATTTAAATAAGGTTTATATTGCAGAAACACGGCCCCCATAGCTCAACGGATAGAGCAGATCCGTCCTAAGGATAAGATGTGTGTTCAATTCATGCTGGGGGCACAGACACGCACAGACAGATAGGTAAGCAAATCCCTGCCGGCAGGCAGGCGTCCTAAGGAAAGGATGAGATTAGGGTTCCCTACCCGCGATGCTTCGCAACGCGAGGCAGGCGGGAATTCCTTCCGAGGACACTTAGAAAATTTAAAAATCAAAAATCAAAATGTAAAATTAAAAGAGAGTTAAGTCTACAATTTTGTAGACGGAAGTTTTTATCTATTGGTATAATTGGCTAATATTAGCTAAAAAATCGTAAATCGTAAATCGTAAATCGTAAATCGTAAATCGTAAATCGTAAATCGTAAATCGTAAATCGTAAATCGTAAATCGTAAATCGTAAATCGTAAATCGTAAATCGTAAATCGTAAATCGTAAATCGTA
>JAQVLT010000013.1 GCA_028704015.1 Patescibacteria group bacterium | reverse complement strand
TAACGGACGACTAGCTCAGTTGGTTACCCGCCCGAACGACTGACGCCGTTCAGTCGGGCGGGGAGCTTTACATTGACATTAAAAATATTAATAACGGACGACTAGCTCAGTTGGTTAGAGCGTACGGTTCACATCCGTAAGGTCACAGGTTCGAGTCCTGTGCCGTCCACAAAAAATAAAGGCGAAATTTTTAAATTTCGCCTTTATTTTTTATTTTACGTTATGTGTTATGCGAGTTGGTATCTCTCAATATTTTCGTTGGCAATTTCCTGAATTATTTTTATTTGCTCTTGCCCTTGCGGTGATTTAAAAAGGTGAGCGAAGCGACCCTGCGGTTTTAAATATTCTTCCACTTTTATTTGTGGCTGAGGAATCTTCATTTTATTTATTAATTTTCCTTTTTCAAATTCAATTATTGGATATAATCCTGTTTGGGCTGCCAATTTTCCCAGCTTAATTGTCATATTTGATTCTATTTTCCAGCCGGGAACACATGAAGTTAAAATTTGAATATAGCTTGGGCCTTTTAGAATCATGGCTTTTTTAATTTTTTGTGTAATATCATCAGGATAGCCGATTGTCGTCATGGCTACATAGTTTAAGCCATGCGCCAAAGCGATGGCGATCATATCCTTTTTGCGCAAATGAGAGCCAATTGCATCAAGAGTTTTGCCTTTCCCTGCGGGAGCAGTAGAGACATTGGCGCCCCAGGGAGTAGCGCCTGATGCCTGATATCCGGTATTGGCGTAAGCTTCGTTGTCATAGCAAATATAGATTACATCATCGTTGCGTTCCCACATCCCGGATAGCAGACCGAAACCAATATCAAATGTCGCGCCATCGCCGCCCTGTGCAATTACACGTGGAACGCGTAATGTGGAACGCGTAACGTTTTTACTCTTTTGTTTTATTGCATAGAAAATTCCCGAGGCGACGGCGGGTGAATTTTCAAAAAGGGAATGAATCCAAGGCATGCCCCAAGCGCTCGTCGGATAAGCGGTAGTGGTTACTTCAGAACAGCCGGTGGAGTTGGCGATGATTATATTTGGTCCAAGTGCTTCCGCCACTATGCGCGCCGCTAAAAGTTCGCCGCAACCGGCGCAGGCATTATGGCCGGGAGAGAGGAGTTTTTTTGTTTTTTTTATAGATTTGTTAGACATGATTTATATAATTAACATGAAATTAATTTCTGCTTCGATTTGGCAAATCAGAATTATATTCAAAATGCCACCACTCCTTATTGTATCTTGAAAATCCCGGATCGGCAGTAAACATTATAGCTTTTAACTCTTGTGTCCATTTGTCGTCTCTGTTAGCATTTTGGCCAGTTCCTATTCCCTGACAATGATCTTGGATACAAATATCTACAGCTATGCCTCTTACGTGCGGAGCAGCTGTAGATGGTTTTGCTACATATTTTCTTGCTTCTTCTTCACTTCCGTATGTTAAGACAGCTTTTTTAAACAAATCTTCCTGCATTGTTAAAGATCTATATCCTGAGGTTATTGTTAAACGATAACCCCTTTTCGTTGCTTCGGCTGCTACCTTTTTTAAGGCATCGGCCATCTCTTTTTTTACACGACAATCAGTGCCAGTGCACCAAATATTCGGAGTTATACGCTCCAAAGTTTTTTCATCTATAGCTGGATATTTTGACGCATCATAACTTTCTGATTCGCTTCCCCCCTCTATTATTGGTACTTTTTCAATAATCGTTATTACTAGGGGTTGATAGTTAACTAATGCGGGATTTATCTGATAAAGAATTAAATAAGAAGATAATGCGATTATTAAGCCGCTAATACTCGCCGTAATCCAAGATTTAGCGTCTCCGATACGTTGCTGGTTACCTCCGGCAGTCAACCAGACGATTCCTCCCCACATAAGTACTACAGCGGCTAAAATTCCAACGATACCAATGGCATATTTATAAATTCCGGCAATATATTCTCCAATCCAGGGAATACAAAGTTTTTTTTGATCGTTTGCACATTGGAGATCGGTCTCGGTAAATTTAATTGTTGGTATTTTAATCTGCAGATCAGGTATAGTGAGTTTGGGCAAACTAGCACTTGCCAGTGTTGTTTCTTCTTTTGTTTTTTCCTCGTATGTTTCTACCGGCGCTCCTTCAACTTGAGCATCAGCGTGCATTGGTATAAATAATAGAGTATTACTAAATACAATTGCTAATATAAAAATTGTTTTTTTTAATAGGTTAGTCATATTTAGATTATTGTATCTATAGTAATATTTTTAATTTTTTAAAATTATTTAGATATGCATTTTGTTCCATTGCACGTTCCTCCACTATCAAATGTATATCCGCTATAAGCAGAATTGTTTAAAATATAATTTTCACAACTTGATTGATTTGTTTGGATACATCCCGTTCCGTCTTTCCAACAACAGCCTGCAGAATTAATTTTTTGGCATATAGCTCCAGTGCTCGCTAGTTCGCAGTTCTTATAGTTTTCGCAAAATTCAGGACGTATTTTATAACAATCAATAGCAAAAGTAGATTTTATGCATTCACTTTTTTTTTCGTCCCATGTGCAATTTTCATTTTTATTACAATAATTTTTTGTTCCGACAGTAGAGCATAATTCAGAAGAAAAATATACCCCATCAGTGCATCTATATCTTCCATCATCTTGTTTTTGACAAGTTTTTCCTCCGCTACAGACAGTGCTTACTTCGGGGCATTTATAAATAGTCTTGCCATCCTTAACTTCGCTTATTATGTCTACTGAGCCGCACGTAGGTCCTATGCATTCCTTGCAACACGTATAAGATGGCGCTTCTTCAATTTTTTGTGGTGATATCGATTTCAACTTTGTTAAATCAGGATTTACGGTAGATAAAATTAAAAATGAGCACAGCGCGATTAAAAGTCCGGATAAACTCGCTTTTATCCATTCTTGGGCATCTTTTACCCTTTCCTGGCTGCCTCCGGCAGTGAGCCAGACAACACCACCCCACATCAGAACTATGGCGGCGAGGATGCCGACAATGCCAATGGCGTATTTGTAAATGGCGATAATATAGTCAGCGATAGATGTGCCAGTAATTGTTTTAGCAGTTCCGGCGACAAAGTCACTGCCAATGGATATTTGGGGAGTAAACTGGATAGGATCGGCAGCGTGCGCGGCTATAGGCAATATTAAAAGTGCTATTAGCAGGGAGAGTAGATAGATTTTTATGAATGATTTCATAAATAAAATTTAGAATTTAAAATTTTCCCTATTTTCCAATAAATTTCACTTCATCTCCATTAGTTTTAACTTCTCTAATAATTTTTTTTACCATCTCTTTCGTGACATCGCGTCCACCCAGGCCGACAATAAAGCTTTGAATTTTACTATTTATTTTGCCTTGTGCCGCGGCCTTAATATCGGAGGCAAGTATCCCAATTTGCCCAAGAGAAATAGATTTGTCAATTACCGCGACATATTTGGCTTTGCCAATAATTTTTAATATTTCTTCTGCCGGAAAAGGTCGATAGATTTTTATTTTTAATATTCCAATTTTTTCTCGCATTAAGTTTGCAGCCAGTGATTTTATATTATTCATCTCACTGACTGTTTCTTTGATAGTGCCGATTACCGAGCCCATGGCGACTAGAATTACTTTTGGGTTTGAGGGGCCGGTGTATTCTAAGAATGGACTGTTGACCGTTGACTGTTGACCGTTGACTGTTTGTTTAAAGAATTTGTTAAATTTTTTATATTCCTCGTCAATTATTTTTTTACTGGCGATTAAATCATTATGCAATTCTTCGCGGATTTCCATGTAGTCAGCGGGCGTGGCGAAAGCGCCCATAGTGACAGGATTATTAGGATCTAGAAATTCGCCTTTGGTTGACTTGTAATCGGGGAGATATTTTTTAATTTGTTCGCGTGTGGGAATTTCCACCGGTTCATAAGTATGAGTCAGTACAAAACCATCAACATTAACCATTACCGGCAGTTTTAATTTCTCGGCAATTTTATAAGCCATGATATGCTGGTCAACAGTTTCTTGGTGGTTTTCCGCAAAAAACATAATCCAGCCGGCATCGCGGACCGACATCACGTCTTGTTGGTCATTCCAGATATTAATTGGCGCTGACACGGCGCGATTGGCGCAGGTCATGACAATCGGGAGGCGCATGCCCGCGATATTATAAACAACTTCAGCCATAAGCAAAAGACCTTGCGAGCAGGTAGCGGTATAGGTGCGGACACCGGTCGCACTGGCTCCCAAAACGATGGAAGCCGCGGCGAATTCGCTTTCTGCCCGCGCGTATTCGTAATCAGCCTCACCATCGGCCTTGAATTTTGCCAAATCTTCCACAATATGAGTTTGCGGCGTGATCGGATAAGCGGAGACAACTGCTGGGTTGATATTTTTTATTGTCAGGGCGATAGCCCGTGAACCTTCGAGAATATTTTTCATAAGATCATTATGATCGTTAGGGTTGTTATGATTATTAGGATTGTGATTTTATAAATTGGTTAATCAGGAAAGCGCATTTATTTATAAATTCTAATAAATTTTGATATTCTTGTTGATTGATATATTTTAATTCATAGGCAATTTCAGAAAAACAATCAAGTTCAATCAATGACCCTCTGGCAATATTAAAGAAATTACACCTATCTTTAAAATAAATTTTTGCATTTCCCTCCGCGATATTTGCCAAAAATGAATAAGCCGATCTTCTCATTTGCGAAACCATTGCGAATTTTTCTTCTATAGGAAAATGTTTTGTTATCTGATAAATATATAATGTTAGCTTTTTGCCCATTTGCCAGACAATTAGTTGTCTGAAACTATTTTGGTATTGCATACTCTCATTAGATAATCCTAATATTCCTAAGCATCCTAATAATCTTAAAGATCTTATTTATTGTCTAACATCATCGTAATCGCCTTGACCGGGCATTCGGCAGCGCAGAGGCCGCAACCTTTGCAATAATCCAAATCAGCGTGAAAATATGGCTTAGGCGCTTTTTCGTCTTTATAAATTATTCCTTCCGGACAGACTTTGGCGCACAAACCGCAATTAATGCATTTCTGCGGACTGACTTCCGGATAAAATGTCCGCCACCCGCCGGTTTTATTTTTTATGCTCGTGTTTGGTTTAACGACTATTTTCATTTTAACAATGTTATTTTAATTATTATATGCCTTGTCTATCGCTTTAATGTTTTTTTCGATAATTTCTTTGCCTTTGTCGGCAAATTTTTCTCTAATTGCGGCTTCCAATCCTTTCAAAGTTATTAATCCGGTATCTTTGGCGAAAGCGCCAAGAATCACGGTGTTAGAGAGATTTTTTCCGAAAATTTCCAAGGCAATTTTTGTCGCGTCAATTGTAAAAATATTTTCTTTGGGAAAATTTATTTTTATGTCTTTTTTGTCTTGCGCTGAATTTATCACAATCTTTGTGTTACGGTCGCAGTCGCTCGTCATATCCAGAGTGCCGATTAAAGTAGAATCAACAATAATTAAAATATCAGGATTGTAAACGCGTTCCCGAGTTTGTATAACTTGGTCGCTAAGGCGGGCATAAGCTTCAATTGGCGCTCCGGTTCGTTCCACGCCAAAATAGGGGAATGCCTGCGCAATTTTTCCGTCTTTAAAAGCGGCAATAGCAATTAATTCAGCGGCAGTAACAACGCCTTGTCCGCCGCGGCCGTGAATACGAATTTGAAACATAATTATTTGGTATTATTAAGAAAGTTATAATCATTATGATCTTTAGAATAATATTTAATAATCTTAATATTTTTCTTCGGCTTAATTATCTTAAAGATCTTGTATTTAATTTATTTTCTTTATTGCTTTAATAAATTATCAATAATTTGAGTAAAAACTTCTCGTGGTATTTCTCCGGCTAATTTATAGCCATTAAAGAACCATGTTGGTGTGCCGGTAATTTCTAAATTTTCGGCGTCAGAATAATCTTTTTTTATGTTTTTTAAATACTTTTGGGTGTTAAAGCAAGTTTCAAATTTGCTATTTTCAACGCCTGCTTTTTGCGCCAAAGTGGATATTTCTGCCATATTATCGGAATTAAATTTTCCTTGATTTTGAAATAATTTGTCATGCATCTCCCAAAATTTCCCTTGTTCGCCGGCGCAACGGGCAGCGAGAGCTAGATTAAGCGAGCTAGAAGCAATCACCGGGTAGTCTCTAAATATTATTTTAACATCATCTTTGTAGTTTAAGCTAATTTCACGAATAGTAGAATAAGTATTTTTACAGCGAGGACAATTAAAATCAGCGAATTCCACAATCGTTAATTTTGGCTCGCTGGATCCAAGCCAATAATTATTAATACCCTCGGCGTTATATTTTGTTCCAGTTTCAAGAGTTTGGCTTATTTGTTGGCTCGGTAATTCTCCGCTTTTTATTTTTTTTGCCATATCCAAAATATAAAAAACCATTGCCGCTAGAAGCACTAATAAAAGCATAAGCCAGATTATAATTAATATGCCCCACCATTTTTTATACCATTTTTTCTTTGGCAGTGAATCTTCGGAATTGTATTGCATTTTTAAAAAATAGTAATATAATTATATTATATTAATTATACCATTTTTTTATGAATAAACAAAATATAAATGGTTGGGTAAGAAAGCTTGAGAAAAAAACTGAAAAAAGAGAGAAAAAGAGAAAACCGCGGATGAAAGTGAGTGGCGCGGGCGTAAAAAGTCTGCAAAAAATTATTATTGCAAAATAAAAAAAATTGTATTATATTAAAATCACAATTTATTAATTAGTTTAAGGGTTATCGCTAAATGCCGTTGGCCTTGTTTTTTTCAGTGCCATCATCATTCCCGTTAGCCCGCAAAAACAGGAAGAAAATTATGATTATCCCTAAAAAAATGTTTTTGACCAAGGGTGTCGGCGTCCACAAAGATAAATTGGCCTCTTTTGAGCTTGCCTTAAGAAGTGCGGGCATTGAAAAGTGTAATTTGGTTTCAGTTTCCAGTATTTTGCCGCCAAATTGCAAGATAGTTCCCAGAGACAAAGGAGAAACTTATTTAAATCCCGGCCAAGTTGTTTTTTGCGTGATGGCAAGAAGCGAAACCAATGAACCGAACAGATTAATTTCCGCCGCTGTTGGTTTGGCACAACCCAAGGACGAAAGTCATTATGGCTATTTGTCAGAGCATCATGGCCATGGCGAGGTGGCAAAAAAAAGCGGCGAGTATGCTGAAGATTTGGCCGCCACCATGTTAGCCACCACCTTGGGCATTGAATTTGATTCTGACAAAAGCTGGGATGAGAGAGAGCAAATTTATAAATCCAGCGGACATATATTTAAAACTTTGAATATTTGCCAATCAGCCGAAGGAAATAAAGATGGACTTTGGACAACTGTTGTTTCTGTGGCGGTTTTTTGCGAATACGACGATAACCTTCCAAACGGAAACAGTTAATTCAATTAAAAATTACCAATTACGAATTTGTAATTAAATTAATGAAAATTATTTCTTGGAATGTAAACGGCATTAGAGCAGTCGCAAAAAAGGGTTTAAAGAATTTTCTTAAAAAAGAGAATCCGGATATTTTGTGCTTACAGGAAACAAAGATTTCCGATGCGGCGCGCGCGCAGCACGAGTTTTCCGCCAAAGGCGGATCCGCTTCGGGCGGAGATTTTGCTGGTTATGAAGAATATTGGAATTCAGCCGAGAGACCGGGATATAGCGGCACAGCGGTGTTAATTAAATCCTCACCCCCGGCCCCTCTCCTAATTAGGAGAGGGGTGCCGAAGGCGGGGAGAGGTGCTATTAATGGCATTGGCGCGAAGGAATTTGACGATGAGGGGAGAGTGCAGACAATGGATGCGGGAAAATTTTATCTAGTTAATGCGTATTTCCCTAACGCCAATCATGAATTATCACGGCTTGATTATAAATTTAAATTTAACGACGCCTTATTTAAATATTTAAAAAAATTGGAGAAGAAAAAGCCGGTAGTCATTTGCGGAGATTTTAATGTGGCGCATGAAGAGATAGATATTGCCCGGCCAAAAGATAATGAGGGTAATGCCGGTTTTACGCCCGAAGAGCGCGCTTGGATGACAAAATTTTTAAACTCCGGATTTATTGACACTTTTCGTGAGAAAAATCCGAAAAAAGTTCAATATTCTTGGTGGTCATATCGATTTAACGCGCGCGTCAGGAATATCGGCTGGCGGATTGATTATTTTTGCGTTTCCAAAAAGTTTTTCAAAAATATAAAAAAAGCATATATCTTGGATAAAGTTAAAGGCTCTGACCACTGTCCGATTGTGATTGAAATGTAAATTTTTAAAGCCCGGGATAATTTGCCCCGGGCTTTTTTGTTGTTTTTTTCTTGATTTTTTGGGTATTTTAGCGTAGAATAAGAAACATAATAGCAAATAATGCGAATCTACAAATTGTATGCAAATGCTGCGAATAATGCGAATATTATATTTGTATATTCGTGAAATGATTTGTAGATTTGCGTGCTGAAATATGAATAAGTATAATCATCAAGAAATAGAAAAAAAGTGGCAGAAAGTTTGGGCTGAAACGGAGTTGTATAAAACCGGCGAAGATAAAGAAAAGCCGAAGTATTATATTTTGGACATGTTTCCATATCCATCTGGCGCCGGTTTGCATGTCGGACATCCTAAAGGGTATATTGCTACCGATATTTTTTCGCGTTTAAAAATGATGCAAGGCCATAACGTTCTTCATCCGATGGGTTGGGATGCTTTTGGTTTGCCGGCTGAAAATTTTGCCTTGAAGAATAAAATTCATCCACGTGTTGCCACTGAGCAAAATATTAAAATGTTTAAAGAACAGTTACTTAAGCTTGGCTTTACTTATGACTGGGAACGAGAAATCAATACCACTGATCCGGAATTTTACAAATGGACGCAGTGGGCGTTTATTAAAATGTTTGAGCGCGGTTTGGCCTATGAATCTTATGAACCGATAAACTGGTGTCCGTCATGCAAAACCGGTTTAGCCAACGAAGATTTGGAGGATGGCAAATGTGAACGTTGCGGTTCTGATATTGAGCAAAAGCCGATGCGCCAGTGGGTTCTGAAAATTACCGACTATGCGGATCGCATGCTTAACGACTTGGAAAAATTGCCATATTGGGAAGAATCAATCAAAGAAATGCAGAAAAATTGGATAGGGAAAAGCGAGGGAGCGGAAGTTCAATTTTCAATTAATAATTACGAATTACCAATTAAAATTTTTACAACACGACCGGACACGTTATTTGGCGCTACTTATCTAGTATTGGCTCCGGAGCATCCTTTAATTAAGAATTTAGAATTAAGAATCGAGAATCTGGCTGAGGTTAAAGATTATATTGAAAAAACCAAAAAGAAAACTGAATTAGAGAGGACAGATTTAAATAAAGAAAAAACCGGCGTGGAAGCAAAAGGGATAAAAGCGATTAATCCGGTGAATAATGAGGAAATTCCAATTTTTATTGCTGACTATGTTTTATCTGGTTACGGTACGGGTGCGATTATGGCGGTGCCGGCGCATGATGAGCGCGATTTTGAGTTTGCAAAGAAATATAATCTTGAGATTAAGCCAGTGGTAATGCCCGATAGTCAAACATATGCTTGGAATAATTCGGAGTATAAAAAAATTCCTGATAAAAGCGACTCTCGCTACAATGTCATTATTTCGGGTATTGCGAAAAGTTTGGCGCAAAGCCCTACGTCAAATGATGGTGTTAACTTTAATTCAGATTTTTTGGATGGTTTGGATACAGCGGAAGCAAAGAACAAGATAATAGCTTGGTTGGAAGAAAAAAACATCGGCAAAAAAATGGTGAATTACAAAATCAAAGATTGGGTTTTTTCACGACAAAGATATTGGGGCGAACCAATCCCGATTATTCATTGCGAAAAATGCGGTAATGTGGCCGTGCCCGAGAAAGATTTGCCGGTGCTATTGCCGGAAGTTGAGCAATACGAACCAAGCGGCACGGGAGAATCGCCGTTGGCTAAGATCGCTGATTGGGTAAATACAACTTGCCCGAAATGCGGCGGCCCGGCTAAGCGCGAAACCAATACTATGCCACAATGGGCCGGATCAAGCTGGTATTATTTACGTTATATCGATCCGCACAATGCTAACGCTTTAATTGATAAAAAGAAAGATAAGTATTGGTCGCCGGTTGATTTTTATGTTGGCGGCGCAGAACATGCCACGCGCCATTTAATTTACGCGCGTTTTTGGCATAAGTTTTTGTTTGATATTGGCGCAGTTAATTACGAAGAGCCCTTTACGCGTTTGCAGCACGTTGGCTTGATTTTGGCCGAGGATGGACGCAAGATGAGTAAGCGTTGGGGAAATGTAATTAATCCTGATGAGATTGTTGAACAATATGGCGCCGACGCAATGCGTGTTTATGAAATGTTTATGGGACCATTCAACCAACCTTGCGCTTGGAGTACTAATAGCTTGATCGGGGCGAGGAGATTTTTGGAAAAAGTTTACAACTTAAAACGTGGAACGCGTAACGTGAAACAAAAAAGTGAAATTGAAAGATTGATTCATAAAACAATCAAGAAAGTGACTGAAGATATTGAAGCGTTTAAATTTAATACCGCGATTTCCGCCCTGATGATTTTGGTTAATGCGCTTGAAAAGGAGGATAAGCTTTCAGCTTCTAGCTTTGAGCTTTTAGTTAAAATATTATCACCATTCGCGCCGCATCTTTGCGAAGAAATTTGGAGTCAACTTGGCCACAAGGAAAGTATCTTTAAAGAATCATGGCCGAAATATGATCCGGAATTGGCGCGTGACGAAAAAATTGAATTGGTCCTGCAAGTCAATGGTAAAGTACGCGATCGCGTAGAGGTGGATGCGGAGATCTCCGAAGCCGAAGCGATTAAATTAGCCCGAGAGAGCGAACAAATAAAAAAGTGGACTCAAAATAAAGAAATAATTAAAGAAGTTTTTGTAAAAGAGAAGCTGGTGAATATTGTAGTAAAGTAGCTTTTAGCTTTGAGCTTAAAGCTTGAAGAAACCTAATTAGGATTTAATTTATTAATCATCGTTTTAAGCATTTTTGTAATCTCAAGAATTAATCCGTCAATGTCGGAATAATTATAATTAATATTGGGAAATAATTTTTTGGCAATAATAATTTGTGTTTCCAATTCGTTGGTTGACCCAAGCGCAATGCGTAAAAATTGGATAAAATCTTTAGCAGTTCCTCTCCCTCGCCCCTCAGCAATATTTGAAGGAATAGAAACAGAACTTCTTCTCATTTGGTTAGTTAAACCATAGAGCTCTTCTCTGGGGAAAAAATTTGTAAGTTTGTAAATTTCAACAACTAAATTTATTGATTTTTGCCAGACAATTAGATCTTTATAAGATTGAATTTTTTCTCCCATAAAATTCCTTAAAGCTCAAAGCTACAAGCTTAAAGCTATAAATTAGTCATTTTCCACGTACCATCATCTTGCTTCTTCTCAATAAACACTATTGGCACTTTGTAGCCACCCAGGGGAAAATAAATTTCATTTGTATAAATTTTTTCTGCTTCATTTGAGCTAGTTAGCTTTGCTCCCGACAAAATATTTCCTAATGTTAATTTGCCTTCGGTGTCTAAGAAATTCATGACATATTCTATGCTAACTTGCATTTCAGACGTAAAAAATGATTTTGTCATTTCTTTGTCACCTCTTCTGATAGCATCAGCCGCTTGATAAATAATATCTTCATTATTTTCAGTGAGGGGAGTATAATTTGCATTTTGGTTATTTATTGCTTGCGCTTGATTGTTTAAGTAGCCAAGCTCTATTTGATTTAGATTTTGGTTAGTTATCCCCAGCCCCAATTCGCGCATAATCGTAAAAGCGTCGGCCGGTTTTCCTAAAAAATAGCGTTTAAGATCCCTCGGATTTACATACCAAGCCTCGCCCTTGCTCTCAACCCGCAGAAAAATTTTTCCTGCGTTTATTTTTGAAAAATTTTTATCAATTGGTAATTTTTTTGTATTTAGAGGATTATAGTTATTTATAATTTCAGTTTTATCTTCATAACCGTCATTATCACTATCTTTGGCTAAGGTATTTATGCCAATGGCATTTTCTAAATCATCTGGCAACCCGTCGCTATCGCTATCCGTGCTATTATAATTAATTAAGCCAATAGAAATTTTGTTTAGATCGTTATCACTTATGCCAATGCCAAATTCGCGCATGATTTGAAAAGCGTTATCGGGTTTGCCTAAATAATATTTTTTATTATCCCCGGGATTTACATACCAAGCCTCGCCCTTTGATTCAACCTGAAGCAGGATGTGTCCCGAAAGTTTTTGAGCGAGAGTTTGTTCGGCGGAAGAAAGATGGCAGAAAAAAAAGATGCAAATTAGTAATGTTAAAAAAAAGAGTTTACGCATTTGGTTTGGTTAAATAATTATGCTATAATTAAAATAGAAAATATGACTAAAATTAATAATAAAATTTTTATTTTTTTGATTTTATTGTTGGTGGCATTTGGAGCATTATCGGCGTTTAGTTATAAAGCATATTGGGAAGAATATGGTTGGAGAGCTCAGGTTCTTGAAGCCGTCAGCGGTTTTCCGCAACAAGACGCTGGGGTAATAACGGCTTTTCAGCCGGGTTGCAATGAATCTTGCGCCGGAAAATGTTGTTGCGCTTTTTGTGATGGTTTTTGCTCAGGGCACAACATGATTACATATAACGGACAGATTGGCGGACCATCTGCCTCTCTTTGCGTGCCATCAAGTTTTATTTATAAGGGCGGCGGAACAATACCGAGACCAGGAGCCTACATTATTGAGGGAGGCATTGCTCCCCGTGGAGCCATGATAAAGGTTATCGGAATTTCAAAGTGACATTTTTATTATAGCAGTAGGGGAGAAAAGTATAAAGTTAAAAGAAATTTGGAACTTGTAATTGGAAATTAGGTATTTATTAAATTAGTTATTCATTTTTTCTGTGGATATTTTAAAGCAAACAAAAGAACTCTGTCGCATTTATGATATTCATCCTGCTCGGTCAAAGGGGCAGAATTTTTTAATTTCGGAGGAAATTTATGACAAACTTATTGAAGCGGCGAATTTAAATAAAGATGATGTTGTTTTAGAGGTTGGGCCCGGCTTGGGATTTTTAACCGCGAAATTGGCCCAGAGGGCCGGACGGGTAATCGCGGTTGAACTTGATGACAAGCTGGCGGAATTTTTAAAAACCGGTTTAAAGGCGCAGGCAGTGGATAATGTGGAAGTAATTAATGAAGACATTATAAAAGCTAATAGCTTAAAGCTAAAAGCTAACAGCTATAAAGTTGTTGCTAATTTGCCGTATAATATTACCTCAATTTTTTTACGAAAAGTTTTAGAGCAAGAAATTAAGCCAAGTTTAATGGTGCTGATGCTCCAAAAAGAAGTAGCCGAGAGAATTATTGCCAAACCGCCAGAGATGAGTATTTTAGCGATTTCCGTACAATTTTATGCCGCACCGAAAATAATTGAGATTGTTAAAAAAGAAAATTTTTGGCCACAGCCGGAAGTTGAGAGCGCGATAATTGAGTTAAAAGTGAAAAGTAGTAAGTTGAAAGTTGATGAAAAAGAGTTTTTCCGATTAGTAAAAATCGGTTTTAGCGCGAAGCGAAAAATGCTTAAAAATAATTTGGTCAACGGTTATCACATTTCCCAGGAAGAAGCGGAGGAAATAATAAAAAAAGCCGGGTTTAATTCCAAAATCAGGGCGCAGGAGTTGGAAGTAGACGACTGGAAAAAGTTATTAGAATATTTTATTTGAATTGAATTGGCCAAATATGTTATAATAAGGATAGCTGTTGAAAAGTAATTTTAGTTTTGGATACTTATATTATGAACTAATTTTTTAAAATAAATAAATTTTTAATAATTACTTTATTTTTAATGCAAGATTATAACGATTACGAAAAAATAAACGAAGAAAACAACGAAGGAAAATCAAAAATAGGCAGAAACCAAAAAATTGCTGTTACGGTTTTAGCAATTTTTGCTGTTTTTACTATTGGTTTGTGGGCGATGCAGTTAAAAAATAGTATTAATAAACCGTTTGCTTCTACAAATTCCAATCAGGAGAACACCGTGGCGACCACAACTTGTACCGGTGAAGATTGCCCGGAATATCAGGCAAAATTAAAAACTCAAGATACTGATAGTGATAGCCTAACTGACTGGGATGAATTGAATGTTTATAATACATCGCCATATTTAGCCGATAGCGATAGCGATGGTTACAGTGATTATGACGAAATAAAAAACAACAAAGACCCGAATTGTCCGGCTGGCCAGACTTGCGCCGGAGCGGAAACTAATTTTCAGACGACTGCTTCGTCAACAAAAAATAGCGGGTTAACTACTAGCACTAGCACCTCGCAGCTTAATTTATCAACTGATAATATTGATAATAATACTTTGCAAAATGTTTTGGGCGGGCAGGTTGATGCCGCCAGTCTGCGTGTTTTACTTAAGCAGGCGGGTATGGATGAAAATGTTTTAAATCAAATCAGTGACGAAGAATTAATACAGTCTTATAATGAAACATTGAAGCAAAATCAATAGCATAGTAATTCATGACAAGAATAAAAAAAATAAAAAATAAAGTTTTTTTTAGCGGATTATTAGTAGCGGCATTATTTATTTTTTGCTTTATTTTTTGCGTGCATAATATTTATGCGATTACTGGCGATAGTGAAGTCCAAGCAATAGGTGATAAAATTTATCAAAAAAATGATGGCAAATGGCAGGAGGCAGTTATGAACGAAGACGGCACAGAATTTAAGGCATATATCGATATTAAAGACGATAAAGTGAAAAAACAACTAGATAGAATGAAAGCTAATGACGATAAAGATTGGACAAAGCAATTTTGGTATTGGTTAGAGGATAAAGGATATTTAGAATCAGCGTCTGCCGCTTTCTGGTCAGCGGTAAGCAGTACTTTGAATACTATGGCTTATGATACCGCTAAATGGATTGGCAGCGGCGGCGAGGGGCAAAAACCTGTTTATCTAACCGAAGATCCGGGAGTTTTTTTGTCAAATATTGCCGATAACACGGCTGGATATTTTATTGAACAGCTCGGCAAGGAATGGAACTTTAACCTTTGCAAACCTAGTTTTGCCGTTAAATTGAGCATTAGTCTAGGATTGGTTGAGCAACAAAGGCCAAAAGCGCCTGCTTGTACTTTTTCTGAAATGAAAAAAAATTGGGAGGAAGCACTAAACGATCCTGATTTTCTTCCGAAATTTCAAGATATGTTTGAGCCGACTTCTAATGATTTAGGCATCGCTTTGTCCTTGCAAACAAAGTCTTTGGAGGATATAGATTTGGCAAAAAATAACTGGCTAGAGAAAATAAAATTGAATGAGGGCTGGTTGAATGTGGAAAATATAGCGGGGGTTACAAACGGATTATTAACAAAAGATCAATACAAATATAAAATGCAGACTTTGTCTCAAGTGCAGGCCAATAATGTAGGCACTTTTACCGGCACTCTCCGTGGTGCTGCTAATGTATTTTTGAATCAATTAGCAATTAGCGCGTTTAATAAGTTATTGGAAGATTTAAATAATAAAGACATATCTATAACCTCGAAATATTCCGGCGATTATGGTGGGTTGCTTAGTTACGAAGCCGGACCGACAAGAACCGGAACAACTGAAACGGAAGAAAAACTTAAGAAGATTCTTGAACCGAATTTCACGACGCGTAGCGATTATAATATATTGGCTGATTTAACTTCATGTCCTGATCCGAATAAAGCCAAATCAACGAACTGCGTAATTACCGAAAAATTCAGGCAAGCGATTGAGAATAAGCTGACCGTGGAAGAGGCGATTATCCAAGGATATCTTGACGGTAATGCTAATTTCGGTTACTTATCTACAGGTTTAGAACCGTCATATGAAGAAGGTTATCCTTATCGCTCAATAATTATTTTAAGAAAATATAGAATTTTGCCGGTAGGCTGGGAATTAGCGGCGCAGAAAATTAAAGAACTGGGGAAAGCTTATACCTTGAAGCAAATAACAGGTTGTTTTGATTCTAGCGATGCCACGTGTATTGAAAGTGGGCTTAAAGGATTGGTTGATCCGGGTTGGGTTCTTAAGGCGCCGCAAAATTATTGTAAAAAAGAAGGGCCGGGGCCGGAATTATTAAGCACACAAGTTACTGGCGAAGGGTCAAATAGTAGTTTGTCGATTTTACGAAATAGCAATTATTGCGGCGACGAGCAATCGTGTATCAAGGAAAATGATGATGGATCGTGCAAATATTATGGCTACTGCACGGAAGAAAAAAGAATTTGGAAATTTAATTCTTCATCTTGCGAGCCGCAATATAATACTTGTCAAACGTTTAAAGCATCGGACGGCCAGACAATATCATATTTAAAGAATACTTTGGAATATTGTGATACCAATGCCGCCGGTTGTGCGGAATACGCGACTGATTATAATTACAGCCAAAGCAAGTGGAATGATAGCGGCAGTAAAATATATTTAAACAGTAAAACGGAAAGCTGCGAGGCAAGCAACGAAGGTTGCCGCGAGTTAATTCGAACTAAAATCGGACTGGGAACCAATTTGATTACCAATCCTGGCTTTGAAAATGAGTTGGATGGCTGGAATTCCAGCATTGCCACTACCACCGATAGCTTTGAGGGTGCTCTGTCCGTTACTGCTGAAGACTTTACTTTATATCGAAAAATTGATGTGGGCAAAAATTCGATAAATTCGCAATATGTGTTTTCTTTTTACGCCAAGAATTGCTCCGGAGGACAATATTCTTTGAGCGTTGAAAAATTAGCTGACGGAACGTGTGTTGACGGCGATTGCGCGCAAACAATTAGCGACGTCAACGATAGTAATTGGTACCGTCATTCAATCAGCTACAATTTTAAAATTGATAATCCGGGCAATGAACTGCGGATTGCTTTTAAATTTCCTGCAACCGCCGGATGTGTAATTGATGCTCTGCAATTAGAAGAAGGTTCAACGGCCACGCCCTATAAAGATTATGTTCAAGCTAATGTTATTTATGAAAAGTTAATGCCGGCTTATTTAGCCAGTTATTGCCAAGCCAATTCCAGCGCTTCGGATTGCATAAAATATGCCAATTATTGTGCGAAAGAAGATGTGGGTTGTGAATTATATACTTCGCAAACGGACGGCACGGCAATACCGGCAAAAATTTCCACTAATGATGTTTGCGATAGCACTTGCGTTGGTTATGATTCGTATGTTCAAAGAGAATCAATTTTTGATTCCAGACGCGATAACTATTTTATTCCTGATAATAAATATTTTGCAAATAATACCGTAAGAACCTGCAGCGCCGAAGCCGCTGGTTGCGATGAGTTTACCAATCTGGATAAGGTTTCGGCCGGAGGCGAAGCGCGCGAATACTATTCTTATTTAAAACAATGCATCTTGCCGGACGCGAACAGTTGTGCGGATTATTATACTTGGGAAGGCAGTGACGCCGAAGGCTATCAATTAAAAGTTTTTTCGCTTGAAAAAGGCGTTGCCGGCGCTCCAAAATTAACCAACACTGGAACATATGAAGGTAATTTATGTTCACAGGAAAGTTATGACACAATAAATAATCCTACCTGTCAGGAATATTATGATACTGCCGGAAAAATTCATTACGCCTTTTCAGCTTATACGATGGCTTGCTCAAATAATTGCCATCCATATAGAAGAACGGAAAATAATAATGTTACTTCGGCGCAATGTCTTCTTGAAGGGAATTCGGCTTCTGATTGCGCGCCATCCACTCTTTGCTCTGCGGTATCGGTTGATTCGCACCCGGTAAGCTGTAAATTACACGATGAAGAAATTATTTTATGCCGTAATGGCGGCGCTTGGTACTCGCAACATAATGCCTGCGTTTACATGGCCATACCCGATGAAGGAAAAACTTGCTCGTCCGACCAGGCTGGTTGTCGCGAGTATAGCGGGAATAAAGGCAGTAACTACCGCCAAATAGCGAGCTATAATTTTGATGCCAACCAAGAAAGTTGGAGTGGAACCGAACCGAGCGTAAAAAGAAGCACAGAATCTTTGTATGTTGGCAGCGGCTCTCTAAATATTAAAGGTGGTGATTACAGTTCTGGTGTCTTATTGGGTGATTTGATTAACTCTAATTCAGCTTATGTTTTGAATTTCTTGGCCAAAGCAACTACTGCTGGCACTAAATTAGAAATTTATTTTGAAAATAGCGATTCAGCTACCGGAAAGAATGTTAATAATCCGGTTAAGTTTAGTTATTATGAAAATGGATCAAAGTCAGTTAATACTACTTTAACCACTGATTGGAGGTTATATACCGTTAATATTGATCTTAGAGACTATTATTTAACGCACACAATTGGCGCCACAGAACGTTTGGTGGTCAAGTCAGATGGCAAAGAATTTTATATTGATAATATTAAGTTAATACAGGTAATAGATCGTTACTATTTGATTAAAAATTCTTGGGCAACGCCGGCAGTATGTGACCAGGATATCGAAGGCAATCCTTTGCCTTTGTTTGCTTTGGGTTGCGACCACTACCAAGATCGCGACAACTTTGAATATTATTTGCACAGTTTTAGCGAGTTGTGTGGCGACGATAAAGTAGGTTGCGAGTTGTTGATTGATACGCACAACTCAAATAATTATCAAAGTGAATCTTGGCAGAGTGGAAGCGTTATTATACCGGCTGATAATTATATTTATGCGGTGTACGATGCTGATAAACTTTGCAACGTTAATGATAAAGGTTGTCAGCGGCTAGGAAAAATTTATCGCTATGAAGACAGTCCTATCTATTCTGACGTTTATTTACGAAATAACCCGGATCAATATGCTGATATTTTGTGCACTGCCGATGAAGTCGGTTGCGCTCAATGGTCATCTGATGAAGGCAGCGCGGTATTTAAAGATCCCGGCGATATGGCTTGCGAGTGGAGTGATAGCGATAATAGATGGTATAAAAAGAAGATTAAAAAATGTGGTGGTTTAAAATCGGGCGCGCCATGTTTTAGTGATAGCGATTGTTCGGCTAATACCGCATGTTCGCTAGAAACCGGTTCTACGGATGCATGTCCTACCGCAGTAAAAACGGTTGGCACCGGCGGTAGCGAAGTATATCAACCTCAGAAAGATACTAGTGGCAATTATTGGGCAGGTCTTTGTCCGGTAAGCGAATCAAGTTGTACCGAGTATATTGATCCGGTTAGTAGTTTTTCCAGTAATTATTTATTTAACGGTGATTTCTCTCAGAATATTAACGCCGGAGCAAGAGCCGACGGTTGGACCGCCATTGCCAATCCGAGCGAAGGAACTCAGAATTTAGAAACTAGATTACAGCCGAATACTTTATATTTATTATCGGTTGCCGGTGATAATACCGCTACCATAACTTTCTCCGGAGGAAGAATGTGGGAGATTAATTCATCTGATAATAGTATGCAAACGGGAACAAATGTAATTACTGTTGCTTCTGAAACTGGTAAAACCACGAGCAAAGTTTTTTATGTCGGTTCAGATACTGCCGGTAAAACCGCTTCAATTAAAGCGATAAATTCCGCGGCCGGCAATGGCAGCAAAATAGAAGTTAAAAAAGCCATTGTTAGCTACCGCCTTAAACAGGGAGTAAATAGTAAAGACTGTAATGGCACAGTTGACAATAGCAAAGGCTGCGTTCTCTTTAACGAGCGATCAATCAGTGGTAAAGCCGGCTATCTTAATTACAAAGGACTAATTTACAATGCCGCTCGAACCAGCCGCGGCGCTTCACCTTCGGCGGTTGCGGAATATGATTCCAATATAATTTTAAAGGTGTCACCTGACAGAGATTGCGATAAATGGCTCGCTTGCCGCAGTTATATTTATGATGAATTGAATAATAAAGTCTGCTATGATGTCGGGCTTTGCCAAAATATGAACGAGGAAACCGGCAACTGTACCGACTTCGTCATTGAAAGCAAGACTACTAAAATTAATCAGACTTATCCGAATTTTCAGGCAGTCAACAATTTATCCGGATATTCCAAAGTGGGTATAGCATCATCCACATATAACAAAGTACCTAACGATTTATACAATCTTGGCCAAATGGAGCAGTTTGGCGAATCAGCTGCTGTTTATAATGGAGATTTTGAATTTTCCGGCAATAACTACGCTGTCGGCTGGAATTATGAAGTTGATAATGAAATAAAAACTTGGGATAGTAATATCTTCAGCGTTATTGATAACCCTTTTGAACAAAGCGAAATAGAACAAGTTTGTTTCCGTCGCACTACCGAGGGAAATTGCCAGCTGTATGCGCCTGAAGGAAGAAATTATCTGCGGCTCGGCGCCAGCTATGATACGGCGGCTAATGTTAATTATAACGCCACAAGTAATTGGTTCTCTATCATTGGCGGTCAGAATTATACTTTAACTGCTTACGTTGATACGATGAAAATAACATCAGGTAGCGCGCAAATTTCCGTTATAGCTAATAATGGTCAAAATATGATAGCGACAATACCTTCAGGGAAGGATTGGACGTTTATTCTGAAAAATTTTAATTTTCCTGGTGCTACATTAATAAAAATCAAACTGGAATCAATAGGGCAGGATGCGGCCGGAAATATTTATTTTGATGATATTAAAATTTCTCCTTCTCTGGATGTTCAAAATTCCGCAGCGGGAGGTAAATGGTACATACCGCAGACTTGTCGCATATATCCGAAAGACGATTCACTCTCTTGCGATTATTATGATGATTCAGGTACAAGAAATAGAGGATGGTACGGCTATTGTTTGGAATACGATCGCGCGCCGGGAAATCCGGATAATTGCATTTTGTGGTATCCGATTGATAAGGTTAAAGGTCAGGGCGTTGAAGAAAACGCTGGCTATAAAGGTGAGGCTCCATTATATTATTGTGTGAAGGCCAAACAAGACCAAATACAAAAAAATATTAGTGGCTATTTTATCAATGAAGTGCCTATTACTGGAAACGATCACGGAGTTGTTCAAGATGAAATTCATTACTTTGGTTCTGAAAATTTAGGTTATACCCCCGCTGGTGTAGCGCCTAATTTAGTCCATACTTTAAACATACTTGGAAATAGTAGCAATCAAATTCCGCGGAAGTTATTAAATAGAAGCATTCTTAACTCTGTCTTAGTAACAGAAACCAAGGCGCTAAGCGGCGGAGCTTGCGGTGAGGGTGGCGAAGGACAGTTAAGCTACCATGGTGGTATAAGCTGGGGAATTTATATGGACAATCCTAATGGCGGCGGAGTTTTGGACAGTAATAAATGCAAGACGGAAACATCTTTGTTTTCTACCGCGTGCGAAAATGGTGATGATTGCCATAAATCTAGTATTTTATGGGATGCACAAGGTGAGGCTGTTGGTATTTATCATTCCACTTGTGAACAGTCCTCAGTATGTGTCCAGAGGATTTATCCGATGACAAAAATACAGTTTAATACAAAAGAATATGCCTGTGATGAATTAGTCGAAACAGTCACCCCAATTGGTGAAAACAAAGCTTGGCTTAACCGGATTAGGCCGGAAAGCACCTATGGTTTTAGTTGTAATGTCGGCCTTGATAGTAATGTAGTAATTACGGATACTTGTAGTTATGCCACAGACGATTCGCCTTTTGGTTCAATTGTTCCGCCTGAGCCGGTAAATAATCCGACTCTTTGGGATGGCGATTCTAATACTGAGGGAATTCAGCCGCTTAAATATAGCTATCAAGATTCGCCTTATGCCAGCGGCGCAAGAGCAGGGCAGTTTCAAACCGTTGATTTATTAAGAAATATATTTGCGAAAAGTTATCGTGGGTGGCAGTGGGATGGAAGTAAATACGCATCGAATGATAACATTAAGATTCAGCCAGCAACACTTTGCCCGGGTACTCCGCCAGTCAGGCCGGAAAATACAGCTTGCGCCATACCGCCAATAATTCAAAAGATAAATATTTCGCCTTTTTCTATTGTAAAAAATGGGTTTGCTAATCTTGAATTTTACACCAGCGTAGATGACGCGCAAGAGCCGCTGGTTATGTATCAAATTAATTGGGGAGACGAAGAAAATACCACTGTCTCTGGCGTGGAAATGCGCGATCGGCCGTTACCGTCTGATTATCCAAAAACCAAAGGAAATCCGCATTCGCTTTATCATTTGTATGATTATTGGGATTTAAAATCAAAAGATACGAAAAATCCCGCGCTCGGCATCGATTGCGATTATGATGCTAACGGTATCGGACAGTGTTCAATTACCCCAAAAATTCAAATAAAGGATAATTGGGGATGGTGTAATGGTGATACTGCAGAAGGTGCTTGCAGTCATTGGGTAAACGGTAGTACGATTACGGTGAGGGAGAAATAGGCAAGGGATTTTAAATTTTAAATATAAAATTCCTGCCTGTTAGTAGGTTAAACTAATCAATTTTAAATGATTAAATAACAAAAGAAATGCCGCAAACAAATGTTTTAAATAAAAAAGAACAGGGGAGTGTGGATGAAAGAGTGATAGCGGCTCAGATGGCTGAAGGAAAAAATAAGGCAAGGAATGAGCAAAGTAATCCCGAACAAGCTCCAGGCGAATCGGCTGAAAAAAATCAAAAGTTTGATGATGCTGATTTTAACAGCAACGATGCGGCGGATCAGATGCAAGATGATAAAAAAACCCGGCGCAAAGAATTGGCGGAAAGAGCCCAGAAAATGATGGCGCCAGAGGAAATTAATGTTTTTGGTAAGACTATTCAGCTGGGAACAAGTCGGGCTTTGAAATGGGCGTGGTATGCTCTTATTCCGAGTTGGGGAGTGAGTATACTTTATATTAATATTCATGTTATTTTAAGCTCGTATTTCGGCGAAAAGTTTTTTTGCAAATTAGGAGATGAATGGCTGCCGCCTCAGGCCGCCGCTACAGGCGAAACCGGTAAGGCAGTATCCGGGTTCGCGGGTATATTAGAAAAGATTGTGTTAATATTTTTAGACTCAATATTATTCATGATATTAATATATATAGCGGGATTATTTATCGATTTAGAGAAATTATCTAAAATTGGCCAGGAAGTCGCCACAAGTACTCCGAAATAAAATTTATTTTAAAATGAAGAATAAACTAAATAACAAATCATTAATATTATTTCTGTTTCTGAACGTATTTTTCGGTGTCCTGATTTTTTCTCATTATGCTTCCGCTGATCTTGCTACTCAAGTAAGTAATATTGCTAAGGGAGTAGTTTGGTCACCAGTTTTAATTCCGCTGGGAGCTATTACAGCCTTAGTAGTTCTTTTGGTGGGAGGATTGAGCGCGGCCATTATTGGTGTGATTGTTTCCGTTGCCGCTTATAATAATTTTATCAATGAAGCTGCAATTGTGGATGCCTGGACAATTATTCGAGATCTTTGCAATATGTTGTTTGTGGTAATTCTTTTAGTAATCGCGTTTGCCACAATTTTACGGCAGGAAAATTACAGCGCTAAGAAGTTTTTGCCCAAGCTATTAATTATGGCGGTATTAATAAATTTTTCTCGGACTGTTTTTGGTTTGATTATTGATTTTGGTCAAGTCGTAATGCTTACTTTTGTTAATGCCTGGGGGTCAGCCGGCCAGTTTATCTATATTACCAAGATGATGAGTTACTTCAGTTTTACCGAGAAAGCATCAGCTGCATTAAAAGGAGACGAGCCTCTTAATATCATGTCTACAGTAGCGGCGATGCTGGCTGGCATAATTTTTATGCTCGTATCTGGTATAGTATTAGTCGTGGTGATGGGAGTTATCGTAGTGAGGATGGTGATGTTAATGCTGTATACCGTATTATCTCCTTTGATTTTTATGGGATTTGCTTTTCCTCCTTTGCAAAAATACACAGGTAAATTATGGGAGGATTTTATTAAAAATGTAATTATCGGGCCGGTTTTAGCTTTTTTTGTCTGGCTGTCACTGCAGACAATAGACATAGGCACACCAACCAGTGGAGCAGGATTGACAGGACAGGCACAATGTTTTGGGGTTAGCAATATTTTGTGCCTGAATAATTTGATTCCGTTTATTGTTTCTATGGGTATGCTCGTAGGCGGCTTGATAGTGGCTCAAGGGATGGGCGGGATGGCCGGAAATATTGCTGGGAAGGGGTTAAATTTTGCGAAGGGTGCTGCTTCGGCCGTGGGCAAAGCTGCCGCCTATATCCCGGCGCAATATGCTAAACGCGCCGGCTATGGTCTTGCCGACAAAACTTTAGGCGCGGTGAAAAAATGGGGCGT
>JAQVLT010000027.1 GCA_028704015.1 Patescibacteria group bacterium | reverse complement strand
CACTACGTCGACGACCACGACGTCAACAACAACAAGCACCACAACGTCGACTACGTCAACGACGACTACGAGCACTACCTCAACGACAACCAGCACTTCCACAACGAGCTCGACCACCACTTTGCCGGCGAGCCAACTGCAACCCACGCCCGCAACCACTTCCATGCCGACTGGGATAAGGGCGAGGATTTTGGAGGCGCTGGCAAGATTTCTAAAGAGAAGGTAAGATCGTTCCTTCAAATCATTTTTCAAAACTTCCAACCGCCGTTTCAATTTACCGGGACGGCGTTTTTTTACCAAAAATAATTTTTTTTAGCTTTGAGTTGTTGTTTTATAATATAATTTATAATAATCAAGCATGGCTTTTAGCGTCGGATAATCATGAAGTGAGAATTAAAAAAATAGAAATGGCTTCGGCTTAACTTTTATTTGCAATATTTTAAATGTTTTGCTATTATAATAATATGATAATTAAATCAATAAAAATCTCAGCTAATTGGTGGATGGCTTTAACTCAATGAGGCGAAGCCATGGTTTAATATTTTAAAATAATATTTATATAAAACCCCTGGACTTTGCCTCCGGGGGTTTTTGTATTTTAGACCTCACCCTTCACCCTCTCCCTGCCTGCGCAGACAGGCTTCAGACAAGGAGAGGGGAAAAACAAGAATATGAAAAAGTATAGTAAAAAATTTATATTTAGAACAAGAGCGCGGGAATTCTGGCGGAGTGGTTATTTTGTGTTCAGCTTTAATATCTCGTTTAATTAATAAATGGTGTGAGATATTTTTTTATTTGCAACCTCACCCTAGCCCTCTCCTTGCTTAAGGAGAGGGGAAAATAGAAAAACCATATGCCAATAATTTACTTAGATCAAAAAGATATACCAACACATTATTACAATATTATTCCCAAATTACCGCGGCCGCTTGATCCGCCGCTTCATCCGGCGACAAAAAAGCCGCTTACTCCCGATGATTTGGCGCCGATATTTCCCAAGGCGTTAATCGCGCAAGAAATGTCCGGCGAGGAATATATTGAAATTCCCGAAGAAGTTAGAAACGCTTACAAACTTTATCGGCCAAGTCCTTTGGTTCGCGCTGAGAGATTGGAAAAAGAATTAGGAACGCCGGCGAAGATTTATTATAAATATGAAGGTGTTAGCCCGGTCGGCAGTCACAAACTTAATACTGCCTTGGCGCAGGTTTATTACAATAAACAAGAAGGTGTAAAAAGAATAGCCACGGAAACGGGCGCGGGGCAGTGGGGCTCGGCTTTGAGTTTCGCCTGCAATTATTTCGGTCTTAAATGCAAAGTTTATATGGTGCGCATCAGTTATGAACAAAAGCCTTATCGCAAAAGCATGATGAAATTATTCGGCGGAGAAATTATCGCGAGCCCGAGTCGAGATACGAAATGCGGCCGAGAATTTCTTGTTGCCGATCCAAATACCAATGGCAGTTTAGGCATGGCAATCTCTGAGGCGGTGGAAGATGCGGTGTCGCGCGAGGACACTAAATATTCCTTAGGCTCGGTATTAAACCATGTTCTATTGCATCAAACCATCATCGGCCAAGAAGCGATGAAACAAATGGAAATTGCCGGCGATTACCCGGATATTATTATTGGTTGCCATGGCGGAGGAAGCAATTTTGCCGGCATTTCTTTTCCGTTTTTGAAAGATAAATTGGAAGGCAAGAAGAAAAATTTACGCGCCATCGCGGTTGAGCCTGCCTCATGTGCGAGCTTGACTAAGGGTAAATACGAATATGATTTTGGCGATACCGTGGGGTTGACGCCGATGACAATGATGTATACGCTTGGCCACAATTTCAAGCCCTCGCCGATTCATGCCGGCGGCCTCAGGTATCATGGCGCTGCGTCCTTGGTTAGTTTGCTTTTGGACGAAAAAGTTATCGAAGCGCGCGCCTATGAGCAGAAAGAAGTGTTTGAAGCCGCCGTGCTATTTGCGAAGAATCAAGGCATTGTTCCGGCACCGGAGTCGGCGCATGCGATTAAAGCCGCGATTGACGAAGCATTGAAATGCAAAGAAAGCGGAGAGGCAAAAGTCATTCTCTTTAACTTGTCCGGCCATGGATTTTTTGATATGAGCGCGTACGATAATTATTTGGATGGGAAATTATAGATTTTAGCCACGCTTACGGCAGACAGGGTTTCAGGCAGAGATAAAAAGCCGCGATTTACAAAAAAATCGCGGCTGTTGCATTAATTATTTAGTTTGTGATAGAATTTAACAAGTTAATAATTAAAACAAAATTTTATTATGTCCATAAACATTGATAAAAATCTTTGCATCGGGTGCGGGGCTTGTGCGGCTATGTGTCCCGACGCTTTTGTCATGAATAATGACGGCAAAGCGGAAGTGGCAAAGGACGAGGTTTCTGAATGCGCTAAAAACGCAGCTGCTAGTTGTCCGACGCAAGCGATAGCGGTTAAGTAAAAAGTTAAAAGTAGAAAGGTAAAAGGTTAAAGTTTTTAAAAATGACTTCGATTAATAATCGGGGTTGTTTTTTTACTCCTACGAATTACGAATCTTTACGAATTTACGAATGCGAGCTAAAATATGCGTAAATAGAATATTCGTAAATTCGTAGCAAATTCGTAATTCGTAGGATTTTATGAACTTAGAACAAGTAAAAAAATTGAATACACCAACTTTACCCGGTAGTTATCAATTTTATGACGAAAATGGAAAAATAATTTACATCGGCAAAGCGGCCAATCTGCGCAGCCGGGTGCTTTCGTATTGGCGAGAAAGCGCTGATCATACGCCGGCGAAATATTCCATGCTCAAGAAAATCGTCAAAATAAAATGGATAGAGACAGACTCAGAAATTGAAGCTTTACTTCTGGAAGCTAATCTCATCAAAAAATACCAGCCGGAGTATAATATATCACTTCGCGATGACAAACGTTTTGTTTATATAAAAATTTCTACAGAAGAAAAATATCCGCGAATTTTTATGACGAGAAATCTGGATCATTCGGGCAGATTTTTTGGGCCGTTTACCAGCACGGAATCAGTGCGTGAAACTCTAAAGGTGATTAGAAAAATCTGGCCATATCGTTCCTGCCGTACAATGCCAAAAAAAGTTTGTCTCTATTATCAAATCGGCAAATGCCCGGGAGTTTGTGAAGAAAAAATCAGCGTGGTTGAATATGCAAAAATTATTAAGCAGATTGTTTTATTTTTGGAAGGAAGAAAACGAGAGGTGGTGAAAGATATTCAATTGTCAATTACAAATTACGAATTACGAATTACTAATTTAAAAGAAAACAGTGAGAAGTATACAGAGACAGAAGAAAAAATTAATTTTTTAAAATATCAATTATTAAATTTAAGAAAAGTGTTGGAGCACTCACGGATTCTGAGCGTGGGAGAAAAATACGCGGCGGACGTGGTGGAACTCGCAAAGATTCTTGGTTTGCCAAAAGCGCCGGAGAGAATTGAAGGCTATGACATCTCAAATATATTCGGCCGTGAAGCAGTCGGCTCAATGGTAGTTTTTGCGGGCGGTGAACCAAATAAAAGCGAATATAAAAAATTTAAAATAAAAAATGTTGATGCGGCGGGCGATGTTGGAATGTTGAAAGAAGTTTTGGGGAGGAGATTTAAGCATTTTACACCTCACCCCGACCCTCTCCTTAACAAGGAGAGGGGACAAGAAGGAACGGGGCGAGATGCGTCCCTCCTCCTTGCCAAGGAGGAGGATAGGAGGAGGTTTGAATCATGGCCCTCACCGGATTTGATTATTGTTGACGGCGGTAAAGCCCAACTCAATGCGGTTTTAACTGTTTTAAGAAATTATAATTTAAAAATTTTTGTTTTGGCCGTTTCCAAGGGCGAGGGGCTTCGCAGTTCAATAGCGCCGGACAAAATATTTTTTCCCGGCGAAAAAAAGCCGTTAGTTTTGCCTTTGGCCTCGCCGGCACTGCACTTAATCAAGCGCGTGCGCGATGAGGCACATCGGTTTGCTATCGGTTATCATCGTAAGCTAAGAGGAAAAAGTTGGTTAAAATAAAAAAGAGGCATACTGAAGTATGCCTCGTATTGATCAGCTGATTACGCACCCGAGATCTCTCTCGTGGTATGAAAACAGCGGTAAGTTGTTGCAGTGTGTGTGAACGTCTCCGCGTTCATACTCTCGGACTAGGGTGTAGCCAGAAGGCAATTGAAACCCCTTGCCGAAAACGTTTGTGGCTTCAGCCTTGGCGTCTGAGCTGGCTTTCCAGTTCGGTGGCAAACATCGGAGATGCGGCCGAACAATATGATGGCCGCCATTTTTTACTCCGGGCTTGCCGTCTCCCGCACCCGTAGCTTTGTCGCCTTTTCTCACTCCGCAGACTATTTGCCAGTAGCAGTGCAAAGCGACATAAGCGAGAATAAGATCCACGATGAAACATGGATCAGTCTCGCCGGCGCCTTTGTTCCCGTAGTCTCGGAGCGACTTATTGGTCAAGCGCAGAGTAATGTTATAACAGCCATAAAACCCATAAGCGTGGTATCTGGCTCTGACTTCGGGGAAAACAGTATCTTCGCACAAAAACTGCAAAGACTTATATCCCGCCTCACGAAGTCCGGGAATTTCCAGAGTGACCCGGTCGATTCCGCCACATCTGATAGCGTAGCGACAGCCTGGCCCGCATATTTCTTCCCACATTTTCTGAAAATGCATGGCCAGTTCGTCTAGGTTTAGTCGGAACCAAGCTGCGAGTTTAAGCAGTTCCTCTTGGGTTTCTTCTAGCTCTTTCGTCACCTCGCTTCTTAGCTCTTGCATGAATTGCAATAGCCGACGAGGAACTGGCAAATAAACACGCGACTCGCCGATTTTTATTTGTTGTATGGCCATAATTGGAACGCTGAACGAGCTGTCTTTTTCGGGGTTCCAATTTTCTTCGGCAATATAACAAACCATTTCGGCCCCATACACGTAAAAAACTCCAAGAGATCTTTTAAGGAGACCCCGCATACCCGGAAGGTTCAAAACGCTACCTTCTATGATGTTTCGCCAGGTATGAGTTATACCGGAAACCGTGATGATGCCAAGGAAGAAGCTATAGACCACTGAAAAATTTTCTAGCTGTTCCCGAGTTTCCGGAAAACGGTTTTGCTCCAAAAGGGCGACGGTTGCCGACATGATTTTTTTTGCTTGTTCGTAGTCGCCTAGGCTTGAGCCGCCAAGAACTTCAGTGGCCGCGAAACTCTGTGGCTTAGAATATTTCTTGGGATAGAGAACCGGCAGATAATATTGCTTTAACACTCCAAACATCTGCCTGATTGGAAGTTCCGCGAAACGTTTGCGTGCCAGCAAAACAAATTTCTTGGCGAAGTCATGGTTTCTCTGGTTTCCTTTAATTCCTGCTTCAGCAACGGCAGAAAGAAAAGCAAAACATTTGGGGATGTCATGGAATTTCAAGACATCTTCCGCATGTCTCCTCACCTTTTTGTCTCGCTTTAGTAGAAAGTTTAGATAAAATTCTTTGGTTCCCAGCTTATCCATCGCCCCCTCCCTCTTCACCAAGGTGTTTTTCCCGAACATCAGTAAACCGCTCCCGCAAAAAAGAGTTAATTTATTTTTTTATCTCTCTTTTGTGGGAGCGGTAGTCATTTTTTTAAAGAGCGAAAGAACAATTATTAATATAAAAAAATATCATAAAAATTTTGTCTAGTCAATATAAATAAAAAAAGAGGCCATTCAAGCTTTTGGCAAGAACGGCCTTTGGTGAAAGGTTTGTGTCGGTGGATCAGGAGGCCGGCGTGGCGGGGACCAAGCCGAGGGTCGCGATCATGTCGGGGGAGAACATCTCCGGCTGGAGGGCGTACATCGCCGCCACGATTTTGGCGAGGTCGGGCGGGAGGACGTCCAGCTCTTCCTCTTTTTTCTCGGTGGTGACGACGTTGAGCGTTTCATCGTCATAACTGGCCTCCACGGAGCAATTATTGAGCTCCGGATGGTGCTCCCGGAGCGCCGTGCTCAGGGCCTTATCGTTGACCTCCTGGTTGGGTGCGTCTTCGTCCAGCCACCTGGACAGAGCCGTGAGCTGGCGCTTGTTCGTCCTGATGGTTTTTTTCTTTTCGCGCAGCTCTTCCTGGCGGGTGAAGAGCGCCTCGGCGCTCTTTTCATCATCCAGGCGCTCGCCGAGGATGTAGTAGCCGGGTTCCGTCTCCTCACCCTGTTCCTCGTTCGCCTTGGGATCGGGCTTCTTGGTCTCGCCATCCGTAGCGAGCGGTTCCGATAGAACCTGGATGATGACCAGATCATCCTCGCGATCCGTGAATTGAGGGAAGGTGTCAACGATTTCCCATCGCAGTTCGTCCTGCTCGCCCTGGAGTTGTTTCTCGAGTTTCTGCGTCCCCGCGAAGATCTCGTCACCCTCCCTCTCCTTGGCAAAGCGTTCTTTCGCCGCTGCGACTGCCTTCAGGCACAGGTCCTTGACGATGGGGTGGAGGGAATCAAGCGTCCTTTCCGTGGTCAGGTCGCTCGTGACCAGGAGCTTGCCGTTCCCGCCGCTGGTGGCGATGACCCAGGTGCTTTTGCGGCCGTTCAAGATCTGCACGATCTGGATGCCCCCGGTCTTGTTGGTCAG
>JAQVLT010000012.1 GCA_028704015.1 Patescibacteria group bacterium | reverse complement strand
CGCTTGGAGCCCCGGCCTCAATATGCCTTTTGATCCAATCGCCTCGCGCAAAGCCCAAGAATTAAATCTCCAAGTAATTATCGCAGGTAAAAATCTAAAAAATTTAAAAAATATTTTGGAAGATAAAAAATTCAAAGGAACGGTAATTAGTTAATTAGAAAATTTAAGCCACCCGGAGCCTTTAAAGGCTCCGGGTGGCTTTTTGTTTTATAATTTTTTACCTAAAACTAAACAAAAACCATACTAAAAACTTTTTAAGCTTGCCACAACCACAAATTTCCTGTATACTATCTTTGTTTAATTAAAAAACAAAAAACTAAGTTTCAGACACCTGTTACTTAGTTTTTAAAATATTCTCATTTATTATGCAAAACATCATTCGCATCAAAGGCGCGCGCGTCCATAACCTAAAAAATATCAGCGTGGAAATTCCACGCGATAAATTCGTAGTCATCACCGGATTATCCGGTTCGGGAAAATCTTCGCTTGCCTTTGACACGCTCTACGCCGAAGGCCAAAGAAGATACGTGGAATCATTATCAGCTTATGCCCGCCAATTTATCGGACTCATGGACAAGCCGGATGTTGATTTGATTGAGGGACTATCACCGGCCATTTCCATTGACCAAAAATCAACCTCGCACAATCCCCGCTCCACGGTCGGCACAGTGACGGAAATTTATGATTATCTGCGCCTGCTTTTCGCGCGCGTCGGCATTCCGCATTGCCCGAACTGCGGAAAAAAAATCAAACAATACTCGGTTGATGAAATCGTTGATCAAGTGATGGAAAAATATTCAAAAAAAGAAGCCGTGGTGCTGGCGCCGATTGTCCGCGACAAAAAAGGCGAACATAAAAATATTTTGGAAAATATTGCCAAGGCCGGTTTTAACCGCGTGCGTTTTGACGGAAAAATTTATCCCTTGGAAGAAATTGAAGAAATGTCGGTTGACAAGCAAAAAAAACACTCGGTAGAAATCGTTATTGACCGCCTGACAATTTCCAAAGACAAAGAAGACTTGGCTCGGCTTACCGAAGCGGTTGAGAAAGCCTTGGATTTGGGAAATGGTTTAGTGACTGTTTCAACCTCGTCCCTGCCTGCGCAGGCAGGTCAGCCCTCTCCTTTGAAAAGAGAGGGGGCTAATCGTCCCTCCTCCTTGTCTCAAGGAGGAGGTCGGGAGGAGGTTAATGAAACGACTTTTTCTCAACTTTTCGCTTGTCCGGATTGCGGAATAAATTTACCGGAAATTGAACCAAGAAATTTTTCTTTCAACACTCCGCACGGCGCTTGTCCGGATTGCGCGGGACTGGGAACAAAATTGGAAATTGACCCTGACTTGATTCTGAATAAAAATCTGACCATCGCCCAAGGCGCGATCCGCCCTTGGTCGCACAACACGAGCGGCGGACTAACTTGGATGATGCGCATTCTCGGAACCGTGGCGGAAAAAAACGGCTTTGACCTGAACACGCCGTTAAAAAATCTGACTGCCAAACAAATGGACATTGTGCTTTATGGCACAGGAGAAAAAAATTACAACGTGGAATATGAAAGCAACCGTTTCTCCGGCGAACTGACCACGGAATTTGAGGGCGTGATACCCAATCTGGAACGCCGCTATCGCCAAACCGATTCAGATTACATCCGCAAAGAAATTGAACAATACATGCGCGTCTTGCTTTGCCCGACTTGCGAAGGAAAAAGGTTGCGTCCGGAAATGCTGGCGGTAAAAGTTGACGGCTTATCAATTTATGAAATTTCTAACCGGCCGATTGATCAGGCAAAAATATTTTTTAACCAATTGAATAATAAATTATCGGCGCGCGACAAAAAAATCGGCGCCGCGATCATCAAGGAAATTCTGGCGCGCCTAAATTTTCTCTCCAACGTCGGACTGGATTATCTTACTATGGACCGCTCAGCGATGACGCTTTCCGGCGGCGAATCCCAACGCATTCGCCTGGCGACGCAAATCGGCTCAGCTCTGGTCGGTGTACTTTATGTTCTGGACGAACCGTCAATCGGCCTGCACCAAAGAGACAACGACAAATTGATTCACACTTTAAAAGAATTGCGCGATCTGGGAAATTCCGTGATCGTGGTGGAGCATGACGAAGCGACGATTGAAGCCGCTGATTACGTGATTGATGTCGGACCGGGCGCGGGCGAACATGGCGGCGAAATTATTGCCGCCGGCACTCCGGCGCAAATAAAAAAATCCGCCAAATCAATCACTGGACAATATCTCTCGGGAAAAAAATCAATCACGGCGCCAAAAAATTATCGTTCCGGCTCAGACAAAACAATCAAGATTATTAACGCACGCGAACATAATCTGAAAAATATTGACGTGGAATTCCCTTTGGGAAAATTTATCGCCATCACCGGCGTTTCCGGTTCGGGAAAATCAACGCTCATGAGCGACATTTTGGCGCGCGCTTTGAACAAAAAATTCTACCGCGCCAAAGATGAACCGGGCAAACACGACCGCATTGAAGGATTAGAGTTTATTGACAAAGTGATTGACATTGACCAATCGCCGATCGGCCGCACCCCGCGCTCCAATCCGGCGACCTACACCGGCGCTTTCACGCCAATTCGCGATCTCTTCGCCGAATTGCCGGAAGCGAAAATCAAGGGCTACAAAGCCGGAAGATTTTCTTTTAACGTTGTTGGCGGCCGCTGCGAGGCCTGCTCGGGCGACGGCATGGTAAAAATTGAAATGCAATTTTTGCCTGATGTTTACGTGGAATGCGATGTCTGCCATGGCAAACGCTACAACAAAGAAGCGCTGGAAATTTTTTATAAAGGAAAAAATATTTCCGACGTTCTAAATATGACCGTGGAAGAAGCGTTACATTTCTTTAAAAATATTCCGGCCATCAGCCAAAAATTGGAAACGCTTAAAGAAGTCGGTTTAAATTATATTAAACTCGGGCAATCCGCCACCACGCTCTCCGGCGGCGAAGCGCAAAGAATCAAACTGGCAACCGAACTTTCGCGCCGCGCCACTGGCCGCACGCTCTACATTTTGGATGAGCCGACCACCGGACTGCATTTTGATGATATTAAAAGGCTCCTTCATGTTCTCAATCAATTGGTTGACAAGGGCAACACGGTTTTAATTATTGAACACAATCTGGACGTAATCAAATCAGTTGATTGGATAATTGACCTTGGGCCCGAAGGCGGCGACAAGGGCGGCCAAATCATTTCTCAAGGCACGCCACGCCAAGTCGCGCAAAATAAAAAAAGCCATACCGGACAATATCTCAAAAAGGTAATAAAGTGAATCTCCACGGGCTTACGCCCGTGGCATCGAAAAGGAGCCGAAGAATATCACTTCGCCTGAAAATTCTTAACGAATTTTCAGGTGCTCTTCATCCCCAGGCTTACGCCAGGGGTATTTCGAATGATTAATAAAAATTTTACATTACTAAATAAAGCTGAATCAAGGATTATCTAAATTCAGCTTTATTTTTTTCCAAAAAAATACCCGCAGTTTTTAAAACGCGGGTAAATAAAGCTTGGGTTCGGGTTCCCGGGGAGGCCAGGAACCCGAACCGATGCACCTTTCTCAGGAAGGGAGATCAAGGTGCAATAACATGCAGGAGAAAAGCGCCGAATACTTTCCTCCCAAATTTTTTCAGCTTAGCGTCATTTGGATGTCCTGAGAGGTCACCCGACGGCTAATTCGGCGCCTACCTCCCATTATCTCGTCTGCCTAAAAAATTGGGAGGAAACATCTATCCACCTGTTTAAGAGATGGATAAACGTACCGGCAGACAAGTTTGCCTGGAAGAAATGCTCTCGAGCTCTCGAGTGAGAGCTCTCATGGTTATCCATAAATACTTCCTTTTTTGATGGCTTATCAAGTGCCTAAAGGAAATTATTTAACGGATTTTACGGTGTTTTTAACAGCGGCTTGTACGGAGCCGCTCACCGCCCCAGAGCTTCGCAGGCGACCTATCATATTAATACAAATCAATAATTTTGTCAACAACAACAAAAATCGCATTTTTGCAATCCTTTTAGTAACAGCGATACGCGATAAGTGATATGCGATGCGAGATTAAAATACTTCCGCCTCAAAAACATAAAGCTCAATTTCCGGGTCATTTTTATAACTATCCGATTCAAGACCTGCTTTATCCGCGCAAAGATGCGCCAAAAACTCTTTCAAACTCCAACCTGTTTCTTCTGCTACCTGTGGCAAAAATACGCCGCTTTGAAATTTTCTCTTTATAATTACCCCTTGTTTACCCAATTTAATCTCACGCCAATTTTTTATTTTTTGCGGTACGGTCAAAACGCTTATTTCGTATTCCAAATTTTCAAGTTCCTTTTCTTCCACCGGATCAAAACGATAATCTTCGCTTGCCGCAGCAATCGCCATATCCCTGACCATCCGCCAAAGTGACCGGCCATGCGCTTCAATTATGCCGATGCAGCCGCGCAATTCGCCATGCTCATGCAAAGTTACAAACGCGCCTCGCTCTTCATTTAATATTTCATCTTCAATTTTAAAATTCAAAGTCTTCCCCTCCTTCACATACGCCTCCACGCTTTCACGCGCGATTTTTAAAAGTTGATTTTTTTGTGATTGAGTTAGCATTGTATTTTATATTTCATCTTTTTGTCATCTCGAGCCTGCCTGCCGGTAGGCAGGGAGCTTGCTACGGTAGCGACCGGGGCGGGCGACGAGAGATCTTTAATACCTAAATTATTGGCAATCAAATAATTAATAATTTTAGTTTCGTGATTTTAAAACCTATCATAGATCTCTCCTCCCTACGGTCGTCGAGATGACAAAAAAATATTATCCCAGCAATCCTAATAATCTTAACGCTCTTAATTATCATAAACGTTTAACCACCTTTAATACTTCTTTATGCGTCTTGCCGTTTGAAGCAATTATATCATAACTATCCAAATTCCATTCTTTACCAGCCGCGTCAGTCACCTTACCTCCAGCTTCACGCACGAGCAACACACCAGGCGCCACATCCCACAAATCAGCGCCGGGAATAAAAAATGATTCGGCGCGCCCGCCTGCCACCCAAGCTAATTCCAGGGAAGCGCTGCCTAATTGGCGACAATCAAAACCATTTAATTTTTGTTGGCCATAATATCTTATCGCCCGCTTGATATCGCTGATTTTTTTGCCATGACAAAAAATATTAATCATTTTTTCCGAATTGATTTTGGAAACTTTCATTTTTTCACCCTTGGCGGTAAATTTAAAATATTTATAAAGATACGCCCCCTTGCCTTTTTCCGCGACATAGAGTTCGTTAAAAAATGGCGCCAAAATTACGGCAAGCATCAATTCTTTTTTGTATGCCAAACCGATGGACACCGCCCAAAAAGGGCTATGGATGGAAAAATTAGTGGTGCCGTCCAGCGGATCGACAATCCAAAAATAATCCGATTTTCCTTTGAGCGTTCCCGCTTCCTCGGAAATAATTTGATCCAGAGGAAAATTTTTTCTCAATTCGGAGAGAATTATTTTTTCCGCACTTAAATCAGCGCTAGTTACAATCTCATGCGCGGATTTTAATTTCACCTTTCCGCGATCAAAATTATTAAATTGCTTGAGTAGCGCCAATCCGGCTTTCTTCGCCGCCGCAATCGCTACTTTTTTTTGTTTAATCATACACTCGAATCTACAAATACATTCAAATCTACGAATGCCTTTGTAGGAGTTCATTATTTATTACACGTTTTATACTCAAATGATGCTGTCGAAAATTTACTAGAATTCCTAAATGCAATCTCGAACACGACAAATATCTTTTTAGCTGAAAATAATCTTCTTGGGTAATAAATATTTTAGCTTTAAGTTCTACGATGATTTTGCCTTCTATAATAAAATCACAAATATTTCTTCCGTTTTTCTCTCCAGTAAAAGAAATATCAAGTTTATATTCTCTTAAATAATTATAGCCAACCTGTTTTAATAATTCCTCAAAATAATCGCCATATTGTTTTTCGTTCCTATATCTACCTAAGTCATTATGTACTTTATATAATAATCCATTAATTTTATATGATAATTCTTTATAAATAACTTTTTCCATATATTATTATTTGTAGATTTGCATATCATTTGTAGATTTGAGTGTTTCTAATAATTTCAACTCCAATTTTCCACTTTCTGTGTCCCATACCGCGAATGTCGCTTTGTAAAACAGTCCGGCTAAGGTACCGGGGTTAAGCAATTGACAATGCCCAATCGTTTCCAGCCATGGTTTGTGCGTATGGCCATAGAAAACATAATCATATTTTCCGCTTTTTGCCAAAACTTTGGCTTTATCGGGAAAATGCAAGAAAGCGATTTTTTTATTATCCAATTCAATTTCTCCCAAGTCGCCATAATGCTTCACGTTTTTAAAATCTTTGGCAATTTGCGGAAGAATATCCCTGTCCTCCACGTTGCCAAAAACCATGTGAATATCGCCGGCAAATCCTGGTACTAAAACATTGCTCAAAATACTGGGAGCGCATAAATCGCCGCAATGGATTATTTTTTTAATTTTATTTTCCTTCATCCATAAAAGCGCCTTTTCCAAATTCGGCACATTATCATGAGTGTCGGAAATAATAGCAATCTTCATATTTTTCAATAACTATTTATAATAATCTACTTACGCTGGTAATTATATGATTTTTTCATCGCTTTCCAAAATACTTCTTTATTTAAACAATGCGGATTGGAACCGTCGCAATCTTTATTCTCAATTAAATTTCCATATTTAGCGAAGGTATTTTGATCTTCGTAATTGTAGGGATTGGCGGTTAAATTTTTTATAACATTTTCGTGCGCTTTATTTACATCGCCCCCGGCCTTGGCTAATTCCTCCTCCATACCCATATTATACGCTCGCACTAAACCGCGAAATTCTTTTGATTTGGCTTCAGCTTTTACCGTGTCCAACGCTTCGCCGATAACTTTGGTGGTAATGTTAACTGTTGATTCAGTCGCTTCGCCAAACAAAGCTTTGAGCAAATACTCTTGCGCTTTGTCCTGGGCGATGTTGGCGCCGGTGCCGGCAAAAATTCCCACATTTCTTTCAATGTCTTGCTCCAACTCACTTTGGCCATTGAGAATCGCTTCTTGCCTTTCCAACATGCGCGAGTAAAAAAGCAATTGCTGATCCAACGCTTTTTCAGTCTCCGTATCGTTAGCTTTCCAAAATTTTAAAGCATTAACCGCATTACCCAATTTTTCGTTCCAGCGTGATTTTACAATTTTGTCATCATCCATGTTTTCAATGTCGTTTTCCGGATCATTTACAAATTTATAATAATCTTTAATTTTTTCATATTGTTCTTCCGATAGAGTTAGGCCTTGCGCTTTTAAATTCTTATTCAAGGCATACAAATTCTCTTTTGTTTCTTTATCAATCTCGCCCGTCGCGTAATCACCGGCGATTTCACGGTTTAACGGATCGGATAACTCTTTGTAATCATCTTTGGTTTTAGATGAGGCAATATCAAGCATATCCTGCTTCATGGTTTTAAGACCTTGAAGCTGTTTTTCTAATTCCGGGTCAGAACCATTTTTCAGCTCATCTTCAATAACCTTAATCTGATCATCAACACCCAGCACTTTCCAAACATCAATCTTGGGCCCCAGTTGATTAACACACTCTTTGTAATCCGCGCCTTTTAATTTTTTGCAGCCGCTCGGATTTTCATTTTTGATTGACGCTCCCAAAATGCACTCTTCGCGAGTGTAAGACATTAATCCGCCTTTAATCTTGTCGCAAACATCAAGATCGCCGGTATTTTCCGCGATTTGAAGATAACATTTATCGCGCGGTGGGTTTGAGCCTTGGAATCCTTCGCCTTCAATTTTTTCGCAGCCATACGGATCGCCTTCTTGCACGGCCGCTCCCTGATAACAATGATCGGCATCATCACCCATCAAGAGGCAAATCGCCGATTCCAAATCGCCCACGCAACCGGTGAGCAGTAGCGGACAGAGCAGAACCACTGCGGTCAAACTCGCTTTTTTCCCTAGACCTTTTTTTATAATCCAAATAACAATAATTGTGAGAAGCCAAACAACCGCGATGCCAAGCATGATTTTCGCCGTCAGTAATAATGGTTCACCAACAAAAGAAATAACCGCGCGGCCGATGTCGGTATAGCGCTTTTCAAAATATACCAGTTGCCGGCCAAAAAAATACCACGGCAAAGCCATGAGCGCTACCAAAATCGGATAAGCAACCTTAAATCTTGCCAAACGGGTTAATTTTAAAATCAAATAAACGATCAATCCACCGAGCATTGATAAAAATCCCAGCACCACACCCAGATAGAGATAATAAGTTTTAAAAATTTCCAAAATCTTTTCATTGTTTACGTCCTTTATCGCGCTCACGCTAACATTGCGGGCGGCAAAATAATAAACAATCGCCATCACCAGCCAAAAAATAACCGGCGTTAGCACGGTGTAGAGAAAAAATCGCTTGGAGCCAATAACGACTTTCTCTACTTTTTCCTCAATTTTTTCTAGGGTCATAAATTTAAATTAGATAATTAATTGAATTACACAGTTATATCTTTATTTTACCCTATTTTCCCCATAAAAACAATAAAAAACTCTCCCCCGAAAAAGAGGAGAGAAAAAAAATATTTAAATTTTACTGGTTATTTTTTCTTTTTCTTTCAAAAAATTAAAAGCGAGGATTGGTTAGCCTCGCCCTTTAAACTATTCCGTATTTACCTAATTTATAACTTTAACTTCTCTTAATTTTCCTAGGACAAATTATTGCGTGAAATTCATAAAAGTTTTCTCCTCCTCTAAAATTTGCATGCTTCAATTCAATATCCCAATCAAAAATCAATCTTCCTTTATTATAACTCGTTGCCCAGTCCCGCATTTTTTCAAATTTAGTAAATAAAGTATAACCAATTTTTTGTTGGGCATCATCAGCAAATTGCTGTATCAATTTTTTAGCAGCCTTATACAAAAGGGAAGTTTCATTCTCTTTTTTTTCACTTCCATCTTTAATATTATCAAGATAAGTCTCTACGTTTTGTATATCTTTTTCGTAATAAACAGCTAATCTCTTCTGACCATACTCCAAATCGTAAACCAAGGCTTTTGGATAATATTCATCTTTTCTGCCTGTCTGCATATTAGCTATTATGTTATCAATAATTTGCTCCTCTGGTATTTCGGTTTGGGTTATTAGTTTCTCTCTCATATTATTTATAATTACTTATTACTCTTTCTCCTATCCGCTTCTTCCAATTGTTCCGGCGTATTTACGCCAAACCATTCTTCGGGGTTACTAAGTTTTATTGCTCCCATTTTAGATTTTGTTTCAATTGCTTCCTCGACAAAACTTGGCAAGCCAAACTCGCTTAAACCCGGAATTTTTTTTAAATTTTTATAATGCTCCTTAAACCAGCCGCGCTTAAAGCAAAAAGTGTTGGTATTAATTTCTTTGAGCAGTCTTGTTTCTGGTGTTAAATTTTCTTTTTCAATAACGGCGACCACTTGGCCATTTTCTCCGCGGATAACCCGGCCTAATCCCTGATTGTCATCCGGCTCACAAGTTAAAATTGTCAGGTCGTTATTTTCCGACAAATGAAAATTTATTAAACCTGAAAGAGAATTAAATTTATAAAATGCCGAATCATCTCCATTGATCACTAAAAAATTATCAAAATGAGCCGGCAAGGCTATTTCGCCGGTTAACGCGGCGTGAGCCGTGCCCTGGCGCTCGGTTTGCGAAGCGTAAATATAGCCCGGACCAATTTTTTCTCTTACCAATTCTTCTCTGAAACCGACCACCAAACAGATTTGCTCCTTGCTCAGACCGCCGCTGGCCAATTCTTCCAAAATATAACTGATAATCGGCTTGCCGCCGATGAGAAACAAAACTTTCGGTAAATCGGCGCAATTCAGACGCTTGCCCTGCCCGGCCGCCAATATTACCACTCCGAATTTTTCCAAAATATTTGACATACGTTGCTTCATGCTTATTATTCCATTAATATTTAATAAATCTATACTATTTTATTATTTTTAAACAATCTTTTAAATTATATACTTTGAAATTATGAGGATGATTAAATGCATAAGGACCTTTGATTAAAATAAATTGGGCGCGCGGTAAAATTTCTCTAATACATACTACTTCCTTGGCATTATCATTAACGAAACATACGTTAGCCTCTTTCTTTTTCCAAAACCTAAGCTGATCATGCTTATTTTTATCAGTAATTATTACTCGCTGAAAATATTTTTTAATTTTTAAATTTCCAACTTTCAGTCTCTGCCACCGACGGTTGCCATAAGTTATCATTTCTAGTTTATGTCCCCGGGCACTTAACTCGGCAAGCACCGGCGCGGCAGAAGAGAAAAGATAATTATCAATCTTTTTTAAAAAATTCATTACCTTTTTTTTAATTATCTTTTTTTGGCTTGCTTCATACTTTCCTGTTTTGACTAAATAATCCAAATGGTCCTCCAAAATATAATTAGTAGCGCTATTTTTAGAATGTTCCTCGTAACTTTTTTTAAAGACGGCTAAACTTATGCCCATAGCTTTCGCCATGTCCGACTTGAATTTTTTTGTATTAAGCAAAGTGTAATCAAGATCAAAAACTATTATCATAGTTTTATTGTGTTAAAATATTCAATATATTTCTGGACGCGAAACAAATTGTGCTCGGCGGCAGTTTTGTATTTTTTCCTATCCCAATTAAAATATATTTCTTCAAAATAATCAATTAAATAGCGCACTGCTAATTCCAAGGTTATTAATTTTGTTGCTCGCAGAGCTAAATCTTGGTCAATCTTCTCTCCATAGCCCTCACCATAGCCTTCAACGCCAGCCACAAATAAATTATTCTTAAACTGATAATCAATTTTACACCAGCTTCGCAGACCATCACCAATATCCAGGTAGTTACTTCCTCGCATAATCGCATCCAAGTCAATCAAGGCAACCAATTCTTCATCTTTGAATAAAAAATTGTCCAATTTTGGATCGCCATGGAGCAAAAAAGTCGACAAATTATCAGGCAACAAATTGTTTTTTATATTTTCTCTGATAAATTGAAATTCTAAAACTACGCCTTTTGCTTTTTCGCTATTCTCTTTAAATAAATTTTCTAACTTTTTCAAGTAATATAATGCTTGGTGAAAATGCGGGATGGCATAATCAGTATTTAATTTATTCTTCTGAAAAATCTTATGAAATCTCCCCAGCGCGCAACCCGCCTGAAATATTGTCTCTTCGTTTTGCTTATTTTCACCGTCATTTTCAATGTATTCAAAAACTCTCCAAATCTCTTCATTCTCAAAATAACAAAATTTTTTATTCTGTAATAGTGGCTTGGCCGTGGAAAAACTTTCTCCTTCTAAAACACTATCTACTTTTTCACAATTTTCCGTCCACCTTTCTGCGACCATTAGCCTATTTGTCCCGCACAAATCCAACAAAGCATCATTAAATTTTTGAAATATATATTTTTTTTCTTGCGGCTTATCAGCAGTAACTGAAAAAGTCTGGTTAATGCCACCATTCAATTTAGTTGAATTTTTAATTTTTCCTAAATTATATGCTTGCGCAATTTTATTTAAATCCATAATTCTTCAAAATTATAAATTGACTCTCATGGTTATTTCAAATTCGTAAAAACCAAATTTTTTATAAAAAGGGACTAAAGAATTATCACTGCTCAGTATGACTTTGTAACAGCCGATTTCTTTAGCTTTAGCCATCGCTTTATTAATCAAACTTCTGGCAATCCCCTGGCCTTCAAATCCCTTTCTTGTCACCACGTCTTCAATATGTCCAGCACAACTGCCATTATGGCAGAACTTATCTTCAACTAGCAATTTAACTGTTCCTATCACTTGGCTATTATCAACCGCCACGTATACAAAACTGTCTTTTTTAAAATTATTAAAAATTTCTTCCTTCTTTTCGGAGGAAATATTACCTACTTCGCTTAAATTGGACATAGTTTCAAAAAACCCTCTCTCGTCTCGCAAATCTTCCAGCTCCAATTCTCTAATTATATAATTCATATTACTCAACAGTCACTGATTTTGCCAAATTCCTCGGCTTATCAACATCGCAACCGCGCTGAGTCGCCATGTGATAAGCGAAAAGCTGTAAAGGAATATTGGCTAAAATCGGCGTTAACATTTCTAAAGTTTTAGGTATATAAATAACATCATTGGTAATATTTTTTATTTCCTCATTGCCTTCGGTGGCGATAACAACCATCTGTCCGCCGCGCGCTTTTATTTCTTCCATGTTGCTCAAATTTTTTTCATAAACGCTGTCGGTTGGCGCGATAAAAATGCTGGGAAAATCCTTATCAACCAAAGCGATCGTGCCATGTTTCATTTCGCCCGAAGGCATGCCTTCGGCATGAACGTAGGAAATTTCTTTTAGCTTCAAAGCGCCTTCGGACGCGACCGCCTTATTATATTTTCTGCCTAAATAAAGAAAGTGTTTCGCGTCCCGATATTTTTCGGCTAAACTTTTTATTTTTTCATTTTGATCCAAAATCATTTTTATTTTTTCCGGCAACAATTCCAATTCTTCCAGAATTCTTTTGCCGGTAATGACGGACATTTCCCGCTGGCGCCCCAAAAGCACGGTGAACAAAGCCAAAATGGCCAATTGCGAAGTGAATGCCTTGGTGGAGGCGACAGAAATTTCCGGGCCAATGTGATTATAAACGCCGGCGTCGGTTTCTCGCGCAATAGTTGATCCCACCGCATTAACAATTCCCAAGGCCAAGACGCCTTTTTCTTTCGCCTCTTTGACCGCGGCCAAAGTGTCAGCGGTTTCTCCGGACTGGCTGATCGCCAAAATCGCCGTTGACTGATCCAGCACCGGTTTGCGGTAACGAAATTCAGAAGCGTATTCCACTTCCACCGGAATGCCGGCGTATTCTTCTAACATGTACTCGCCAATTAATCCGGCATGCCGCGCTGTACCGCAAGCCACAATAATTATTTTTTTAATTTCGCGCAATCGGTCATTGATCGTCTCCAAACCGCCTAATTTGGCTTTACCATCTTCAACAATACGGCGGCCGCGAATGCTATTTTTTATACTCTCGCCCTGTTCAAAAATTTCTTTGAGCATAAAATGGGAAAATCCTTGTTTCTCGGCTTGGCTATAATCCCACTCCACTTCTTTCACGTCTTTACTCACGGTTTCCAAATTCAAATTGACAATTTTAAAGCCATCGCCGTTAATTTCCGCGATCTCGCCATCGTCCAAATAAATCACTTGTTTGGTATGGCGGATAATCGCCGAAACATCCGAAGCGACAATCGTTTCTCCTTCACCCAGGCCGATGAGCAACGGACTGCCATGGCGCGCCGCCACCAATTTTTGCGGTTCGTCTTCATGAATCAACGCCAGACCATAAGCGCCTTTTACCAATTTAAGCGCGCTTTGCAAAGCCAAGGTCAAATTGCCTTGATAAAATTTTTCCACCAAATGGACAATCACTTCGGTATCGGTTTCCGATTTGAATTTATGCCCTTCTTCAATCAATTGTTTTTTTAATTCACGATAATTTTCCACGATGCCATTATGAACAACAAAAATTTTCCCCGCGCAATCCGCGTGCGGATGGGCGTTGATTTCGTTTGGTTCGCCATGCGTCGCCCAACGCGTATGGGCAATACCAATATTTCCGTCAAATTGCTTTCCTGCTAATTTATTTTCCAGTTCTTTGATTTTACCCACGGCTTTGACGCAATTTATTTTTCCTTGGTCAAAGACAGCGATGCCCGCGGAATCATAACCGCGATATTCCAAACGCTTCAACCCATCCAAGAGGATAGGCAAAGCTTGATTTTTACCGATATAACCAACTATGCCACACATAAAATATATAAATTAATGTTTTGAAAAAATAGCCATTTTTTAAATGGCTCAAATGTATATGATGTTAAAGATTCGCTCTCATGCCTGAATCGGTTTTGACAAAATCGAATCGGGCGTAAAATCCTTCCAGCCAATCATGGCATGCCAGCGTTAACTTGTACATTCCTCGTAATATCGCCTCGCGCTTCAACTCTTTTAGCAAAGCCGAGGCGACTCCTTGATTGCGGAACCCTTGCCGCGTTACCACGTCCTCAACGTGGCCGGCGAGAGCGCCGCCGCGAGCAATTTTTTGGTCAGGCAAAAGCTTGACATGCCCAACGATTTGCCCATTCTCCCTCCAGATGGCGACCAGGACAAAACTTCCTTCTCTTTTAAGGTTTAACCAAATTTTCAATCGCGCCCGAAGCGAAACCACACAATTTGCCGGGGTCAACTCGTTAAGAGTTTCCCATATTCCGCTTCCTTGGCGCAAATCGCTCCAACATAATTCGCGTAGAAAAAACTTCTCGTGATCAGGGCGCATCTTCCTCCCTCCCTTGTTATATGTTAATAATTAACCTATTTGATCAATCCCCACAACTTCAAAAAAATATTCTTTTGCGTTTCGTAAATCATTTTATTTTCAATTATCACTCCGACCGGCTGATTGTGCGCGTCTTGGGAAATAAACGCGCATTTATCTTTATAAATTATTATAAAAGTCGCCGACTCATCATTTATGCCTAACCAACGACGTTCATCAAGCCCATGTAAGCCACCACCCTTAGCCAAAGAGATCGATTTAACTCTGATTTTTTTCTTAATACGATCATAAGTAAAATTAGGATAAGCTTTATTTATATCTTTACTCGCCTTAGTCGCGGAATAGACAAAATATTCTCTTTCTTTTTCATTTGTTAATTCCATTGTTTCCAGTAAATCTTCTAGAATTTCGCGAACGCCGGAGTTGCCTTCATAAAACTTTGTAGTCGGCTTATAACCGCCCTTATCTTGAAGCGATTTTAACTCGGGAATAATTTCACTTATCTTGTCTTTTGCCGCCTTTATTTCATCTTCTTTATTTTTAACCAGCTTTAACAATTTCTCCGGATCTTCGGCGATAAATTTTTGTTTTGTTTTTTGGTGATAATAGCTAACCAAACCGCTTTCCTGAAGCCTTTTTAAAATATCATAAGTCGTGCCTCGGTTCAAGCCGGAGATTTGCGCTAGTTCCCGAACAGAAATAGCGCCACTTTCCAAAAGTTTTAAATAAATTTTTATTTCTTTATCTTGCAACCCAAGTTTTTTTAAAATAATGAGATCCATATGCTAGAAATTAAAAATTACGATTTAAGATTTATGAATGAAAAATATAAAATTTTATAATTTGTAAATATAACCTTTAAAAAGAGGAGAGGGAGCGTTAACTGGCTCCCGTGAGTGAAAAAAGAACAAAGGGGTTGCGACGGACAAGGTGAAAATCGTCGCCAAGCGTTAGAGGATACAATTTTTGTAAAAGAAAATTTTATTTTTTGAAGGAATACTAGTTAATAAACTATACCCTTCAATTTTTCTTTTACCTTTCCTCTACCTTCCCCTGATTTCAATGTGCTTCCTATTTATATTATAATTCTTTTAAAATTAATGTCAAGTATTTTTCTACAAAAATATTAATTTTGTTAATTACTATTTAATATTAGCTAAATATTAATAATAATATTGTCAAATATTTTATTAAAATTAAAATGTTATCCACAACATAAAGAGGCTAAACCTCTACAAAAATTTGTAGAGGTTTAGCCTCTTAAATATTTGATAACAAAAAAACACCATTCCGCCAAAGGCGGACAAGTGTTCTGTCTGCCCGATGGCGGAATGGTGACCTGCTCTTCCAGGGTTCGTGTCCCCACCTTCGCTTTCACTTCGGCGGACAGGCAAGTACCATCGCCCACCGAGTCGGCGGGTTACCTACCTGCCGGCAGGCAGGACTTCTGAGTGTTTTTGGGTACAAAAAAACATCATTGTTCTGGCGGCGACCTACTCTTCCAGGGTTAAAACCCAAGTACCATCGGCGCTGAAGGGCTTAACTTCTGAGTTCGGGATGGGATCAGGTGTGACCCCTTCGCTCAAACCACCAGAACAATGATGTCTTTTTAACTGTTAACTTTTGACAATTAACTAATAACTAATATAACTAAATATTTTTCAATAAAAAGTCAATTGTCAAGTGTCAATTGTTAATTTGTCATTTTAAAAGCAAGAATGTGGGAAAATCATATGGCTTATTAGTACTCCTCGGCTAAAATCCTTACGAATCTTACACCTAGAGCCTATTAACCCGATCGTCTATCGGGAGCCTACGAAACCTAATCTTGAAGACGGCTTCACGCTTAGATGCTTTCAGCGTTTATCCAAACCGAAGGTAGCTACCCAGCAATGCCCTTGGTAGAACAGCTGGTACACTAGAGCTTCGTACCTCCCGGTCCTCTCGTACTAGGGAGTGATCTTCTCAAGTTTCCACGACCATGGTAGATAGGAGACCGACCTGTCTTACGACGGTCTGAACCCAGCTCGCGTGCCGCTTTAATTGGCGAACAGCCAAACCCTTGGGAGCTTCTCCACCCCCAGGATGCGACGAGCCGACATCGAGGTGCCGAACCACGCCGTCGCTATGGACGCTCGGGCGTGACTAGCCTGTTATCCCCGGAGTAACTTTTATCCGATGAGCTACCGCCGTCCTACTTCGAACGGTCGGATCACTAAGTTCCGCTTTCGCGACTGCTTGACTTGCAGGTCTCGCAGTAAAGCTGGCTTGTGCCTTTACACTATCTCCCGGGTTTCCATTCCGGGATAGCCAACCTTTGTAAACGCCTCCGTTACCTTTTAGGAGGCATCCGCCCCAGACAAACTACCCACCAGACACTGTCTCCCGATTGGATCGGGATTAGAATTAAAAATGTACAAGGGTGGTATCTCACTGTTGACCCGAAGGTCTCCCACCTATACTGAACATGTGCATTTCTAATCCAATATCAAGCTATAGTAAAGCTTCACGGGGTCTTTTCGTCCCACCACGGTTAACGAGCATCTTTACTCGTCTTGCAATTTCGCCGAGTCCTTCGTTGAGACAGTGCCCAGATGGTTAAGCCATTCGTGCAGGTCGGAAATTACCCGACAAGGAATTTCGCTACCTTAGGACCGTTATAGTTACGGCCGGCGTTCATCCGCGCTTCAGCTCAAGGCTTTGTCTTGCGACTAACCTCTCCCCTTAACGTTCGGATACTGGCCAGGCATCACCTCCTATACATCCTCTTACGAGTTAGCAGGAAGCTGTGTTTTTGGTAAACAGTCCCCTGGGCTCTTTAGCTGCGACCCAGGTATCCAACAATTAACTTTTAACAATTAACTTTAAACTATTTTATTTAATAATAAATACATATAGTCAATCGTCAATTTGTCAACTGTTAATAGTTGAATACCCGGGCAAGCCTTATCCCTAAGTTACGGCTGCTTTTTTGCCGAGTTCCTTAACGAAAGTTCTCTCGTTCACCTGAGGCTACTCGCCTCGCCTACCTGAGTCGGTTTACGGTACGGTTACTATAGTTTTAACCCTAGAGGTTTTTCTGGATAACTCTTCTACCTGAATTGACTCTACCCGAGGGCTTCATCTTTTGACAATTTTTTGAAACTAGTGATCCGGATTTGCCTAGATCGTTTCTTAAAATCATCAACGTGCAAACCAATACACGCTCAAACTTTGGAATTATGTCCCCCCATCGGAAAACTACAGTAGTGCTGGAATATTAACCAGCTTATCCATCGACTACGCCTGCACTACACAGGCCTCGCCTTAGGATCGACTAACCCTGGGTCGATTTGCGTTGCCCAGGAAACCTTAGGCTTACGGTGGGCAGGGTTTTAACCTGCCTTTGTGCTACTTATGCCAACATTCTCTCTTCTTATTGCTCCACCAAACCTCACGATTCAGCTTCAACGCGAATAAGAATGCTCCTCTACCGATCTAACTTGCGTTAGATCCCGCATCTTCGGTAATATGCTTTAGCCCCGATAAATTTTTGGCGCGAAACAACTTAACTAGTGAGCTATTACGCTTTCTTTAAAGGATGGCTGCTTCTAAGCCAACCTCCTAGTTGTCGGAGTCACAACACCACCTTTCACACTTAGCATATATTTTGGGACCTTAGATAGCGATCAGGGCTGTTTCCCTTTTGACCGACGAACCTTAGCGCCCGTAGTCTGACTCCCGGATTACATTTGTTGGTATTCGGAGTTTGATTAAAGACAGTATCTTTCGACCCGTCCTCATCCAGTGCTCTACCCCCAACAATCAGCATCCGAGGCTAGCCCAAAAGCTATTTCGAGGAGAACCAGCTATTGCCGAGTTCGATTGCAATTTCTGCGCTAGCCACAGCTCATCCCATAGTGTTGCACAACTAACGGGTTCGGTCCTCCTGAAGCATTTCTGCTCCATTCAACCTGGCAATGGCTAGATCACACGGCTTCGGGTCTTATGCATGCGACACTACACAAATTAACACAAAATCTTAACTAATTTTCATAAAATAAATTTATGTTAATTATTAAGAAATCTGTGTTAATAAGTGTAAACGGGCTATTAACCCTCGCTTTCACTACAACTTCTCTCCAATACGGAGATTAGTTAAGCCACATACATAAACTCGTTGGCTCATTCTTCAATAGGCATACGGTCATCCCGCCGAAGCGGGACTCCCGTTCCTTGTAAGTATATGGTTTCAGGTACTATTTCATCTCCCTCACCGGGATGCTTTTCACCTTTCCCTCACGGTACTTGTTCACTATCGATCATAAGAAGTATTTAGTCTTGGGTCATAGTCGACCCGGATTCCTACGGGATTTCACGAGTCCCGCAGTACTTAAGAATATTGCCGTAAAGCTATAACTCCTTTCGCATTACAGGGCTATCACCTTCTCTGGCAGAGCTTTCCAGCTCGCTTCAACTAGGAAAGTTATAATTTATATGCTTTACCTTGTTCCTCTAGGAAACAAATGCAAAATCTTGCAACACCCAATAAACATATGGACCTAGATCCTTCTACAAAACTTCATCCCGATTTCTCGGAAATCCGTAAAGCTTGGTCTAAAAGGTTTAGACTTTTCCCCTTTCGCTCGCCACTACTTAGGGAATGTTCACTAATTAACACAAATTCTTAAACTGATTAACACAAATTAATTTGTGTTAATCCATAAGAAATCTGTGTTAATTAGTGGTTGTTTTTATCTTTTCCTCCGGCTACTAAGATGTTTCAGTTCACCGGGTTGTCCCCTCCTCACCACAAAAGGTGAGGGGCATCTCGACTTCATCGAGATAGGTTTCCCCATTCGGAAATCCCCGGGTCAAAGGTTGCTTGCCACCTAACCGAGGCTTATCGCAGGCTGCTACGTCCTTCATCGTCTTCTTATGTCAAGGCATCCACCATATACTCTTAATGAGATTTTCCCACACTTTTATTTTCAAAATATTTAAAAGTGTTTTCTCTTTTTATGCTTTTATATTCTATCTAATGTTTTATTTTATCTCCTTTAAATTGTTAATGTGCTTTTAAATATCAAACATTCATCCGCCCTCTCTTAGGAGGAGCGGATAAAAATTAATATTTAAAATTTGAATGGACTAAAAAAACCGCTTGCAAGCGGTTTAGAACTAACCAAAAAATGCCGTTTTCTAACCGCTTGTATATTTAATTAAGAGTAGTAACTTTTTCATATATTTCAGGTAATTTTCACTATAGTCTATATTATACAGCAAATTTTAATGCTGTCAAGAGTAATATTTGTCAATAATTATTCAATAAATAAGCTAAATTTAGCAAAATAATACAAAATTTAAATTGGTTGTTAATATTTTGTTAACAAAAAAAAATGCAATATTACCATCCCTTCTCTTCCAAGCCTCTTTGTGCTGCTTCAATTTGCGCTTCTTGTTTTGACGAGCCATTGCCGGTTGAAACCAATTCTTCTCCTAAATATAACCCTACTTCAAATACTTTGGCATGATCCGGGCCAATTTCACTTAATACTTTATAATGAGGAGTGACACCAATAAGCTCCTGGGCCTTCTCCTGAAACTTTGATTTCGGGTCAAGATAAAGTTTATTTTTTAAAATATCATCCAGTTTGGAAATAATATTATTTTTGATAAATTTTCTCGCGGAGACTGTTCCTTGGTCTAAATAAATCGCGCCGATCAGCGCTTCAACGGCGTTGGCTAAAATATATTGTCGCGCTTTGGAATTTTTGTCTTTTGATTCGCCCTTAGATAGATAAAGATATTCCTCCAAATTAATTTCACAGGCGACGACGGCAAGCATTTTGGAATTTACCAAACTCGCGCGCCAATTAGTCAAATCTCCTTCGGGAGTGTCGGGAAAATGGCGATATAAATATTCTGTAACAATAATTTCCAAAACCGCATCGCCCAGAAACTCTAATCTCTCATTATGATCTAATTCAAATTCCGGATGTTCATTCAAATATGAACGGTGAACCACCGATTGCTTAATATAATCTTGATTTTTAAATTTGATGCCTATTTTTTCTTCAAGCTTGGAAAAATTTCTCATGAAAATTATATTATTAACAATTTTAATCAGCGGAAACTTCTTTCGGCTGAATTACATTTTTATAAATCGCCCCCAAAACTCCATTGACAAACTTGCCCGACGAATCGCCGCCATAAGTTTTGGCAACCTCTATTGCTTCATTAATAGCTACTTTTGGCGGAATGTCATCAGCAAATAATAATTCATAAATGCCAATACGCAAAACGTTGCGGTCAACAATAGTAATCTGATCAAGCGGCCATTCAGTAGCATACTTTATAATATGTTTATCAATAACATTAATATTATCTGATACTCCTTTAATAATTTTTCTAACAAATTCTTCATCGTCAAAACCAGGAGTAAAATTTGAAAAATTGCTCTCAGCTTCTTTTTCTAAGTCTTCATTTTTTTTGCCATTAAAATCCCAGATAAATAAAATCTGCATGGCAATTGTACGCGCCAGATGACGATTAGACATACTTTGTTAAAGATACTTGGGATCCTTAGGATAATTAGGATCATTAAGAAAATAAATCTTAATAATCGTAAAGATCTTAACGATCTTGATAATCCTATTTTTTTATAATTCTACTTCTTCTCTTTCTTCTTTTTGATTCTAATCTTTATTACTTCCCGGCCTTTATAAGTGCCGCAGAATGAACAAGCACAGTGTTGTCTTACAGCTTGTCCGCATTTAGGGCATTTGCCTAATGAAGATTTTTTTAGAGCATCATGAGACCTTCTTCTCCTTACCGAGCTTGAAGTTCTACGTTTTGGAGGTACTGACATAAAAATGTAAAATGCAAAACTCAAAATGTAAAATTTATTGAATTCCGCAATAATTAATAATTACTTCTTTAAAACTAATATAACTGGAAAAGTGTAAATAGTCAAGCTAACGGCTTAATAAATAAACATCGCATCGCCATAGCTATAAAACCGATATTTCTCTTTAATCGCTTCTTGGTATGCTTTGTTAATATTTTTCTTAGTCGCAAACGCACTCACAAGCATCAGAAGTGTTGATTTGGGCAAATGAAAATTAGTAATCATCGCATCAACAATTTTAAATTTATATCCTGGATAGATAAAAATATTCACATATTCATAAAAATTCTTAAGTTTCTTTAGTAATTTGACATTGGCGAATTGGGATTTGTTTAAAAATTTAAAATTGAAAATTGAAAATTTTTCAGCCATTGCTTCCAATGTCCTTGCGCTCGTTGTTCCAACCGCAATAATCCGCCTTCTCTCTTTTTTGGCTTCCAAAATATTCTTAGCAACCTCTTTTTTTATTTCAACATACTCAGCGTGCATTTTATGTTTAGTGATATCGTCAACTTTTACCGGCGCGAAAGTTCCAAGACCGACATGCAAAGTCACGTATTCAATCTGCACGCCTTTGGCTTTAATTTTTTTTAATAACTGCGACGTAAAATGAAAACCGGCTGTCGGCGCTGCTACTGAACCAAGTTTATCTGCATAAACCGTCTGATAGTTTCTGCTGTCTGCTATCTGCTTTCTACTATCTTGTCGTTTGATATACGGCGGCAAAGGAGTCTGGCCAATCTTCTCAATAATCTTCATAAAATTATTACCTGACTTGTTGAACTTAACTTCCCAAGTGCCATCATTATTATTTTTAAAAATTTTTCCTGCCAGACCATGCGCGAATTCAACTTCCATACAATTCTTGCCTCTAAGTCCTCCCACCAAACATTGCCAAGTCTCGCCCAACCTCACCCCCTCCCTCTCCTTAATAAGGAGAGGGGACGAAGAAATACGTTTTAATAAAAATACTTCTACTTTACCGCCAGTTATTTTTTTATTGCCAACCAAACGCGCGGGAAATACTTTTGAATTATTCAATACCAAAACATCTCCTTTTCGCAAATAATCTAAAATATTAAAAAAATGTTTATGTCCAATTTCGCCTGTTTTTTTATCTAACAAAAGAAGCCGCGAATGATCTCGCGGTTTCATGGGCTGTTGCGCTATTAATTCGCGCGGCAAATTATAATCAAACTCGCTTAATTTCATAGTACGCTATCATTTCTCAAAATAAAAAATTAATTAAGTCATCTCTTCGCCCTTATGCAATTTGCGGCTATCTTCGGAAATTTTTATTAGCAAATCTCTAATTTTTTCCGGCCGAGGCACATCTTTGAAAAAAAATCTTTGCTTTTCGCCGGCGGTTTGCGCATAAACATTGCCATATCCCAATAGTGTAGAAAATATTCCTTTTACTTCACTGGTAACATCCTGGAGGCGATAAAGCCGCAATTCAGCTATAGTACGCGCAAAAAAACCTTCTTGTTTTATATCAATTATTCTTTCGTTGGTAATAATCCAGACATCCAAATAATAATCAATGAAAGAAAAAAAGAAAAATAACCAAAGAAATAAATAATAAGAACTAAGAAAAATTATTGTCAACGGATAAGCTATTAATCCTTCGCCGATATTAAGAGTTGATGAATAATTGGTAACAAAGAAAAACAAAAAAGGCAATCCGCCAAGAATAACAAACAAGACTATCTTCTTGAAAAGAACAAAAAAATCTTTCCTGATAATTTTAATTACTTTTTCCCCTGGCAAATGATCCGGCAGGCGATAAATAGACAACATAAATTAATTAATAAAATTTTTAAGAATAGAAACATTCAAAGTCCAATCAACGCCCATTAAATAGTATGAAGAAACATAAAAAATAGCAAATGATACCAACAAATAAACAAGCATGGAAAAAAGTGTAGTAAAAGTTTTGAAACCAAATTTAAACATATGATAAAGAGCAATCAAACTGAAAATTGTCCACAAAAGCAGAAAAAAACCGTAAAGAAAAAATAAAATGTAAAGCGGAAAAGTCATGATATTCTAAAATTATTTCTGATTTAAAATTTTAACTATAGATAATCTAATTATGCCAATACTTTTTTGCCAACAATTTTTTCAAACTCATTTTTCTCAATAGTCTCTTTGGCCAAAAGCACTTTAACTACTTCTACTAATTTTTCTTTTTCAGTTTTGATAATTTTTTTTGCTTGTTCAACCGCCTCTTCAATAAAACGATCAATTTCTTTGTCAATTTGCTCAGCTACTTTCTCGCTATAATCTCTCTGCTCATGAATTTCGCGTCCCAAAAAAATCATTTCTTCTTTTTCGCCGAAAGTTCTCGGTCCGAGAATATCCGACATGCCAAAATCAGTAATCAACCGACGAGCCAAATTAGTTGCTCGGCGCAAATCAGAAGTAGCGCCGGTTGTTACCTCGCCAAACGTTTCTTTCTCAGCAACATGACCGGCTAAAAGCACGGACAATTCCTCTACAAACTCCGATTTGGAGTGCATATGTTTGTCTTCGGTAGGAAGCTTTAATGTATAACCACCGGCTTGGCCGCGGGCAATAACGGAAATTTTTTGCACCGGATCGGTATGCGGCAAAAAATGCGCCACCACAGCATGGCCGGCTTCATGATAGGCGGTAATTTCTTTTTCTTTGTCGGATAAAATTCTTGATTTTCTTTCTGGACCCATCATTACTTTTTCAATTGCTTCCAACAAATCTTCCGTCTCAACCATTTTTTTGTTTTTTCTCGCCGCCAAAATCGCGCCCTCGTTTAATACATTGGCTAAATCAGCACCGCTAAAACCAGGGGTGCGTTCTGCTATCTTTCTTAAGCTCACTTCTTTAACTAACGTTTTTTTGCGCGCATGCACTTTTAAAATCTCTTCGCGATCATTTAAATCCGGCATATCAATTACCACTTGCCGATCAAAACGTCCGGGACGAAGAAGCGCCGGATCTAAAACATCCGGACGATTAGTCGCAGCTAAAACTATAACATTAACATGGGGTTCAAATCCGTCCATCTCCACTAAAATTTGATTCAGGGTCTGCTCGCGTTCGTCATGAGAACCGCCGAGACCGGCGCCGCGCCTGCGGCCGACAGCGTCAATTTCATCAATAAAAATTATGCAAGGGGAATTTTTTTTAGCCTTGCGGAAAAGATCACGCACTCTTGACGCGCCCACGCCGACAAACATCTCCACAAATTCCGAACCGGAAATATGAAAGAAAGGCACGTTAGCTTCACCGGCTACGGCGCGCGCCATCAAGGTCTTTCCTGTGCCCGGAGCGCCTAAAAGTAAAACACCGCGCGGAATACGCGCACCCAAATCATAAAACTTCTTTGGATGTTTCAAAAAATCAACCACCTCTTTTAATTCTTCTTTCGCCTCTTTGGCGCCGGCGATATCTTTAAATGCGACCTTGTCTTTTCCGTCCTTGGAAAATTCTTTTGCTTGCGACTGGCCGAACATCATCGCTTTGGAATTAGCACCTTGCACGCCGCGCATCATAAAATAAATAAAAACGCCAATCAACAAAAATGGTATTAAAAATGGTAAAATGCTTGCCGCCCAAAATTCCCAACCAGATTCACTCTTTACCTCCACTTTGATTTTAGTCACCTTTTCGGCGGGAATTGAAAAATTTTTAACTATCTCGGAAAAAGATTCGCCAGTTTCTTTTTGAATAATTTCTTTTTTGCCATTCTTTAAATCAACTGATATTTTGTCGCCGGAAACTATAATGGCGGATATTTCTTCATTATTAATTTGATTAACCAAAGTTTCCAGACCAACAATTTCACTCTTTTCCCCTCCTTGGCTAAAAGCGCTAAAAAGTCCAATAATAATTATGAAAATAAAAACGAAAATTAAAAAATTCTTTATTAGATTACGCATAATATAATTAAAATTTAATTTATTAATAATTTTAGTATACAATAAACTAAGAAATTTTACAAACAAAATAAAAACGAACCCGCTAGTTTGGCGGGCTCGCTTTTATTTTATTTTTATTCTTTAATTTTCTTCGGTCTTCCGGGTTTTTTCTTTGTTTCGGTGACATCTTCTTTCTTATTTTCAGCTTCTTCTGATTTAGTTTCAGCTTTAGCCGTTTTTTCTTTTTTTAGCTTTTCTTTCTTTGCGGAAGACTCAACTTTTGAGCCGCCTTTTACGACTTTTAATCCCAAACGATGGCTTTTTGCTTCAATAGACATTATTTCAAAATCAATTTTTTCACCGGCCTTAAAAGATTCTTCCGCTTTTTGATCGGAAGCGAGACCTAATTGGCTGACATGAGCCAAGCCATGGATGTCGTCGTCTAATTTTACGAAAAGCCCAAAAGGATTAACTTTCAAAATCTCACCTTTTACAATTTGGCCTGTTTTGAATTTTTTATCAACATCAGCCCAAGGATCGGTTATCAATTTTTTGGCGCTCAAAAATATTTTTGAACCGTCAACATTAATAATTTCCGCTTTTATTTTGTCGCCAACCTTGAAAAGATCCGCCGGATCATCAATTCTCTGCCAAGCTAACTCGGAAATATGAATTAAGCCTTCTAGCTTGTCGCCAAAGCTGACAAAAACACCAAAATCAGTTACTGCGGTAATTGTTCCCTCAACCACGGTGCCGGCTTTATATTTGGAAATAACATCTTGTTGTTTTTCGCTCCAAACGTCTTTTTCGCTAAAAATAATTTTTCCTTCTTTTTCGTCCAAGGTTATTACGCGAACTTCAAACTCTTTTCCGGCAAAAGAATTAAGTTTCTCTAAAATTTTACTTTTGTCACCGCCGGTTACACGCGGATAATTCTCCGGCGCTAATTGCGAGACTGGCAAGAAACCGGAAATTTGGCGATAATTTGCTAAGAGGCCGCCTTTATTAGCATCAACAATTTTAACTTTGATAGTGGTTTTTCCACTAAAGGCCTCACGCAAATTTGCCCATGATTTTTCTTGTCCGGCATAACGGAAAGAAAGTTCTAATTCTCCTTTTTCGTTTTCCGTATCAATCACAGTTGCTTCTACCTCTTCGCCCGGCTTTAAACTGGCGTATTCATCCGATTCTTCATAAAGTTCCGGACCGCGAACAACACCAATTAAAATACCATTGATGTCCAATTTAACTTCGGCTTTAGAAGCGGAAACCACTATTCCTTTAACCGTATCGCCAACCTGGGGAATATTAATAATTTCTTTGTCTAATAATTTACCAAAATCGTCATTCGCGACATTTTGAGGTGTTTTTTCTTCAGACATAAAAAAAAGACCTTTTAACCTGTCCGTGGACAAGCCCCTCGAGACGCCCGGACAAGAGGGTTTTATTAAAGGCGTGGTATTTAGTTATGGTTAGAGTATAAAATAAATCAAAAAAAATTGCAAGAGCTTGTATTAGTCCAGCTCATTTTGGACAACGAACAATTACTTAATAAATAATCCACAGGAGATGTTAATTTTAAACTCCAATGAAATCTCTTGGTATTATACCACAACAACCAATCCATTAATTTTCTA
>JAQVLT010000005.1 GCA_028704015.1 Patescibacteria group bacterium | reverse complement strand
GGAACTTCAAAAGAGGCTGGATTTTCCTTGTAAAATAACCGTAAACGGCGTATAATTTTATCAATACGGCCATAAGATAAGGCCTTTAAGGCGAATACCGGTTCAAAGTTCCGGACATCGTCACCGCCATATGATTTTAGCTCATACTTTGATTGGCTTATTGCCGGTAGAAAATAGTCATATTTCTATTTATTGGTTTCTGGGTTCAGTAATCGCAGACATTGACCATGTTTTTGTGCTAATCAAAAATAAAATCACAACTCTTTCAAAAATCATTGATTCCATACGCTTTGAAGAAAAATATAATTTGCGTTTCAAAACAAAGTATTTGCACTCTTTATTCGGCGCCATCATCTTTTCTCTTATGTTTTATTTAATTAACCAAGCCGGCGCTTATTATTTTTTTGCCGCCTATTTAATACATTTATTATTGGATTGGCTAGACCAGGACGAAAAGGAATTTTTTTATCCGTTGAAATATAAAGTAAAAGGCTGGCTGCCAATTGCTTCAAGAGTTGAAATAGTGTTTACTATAATTATAGGGGTAATTGATGTTTTTCTAATTTTTTAAATTTATAAATTTATGACCAACGAAACAATAAAGCCAACTGGCTGCTGCGAGCCATTTGATCCAGCTCTGTGGCAGGAAAAAGAAATTATTTGGAAAGATAAAATTTTTGTTAAAGATCACGTGACGAGTTTTCTTCACATTCCTTTGAATACGGGAAAGAAAATTGTGAAAAATTTAGAATTGATTGAAAAGGCAGGCGCGAAAGCGCCGCATCAATTAATGCTTACTGACGAGAAATCACTTTGGGGCGCGGATATTTATATTGACGTGGCTCCGCCAGCTGGCGGAGACGTACCGGGTGCGCAAATGGCCAAAATTTCCGGCACATTTTTAACCAAAGTTTTTGAAGGGCCGTATAAAGATGCCGGCAAATGGGCGGAAGAAATGAAAGAATATGTAAAAAGCAAGGATAAAGCTATGAAAAAATTGTATTTTTTCTATACCACTTGCCCGAAATGCGCTAAGGCGTATGGGAAAAATTACGTGGTGCTGTTTGCGCAGATTGATTAAGATTTGGTAAAAATTTATTATAAAATTTAATATTATAATAAAAATATCGCTAATTTTAGTGATATTTTTTGTTTTTGATTGACAAGTTATTAAAAATATGATATAATATTATATTGATCATTGACAACTTATTTTGCTATTTCAAGGGAAAAATTGAGTATATTAGCAATAGTATGTTTTATTTTTCTCTTGAAGGTAGCGCAAGCCCCGTTTTAAGGGGCTTGAAAAACTCTCCCGGCGCACCAAACGTGCGTGCGCAAAAAAAGAAAGGCAGAAAACCATGAGAAACAATCGGCAAGCACTTCGTGAAGCGGGTGATTGGGCAGCAGAGCAAGGAAACATCACGTGGGCGCAGGCTGGTCGTGGGCTCCCGGTGGGAAAAACATGGAACCGGAGAGGTCTTCACGACTTAGCCGAGACCGCCGTGGGGACTTTTGTGTGGAAAACAAAAATCGAACTACCATACAACCTTGCGACCCACGGGCCATATGTTTGGGCTTCGTGGGGGAGAAAGAACATCCTCCGCGACGAGGCGGGAGACCTGATCGTCGAGGAAACGGCGAGGTTTTGCGGCTGGCTCAAGGCCGCCGCAGAGATTGCAGGACTGGCTAGATGGATTGGCCAGGTCACCAACAAGCGGGGGCATAACAGCCCTCGGACGATGGCAAACCTCTGGGCCGTAGCCAAAAACAATCCTTCGCCGGGTCATTTCTACCGGCAGTTGTGCAAAGTTCGCTGGCGCGCCAACCAAATTCTCCGCCCCTTTGGCCTTTCCGTTTCCAAACGGTCTATGGCTGTGGTGGCCAATAACGGCTTGAGGTGCGTCGGCAAAACTGCCTATAAGGCCGCGGCCGATACCGTACAGTTTTTCATCGGTCGGAAGTTTGGCCTCTGGGAGTTTTGTCAGGGGATGCGCGCCCGCAAGGTGCTGGAAGCGTCCCGTGGACTGAAGCGGTTCATTCACCAGCCCAGGTATGTTCAGGGGTGGGTGGTGGATGCAATTAACTCCGGTCGTTTTTCTACCTTCGGAGAGGCGTTGAAGCACGTGACGCTCTTCAAGGACGAAACGGACAGGGTGGTCCTTTGGCTGGACCATACACTGATGAGGAGTTTTAAAGGCATAGAAGTTATACCTGGCTGGGATGAATGCGGCAAGGCCCAGTACCTGGTCACGTACAAAGGCCGTAGTTACCATGCCGGGCGCTGGAACGCCAACCATCGCTCAGCGGCCCACGAGGCGCTGCAGGCCTGGAAGCGGCAGGATGAGCTCAAGAGGCAAGAGGCTGAGTTCCTCTAGAAGCTCACGCCCTCCGATCGGACCATCCTGGTTCGGCCAGAGGACAGCTGGGCTTCCGGCAACTGTCGCCTGGGCACCGCGTCCTGGATGCGCCGGCATGGGCTCGCCGGCAAGCATGTTGTGCCGGTAGCTACTCTGCTACCATACATGGGGGACGCTCGGGTCAAGAGGGTTCTCCAAACGGTGGCCAACCAGCTGGCCGCCTAAACGCTCTTTCAAAAAAAAGGAAAAGCTTCACGCCTGAAAAAGGTGGGGCAAAAGTCATAAAAGGTTCGGGGGGCACCAGCATTTTGCGAAGCCCCTTTTAGTTTTGTCTTTTTGTAAAAATTGTATAACTTTGGTAATATTAAACTAGAGATATTTAATTTTAAAATATGCCGGAAACATCAAATCAACCCAAAAAAATTTTAATGATTGTGGTTGTTGTTTCTCTTTTTGTTGCTTTTGTCTGGTTGTCAATCAAGCAACACGTTAATCAGCAAACTATTCCCGCGCCAATCAATCAAGAAAGCGCGACCACAACGACAGAAAAAAAGCCGGAACAGATCAAGGCGACCTTCAATTGTCCTGATGGTCGTTTTATCCAAGCAATATTTAATAATGGAACAACATCAAGCGTTGATTTAGTTTTGAGCGACGGCCGCGCGATCAGTTTACCGCAAGTGATTTCCGCGTCAGGCGCGCGCTATGCCAATGCCGATGAAAGTTTTGTTTTTTGGAATAAAGGCGATTCAGCATTTATCACTGAAAACGGCACAACCACTTTTGAAAATTGTTTCACGAATTACACGGCCGCGACTTCCACCGAACCGATAGATTATGTTAATCAAGAATTTGACTTCGTTTTTACTTTGCCGACCAGCTGGCAGGGCTATTCAATAATCAATGACACCTGGAAAGGTTATGCTGTTTCTGAAAAAGAAGGCCAAACGCTTTACGCGCAAGGGCCGGAAATTTTCCTTCGCCATCCGCTCTGGACTAAGGAAGTTCCGCACCAAGATATTCCGATTATGATTTTTACGCTCGCGCAGTGGGATGATCTCTTGGCGGAAAAATTCCACATCGGCGCCGCGCCAATCGGCCCGAGCGAACTTGGGCGCAATGCCGACTATGTTTTTGCTCTACCCGCGCGCTACAATTACGCCTTTCCAACCGGCTATGAAGAAGTTGATCAGATTATTCAAGGCAAACCACTCAAATGATTTTAAATATGATAAAGTCAAAAAATCAGCCCATAAAGCTGATTTTTTTAGACAGAAAATGTTATTTTTGGTATATTTAAAGTAGAAAATTGATAATTTAAATTTTTATAAAATTTACTTTGTATTCGTTTTTTAATTATATAATTTTATGAAGAAAAAATACATTATCATTTTAGCAATTTTGATTATTTTTATATTGGCATTCAGTTTGATTTATGTTTATTTTTTGAAAAAGCCGATTACTGATAATCAATCTGACAATTTTGATTTGCGTGTCGGCCAAAGTTTAACTTACAAAAATAGCGCTAGTGATTTGAAAATAAAATTATTGGAAATTGGAAAAATTGGAGATGCTTTGAATTCGCCAAAATTTTCCGACGAACAATGGCAAAATTTTTCGCAAAACAGTTGTGATAGCCGGATTTCTTGTCGAGAATATTTTAAAAATGTAGCTAATGATACCTATTATCTTTTAGATGTTGAAAATTTAATCATATCTGATTGCAATAAAGAAAATTTATTTTTATTCAAAGATGGTAATTCCGGCGCGTACAGTTGTCCATCTATTTATCAATTTTCTTTGAATCCTGATAATTCCGATAATTTAAAAATAAATTTTTCAGTAAATTATATTTCCATTGGCGTGTATTAATTTTAATTTTTAAATTCTATGTCAGAACAAAAAATTTTAGCTGCGATTAGCGGTGTTGCCTTCGTGGTGGGTATGCTGATTTTTGGCGGATTTTATTATTCCGCCCAGTCGGTTAATACCAAAGATAATTTGGCGGTTACCGGTTCGGCAAAAACGCGCGTCACTGCGGATCAAGGAAAATTGATCATTAATTTATCGCGCATCGCTCCGGCCGCGAATCTTTCAACCGGCTATTCGCAAGTGGCGCATGATTTGAGTTTGACGCGCGAACTTTTGAAAAAGGCAGGGATCGCCGACGAGAACATTGCCGAAAGTCCGGTGTCAATGAATCAGGTTTATGATCAAAACACTTTTAGTGATTTGCGCTATCAGCTTAGCCAAACCGTCACGGTGCAATCAGGCGACGTGAATAAAATCACGGACATTTCCAAGCAAGTGCCGTCGCTCGCCGCGCAGGGCGCGATAATCTCCGTGCAGTCGCTGGAATATTATTATTCCAAATTGCCGGATCTGCGCGTTTCGCTTCTCACCGAAGCAGTGAAAGACGCCAAGGCGCGCGCCGAGAAAATCGCCGCGGGCACCGGCCGGCAGGTGGGAAGTGTGCAAGCGGCTTCAAGCGGTGTGGTTCAGGTTCTGCCTCCGGACTCGGTTGACGTTTCGGACTACGGCAGTTATGATACTTCCAGCATTGAGAAAGACGTGATGGTAACGGTCAAGGCATCGTTTAGATTAAAATAGCTATTAATTATTTTTAAATCTATGAAATTTTGTTCAGCTTGCGGCATGCCGCTAGAAAAAAAAGAAGACTTCGCCAGGGGCGATGAAAATTCAGAATTTTGTCTGCACTGTGTTAATGCAGATGGCAGTGTTAAAACTTGCGAAGAAATTTTTAACGGCGGCGTAGAATTTTTTATCACTGCGATCGGCGGCGACCGGTTGATGGCCGAAAGAATTGTGAGAAAAAATATTAATCAATTGCCATATTGGCAAAACAAAAATTGTGCGATTCTTCAAGGCGAAGAAGCGACGGATGAAGAATTTGCGGAAGCGATGAAGAAATTATAAAATAATCTACTTTTATGATTAAATGTGAATTTGAAAATCATCACCAGACTTCATTACGGCATGCCGTGATTGATAATTTAGTTATTAAAAACAAAAAAATTCTTCTCGTTAAAAGAAGAAAAGATTTTCTGGAGGGAGGCAAATGGAGCTTAGTCGGCGGTTTTATGGAAAGAAATGAAAATATCAAGGAAGCGGCATGCCGGGAGATTTTGGAAGAAACTGGCTACAAGGTGGGAAAGGTAGTTTTATTTCGTATTATTGATAAGCCGGATCGCCGCGCTGAGGATCGACAAAATATTTCTTTTGTTAATTTTTGTGTTGCCAAGAAGAAAATTCAACCAGCAGACAATGAAAGCAGCGAACAAGCTTGGTTTGATTTAGATAATTTACCGCCCAAAAAAGAGTTTGCTTTTGATCATTTTGATAATATTAAACTTTATTTAAAATATTTGAAAAATCCTTTTTCCTTGCCGAAATTGGGATAATTTCAAATTAACGCCGTTAATTATCTTGTCGAGTAAGAGTTTTATTAATAGGGGAAAAACTCCGAGATAAAAAAATATGGAAGAAAAAATTATAAATATAGAAAAAGAAATTGAAATAATCAAAGAGCGCAACCGGCGCGTGGAAGCGGATAAGGCTTGGGAGACGAGCGGATTTAGAATTTTTTCCGTTTGTTTAATCACTTATATTATTGCTTCGTTTGTTTTGTATTTTATTGGCGTCAAAAATTTTTTGTTGAACGCATTAGTGCCGACCGTGGGCTTCTTTTTGTCAATTCAATCTTTGCCGGCGATTAAAAAATGGTGGATTAGAAAATATTTAAGCAATAAATGATTTTATTTTTATGAAAGAATTTGTGATACCCATAATATCCCCGCCAGCTGAGCAGGCGCCTATAGAACAAATAGATGATGCGAACTGGCGAGAAATGAGCGGTCAGGCGATTAATACTGGAAGGTTCGGCATGATTTTTAAAGACGGCAGAGATGGAAAAATTAGTGATGAAAGAATGCGAGATTTTTTAAGACGGGTGCAGGAAAAATTGGTTGCTACCAGACAGTTTAATCTGGCTTATCAAATTATAAAATCCAATCAGCAGTGGACTGATGATGGTCAAGCAGAAAAAATTGCCCAACTGGCTTATGAATTTGATATACATGAGCAAGGAGAATTTTCGGTAGCGTTAAATATCGCAAAAGAGACGTGGGGCGAGGATAGCCCGGAATATGCAGAGGCGAAGAAATTGTGCGATCAAGAAAAAAATAGGTTAGAAACAAGAAAAAGATTAAAGAAAGAGTTAATAGTAATTTCTGGAAAAAGTACTTTTAAAGAATTGCGTGCCGCGCTAGACAAGGCGAACCCGGAAATTGCCGGTCTCTTTCTAGAAGAATTGCGATTGCCGCATAATTTTAAGCCGGAAACTTCTCAGGATATTTACGATTTGCTTTACGGCGAGAAACAAGATCAAGCTGGCGATATCACTGTTCTAGGATATTTTGAACAACGAGGCGGTTCCAGCGAAGACATTGAAGATGTGTTGCCAATAAGATTTAGGAAATAATTTTATGACTATCGATGATATCCTTTACGGAAAAATTGAAATAAACGAACCAATAATTCTGGATTTGATTAATGCGCCGGCTATGCAAAGATTAAAAGGCGTAAAGCAAGCCGGACATTTTCATCCGTTTATTTCAAAGGCGACTCTGACCCGCTTTGAACATTCGGTTGGTGTTTTTAATTTGCTCAGAAAATTTGGCGCGCCTATTGAAGAACAAATCGCCGGGCTTATTCATGATGTTTCGCATTCGGCTTTTTCCCATTGTATTGATTATGCTTTACCAACGGGCTCGGAAAAAACCCACAGTTATCAAGATGAAATCCATGATGATTTTGTAAAAAATTCCGAATTGGCGGAAATTATTGAGCGGCACGGGTTTGATTTAGATTATATTTTGAATGACAAAAACTTTCCCTTGAAAGAAAATAATATTCCGGATATTTGCGCGGACCGGATTGATTACGCGATGCGCGATGTGGTGAATTTTGAAATGATTGATTGGAAGGGAGCTGATGAGATCTTGAATAATCTAACCGTTATCAATGGCGGCTGGGTATTTAAAGATTTTACATCGGCTGAAATTTTCGCCTCATTATTTTTTGAATTAAATCGGAAATATTATGCCGGCTTGCCTTCGGCGATTATGTTTCGAACTGGAGGCGACTGCTTGCGGTACGCGTTGGATAAAAATTATATTTCCGAAAGCGATCTCTACACCACCGATGACGCGGTATTGGAAAAAATTTTAAATAAAATTAATGAAGATGAAAATTTAAAAACGTTTTTTTATCGCATGGATAATAGGATTAAAGCCGTTGATAACCCTACTGATTTTGATCGTGAGGTTTATACCAAATCGCGCGTGGTTGATCCATTTTGCGAGTATCAAGACGAATTAAAAAGGGTTTCTGAGATTAATGAATCTTGGAAAGAAATAATTAGGCAAGAATTGGAGCCGAAAAAATATTTTTTGAAGTTTGAAAAATAGCGAAAGTTATAGTAAAGTTAAAAATGCGGGGTAAATATTTTACCTCCTTTTTTATTTGCCAAAAAAGAAAAAATAAGATAAAATAATTGTAATATTAGTTAAACTTATGCAAGAAAAATCGCCATTTCCAAATATTTCTCCAGAAAATAAACCGAGAGCGAAAGAGAGGGGCGCTACTAGAAGAGAGTTTTTTGACGCCTTGAGCGAGCCACTTGTTAAAACAGCGGAAGGAATAAATAATAAAGACGCCGTTCCGGAAGGGGTATCGGTCGCAGAGGAATCGCCAAAAATAAGCAGAAGATCTTTTTTGGGATTGCCAAAGTCTTTGGATAAAAATATTAAGGAATCAAATGCCGGAAAAGAAACGGGAGAAAAAATTAATTCAATAAACTCATTGAGCCAATTAAAGGGCAAAATACCGGAGTTTATTATTAATATTTTAAAAAAAATTACCAATGGAGAAAAATTAAATCGGCGGGAAGTGTTAGTGCTTGGCGCAGTTGCCACTACTTTGGGATTAGGATCATATTACGGCGGAAAACTTTACCGAATGAATATTCAGGAAGATGAATTGGCCAAATCGGTGCTTGAAAAATTAACAGCAGATGAAAAATATCAAAAGATGCTTAGCGAGCAGGAGGAGGCGGAAGCGGAGACAGAAGAAGAGGTTGAGCCGATGTCAATTCAGGAAATATTTGACTATGAAAAAGAAAGGATAGAATTTGACGACACGACTGTTGAAGCAATAAAAAATTACTGGAAGAAAAAGTACGGAAAGAACGGAAAGCTATATCAAGATTTTAAAAAAGCATATTACGAAATGGGCGCATGGGAGGCATATTTAAAAGAGATTTTTGCTAAAGAAGGAGTTCCGGAGCAATATTTATATTTAGCGATTCCAGAATCGCATTGGAATTTAAAAGCTAAATCAGGCGCGGGAGCAGTCGGTCCTTATCAATTTATGGCATCAACCGCCGTTTCTTATAAATTAAAAATAAATAATGTAATTGATGAAAGATTAGACCCCTTGGAGAGTGCCAGGGCTTGCGCTAAAAATTTAAAATATTTATATGGAGTATTTGGCGATTGGAATATTGCTTTATCGGGTTATAATGGTGGATTGATTTGGGAATATAAAAAAGAAGCGGATGCCGACAAAAAGTCTTATTCCTATCGGGATTATCAGAAATATATTGAGAGAAGTATTAATGGTATAAAAGATGAATTAGAAAAAGGAATTTTTAAACATGAAGTTGAGCAGGGTCACGCATTGGGAAGAATCGCACGCCGTTATGGCTCGAATGTTGACGCGATCGGAAAAATTAATAATTTAAAAAAGGATAAAAAAGGCAGATATATTATCGGCGTAGGGCAAATTCTCGAAGTGCCAGTGACAACAATGAATAAAGAGGAAGTTTTTTGGCGCTTGGTTTCCGCTTATCGAGAAAATCTTGATTATCCGGCTAAACTCAACGCGATTTCCGAGTTGATCAAAAATGGAGAGGTTATCAGTAAAAAAGAAAAAATGATTTTTTCTCACCACAGCCTTAAAGTTTCAAATAAATCATATTATCTCATACGGAAAGGCGGCAATTTGGCTGATGCAAGTAAAAAATTAGGTATTGATTTAAGAATGATGGAAAGGCTTAATCCCAACTGCGTAAAAAGAAAAAAATTTATTAAATTTTATCCGGAGTTGATGAATGGAACAAAAATAAATTTACCACCTGACATGAGTATAACTTATACTTTGGAAGATTTAGCTAGAAAAACAGGAAGATCGGTTGAAAAATTAGCGACAGTCAATCCGGCGATAAAAGATTTTAATTCGCCTTTGCCTATGGGCTATACGATTCGAGTATTAGAAGTTTAAAATTTTTAAATATAAATATGAAAAAAATAATAACCGATGAAAAATTAGTGGATGAGATATTGGAGCGTGGGGTGGAAACAATCTATCCCGGCAAAGAGTTGTTCAAAAAATTATTGTTAAGTGGCAAGCGAATTAAACTTTACTGCGGTTTTGATCCCAGCGCACCGGCTTTGCATATCGGCAATGCGATTGTGATAAATAAATTAGCGCAGTTTCAGGCGCTTGGTCATGAAGTGATATTTTTGATTGGTGATTTTACCGGCATGATTGGCGATCCGACAGATAAGTCGGCAGCGCGCAAGAAATTGACTCGCGAAGAAGTTTTGGCAAATGCGAAAAACTATGTTAAACAAGCATCGGCTTACTTAAAATTTACTGGTGATAATCCAGCGGTTGTCAGATATAATAGCGAATGGAGTGATAAAGTCAGTTTCAAAGATCTTCTGGAAATCACTTCTAATTTTACGGTTCAACAAATGATTCAGCGCGATATGTTCCAAGAAAGAATTAAGGCCGAGAAGCCGATTTTTCTTCATGAGTTTCTATATCCTGTCGCCCAAGGGTATGATAGCGTTGTTATGGATGTTGATTTGGAAGTTGGCGGTAATGATCAGATGTTTAATATGATGGCCGGCCGCGATTTAATGAAAGCGATGAGAAATAAAGAAAAATTTGTTATGACTTCAAAACTTTTAGCCGACGATACTGGTAAAAAAATGGGCAAGAGCGAAGGCAATGCCATATTTCTGGATACAGATCCAAAAAATATGTATGGTATTATTATGTCTTGGCCCGATGGCGTTCTGGGTTCGGCTTTTGAATTATGTACGAAGGTGCCGATGGCCGAGGTTTTGGAAATCAAGAAAGATTTAAAGGACGGAGAAGTTAATCCGCGCGATTTAAAAATGAAATTAGCATTTGAAATTACCAAAATTGTGCATGGCGAAGATGCGGCGAACGAAGCTCAAGATAATTTTGTGAAGACGGTGCAGAATAAAGAGGTGCCGGACGAAGTAGAAAGTATAAAGGTGAAAGGTGAAAGGATTAATATTGTAGATTTATTGGTTGAAACGAAGATGGCGAGTTCAAAGAGCGAAGCAAGAAGATTAATTGAACAAGGCGGAATCAAGATTGACAGCGAAGTGGTTAAAGAAATAAAAGCAGAAATTAAAATTAATAAAGAAGGCGTTTTAGTACAAAGAGGAAAATTAAAATTTGTCAGGGTGATAGGGGAATAAAAATAAAAAAGCAAAAAGCAAAAATTAAAATGACAATTTAACCTGCCTGCCGGCAGGCAGGAATGTAAAATAATTTTTGAATTAATTTCATGTATACTTTAGAGAAAATCAAACAACATATTGTTGATTTGGTGAATAAGGAATATGACAATGAAGCAATTACCATTGCTGATTTTTCTTTTCCGCCAAATTCTGAAATGGGCGACCTGAGTTTGCCTTGTTTTAAAATTGCCAAAATTACCGGACAAGCGCCGGCAAAAATAGCCGAAGATTTATTCAAAAAAATCAAACCAGACAAGATTATTGCCGGCGCGAAAATTTTCGGACCGTATTTGAATTTTATAATCAATAAAAATTATTTATCCTCGGCGGTTATTACGGAAATTGAGAAAGCAAAAGATCAATACGGCAATTCCGAAGAATTAAAAAGAAAAAAAATCATGGTTGAATTCGCCCATCCCAATCCTTTCAAATCTTTTCATATCGGGCATTTGCGAAATATTATTTTGGGCGAATCATTGGTGAGAATTTTTGAAGCGCGCGGCGCCAAGGTGATTCGTACCAATTATCAGGGAGATGTGGGAATGCACATCGCCAAATGTTTGTATGCTTTCAAAGATGTGAAGCCGGAAAATTATCCGGAAAGTGCGGATGATCGAGTGGCGCTTTTGGGCAAATGTTATGCCGCCGGCGCCAAGGCGTTTGAAGAAGATGAAGTGGCGAAGGGATTGATTAAATATATCAATAAACAAATTTATTTGGGACAGGATAAGGAAATAAAAAAATTGTGGGAACTTGGGAAAAAATGGAGTCTGGAAAAATTCCATGAAATTTATGAAAGAGTGGACACGCGTTTTGATCGCGAATATATGGAATCGGAAATAATGAATGACGGTTTGAAATATATTCAAGAAGCGTTTGACAGGGGAATTTTGGAAAAAAGCGATGGCGCCGTGGTATTTAATGGCGAAAAACATGGCGGCGATACCAGGGTATTTTTAAATTCCGACGGTTTGCCGACTTATGAAGGAAAAGAATTGGGGTTGGCTTTCAAAGAGTTTACTGATTTCGGCAAACTGGATTTATGCGTTCATAATGTGGCTATTGAACAAATCAGTTTTTTTAAAACTACGTTTAAAGTGGAAGAATTATTAGCGCCCGAATTATTTCAGGGCAAGCAATACCATAATGCTTATGAATTTGTCGGTTTGAAACAGGGAAAAATGTCATCACGCAAAGGCCAAGTTGTTTTGGGTAATGATATTTTGAATGAAGCCGTGGAAAAAATTGGCGCCATCATTAAAGAAAAAGGAGAATTGGAAAATGTTTCCGATATTTCCGAAAGAGTGGGAGTTGGCGCGGTCAAATTCGCTTTTTTGAAAATCAGTCCTTTTAAATATTTGGCTTTTGATATTAATGAGAGCATTAGTTTTGAGGGGAACTCCGGTCCGTATCTTCAATATACTTATGTGAGAATACAAAGCATTCTGCGGAAGGTTAAAGGCGCGAGTAGAAAGGTAAAAGGTTTTGAGGAATTATTTACAGAAGCAAAAGAGCATGATTTGATTTTGAAAATGTCAAAATATCCGGAAATTGTTGAGGCGGCGGGAAAAAATTATGACCCTTCCGAAATTGCCAAATATTTATTTGAGCTGGCGCAGATGTTTAATGATTATTATCACGCAGTTCCGATTTTGAAAGCGCCGGAAGAAATTAAAAACGCGCGTTTAGTTCTGATTAAAGCAGTCGGCCAAATAATAGAAAATGGTTTAAAATTATTAGGGATTAAAGTGGTAGAGGAAATGTAAAAAAATACCTCCCGATATGCAATCGGGAGGCTACAAATTTTTCGAGGCTGCAAGGCCAAAATAAATCAATATAATCGAGCCGATCATAACAAGCCCGGTTATAATTTTTTCCTTTCTTGTTTTTGGCATACATTGTCCCGAAAGTGAAAAAATTGCTGAAATTACAAAAAAAATTGCCCCCGAGGAATACAAAAGTTTCGGGATGTTATACATTTTCTTGTTGCCTTTCCAAATAGTTTTAAATTGAAAATTGAGAGAATACGAAAAAATCCTCTAATTTTTCTAAAGAATTTTTTTGCATCCTCATAACGTGAAAGAACTAACTATTAACTTATACGCATGAATCAGCGAATTTCTTTCACCGTACATTTTATTGACATAATTATTAAATAATTTATAATATAGTTAACTGGCCAAGAGGGATATTGGCACCCTCACTCCTTAAATGTGAAATTGGCTAGTGAATAAAGGTGGTTCGTCGCAGTTAAGTTAGGCGGGGTAAACCCGCCTACGCTAAAGCTTCGGCGGGCAAGCTAGATGGAACCGCGGGGTTTTTGAAACTTCGTTCTAGTATCGAAAAATATTTTTCGATTTTAGAACGAAGTTTTTTAATACTCATTGTCATTGCGAGGCCATGAGCCGAAGCAATCTATAATACATTGTTATTTTGTTTATGTTAGTATTAAAGATTGCTTCGCTCGCTCCGGTTGCGGCCGAAGCAAGCTCGCAATGACAAAAAATATATGGCTAAAGAAAAAAACAATGAAAAAATGGAAAAAATCGTTTCGCTTTGCAAGCGGCGGGGATTTGTATTTCCATCTTCGGAAATTTACGGCGGGTTCGCAGCTGTTTATGACTACGGTCATTATGGCACGCTACTAAAAAATAATATCCGCGATGCTTGGTGGAAGCATATGGTGCAATATCGCGAAGACGTCTTGGGCCTGGATAGTGCAATTTTTATGCATCCGACGACTTGGAAGGCCAGCGGCCACGTAGATAGTTTTGACGACCCGCAAGTTGATTGCCGCGTCTGCAAATCGCGATTCCGCGCCGATCATATACTTGAGGAATTTGATATTAATGCCGACAAAGCGCCGTTAGAAGAAATAAATAAAGAATTGGATAAATTACGCAAAGCAAAAAAATTGAAATGCGCTAATTGCGGTTCAACTGATTTAACTCCGGCTAAACGTTTTTCTCTGATGGTAAAATCAAATCTCGGTTCGCCGACAGACGAACTCGCCGAAGAAAATGTTGTTTATCTCAGACCGGAAACTTGTGGGGGAATTTATTTGGAATACAAAAATACTATAGATTCTCTTCATCCGAAATTGCCTTTTGGCATCGCGCAAGTTGGCAAGGCATTTCGCAATGAAATCGTAGCGCGGCAGTTTATTTTTCGCACGCGCGAATTTGAACAAATGGAAATGCAATATTTTTTGCATCCTAGTATGATGAAGGAAAAGTATGAAATGTGGAAAAAACTGCGTTGGGATTGGTACTTGGAATACGGCATTAAGTCCGAAAAAATCCATTGGTATAAGCACGACAAGCTCGCGCATTACGCGTCAGAGGCTTATGATATTGAGTTTGATTTTCAGTCGCTGGGCGGTTTTAAAGAAGTGGAAGGAATTCACGCGCGCGGTGATTGGGATTTATCCCAGCATGCAAAATTTTCCGGTGCGGATTTAACTTATTTTGACGAAAAAACAGGCGAACGTTTTACTCCGCACATCATGGAAACTTCAGTCGGTTTAAATAGATTATTTTTGATGTTTATTGATCAGGCATATACCGAGGAACCCTCCTCCGCTGAAGCTTCGGAGGGCAAGGAAGAAGTGAGAGTGGTGTTAAAGTTACATAAAAATTTGGCGCCGATTAAAGTGGCAGTTTTTCCTTTGTTAAAAAATAAGCCGGTTTTGGTAGAAAAAGCTAAAGCAATTTTTGACGAATTGAAAATGGAATTCATGTGCGAGTTTGATGACAATGGCAATGTGGGAAAAAGATACCGAAGGCAAGATGAAATCGGCACGCCATATTGCGTGACCGTGGATTTTGATACGATTGAAAAAGATGATACCGTCACCGTCCGCGACCGCGACACTATGGAGCAGGTAAGAGTAAAAATTAAAGAGTTAAAGGAGTATTTAAAAAATAAGCTTAGCTCTTAAAAGAAATATATATTTAAACAAAAAGTTGGCAGTTTCGCGCCAACTTTTTGTTTTAAAGTGAAGTTAAAATTTTATTTTTTTTAAAATATAAAAAAACCGCAGCCAAAAAAGCTCGGGTTGTTTTTGTATGTCTAATATATTTTGTTTTAACAGCTTTAAGTATGTTTTTTGGCTTAGAAGTTGACATAAATAAAGGTAAATGATAATTTTTATTTAGATTAAATATTTTTTTTGGTTGAACATTTTCAGGGAGGAGGGACGTATGTCCAAATTATCGAGGGCAAAGACAAGAAGTAAAAAGCGTTGCTGGAAGGATGTCGGGAAAGCGCATGACATTTTCTTCCAGTGGAATTCCGTGAGCGGCCGCTTTCACGGCAAACTGCCGGGTGGGCCGTGGCGCATCTTGCGAGACGAGATAGCCCGGACGAAGGGAGATGCTCGCGCAAATGTCCGGGCTTTGGAAGGCTCGAATTTATCCGAGATTGTGGAACGTCTGGAGAGGCCGCCCGAGCCTAAACCCGAGTATGTGCCCAAAGTCTATTGCGAGCCAAAGACATTTCGCAGATTTCCGTGGGCCCGCTGGTAAGTCCCGCTTTAAGGCTACGCCGCAGATGACATTTGTATCTGCGGTTTTTTTATTAATAAGTTAAAAGTTTAAGTCTTAGCACATAGGTTATCTTTTTGTTTTTTGTTATAATTAAATTATGCCAGAGAAAAAATATAAAATAATTATTGCAGTTTCTGCTTTAGCTTTCGTGGCTATTTTTTGTTTTTTCCTTTGGCAAGCTGGCAATAAAAATTTAGAAGTTGATTTTTTGGACGTCGGCCAAGGCGATGCGATTTTAATCAAGTCGCCATACGGGCAGAATATCTTGATAGACGGCGGGCCAGATAGTTCAGTAATAAAAAGGCTGGGAGAGAATTTGCCGTGGTGGGATCGACAAATAGATTTAATGGTTTTGACTCACCCACACGACGACCATGTTACGGGTTTGATAGACGTTCTAAAACGCTACAAAGTGAAGAAAATAATTTATACTGGTGTTGTTCATACTGCGCCGAATTATTTGGCTTGGCTAAATTTAATTAGAGAAAAAAATATCCCCGTTTCTATTATTGATCATCCACAGACAATTAAACTTGGCGAAAATACGAAATTGGATATTTTATATCCCTTGGAAAGTTTAATTGGCAAAGGTTTTAAAGATTTGAATGATAGCTCTCTTGTAATCAAATTGGTCAATGGCGAGAATAAATTTTTATTCACGGGAGATGCGGGCGTTGCGGTTGAAAAAAATTTAATAGACCTCACCCAGCCCTCTCCTTCAAAAGGAGAGGGGAGCTTGAAAGTGGATGTTTTAAAAGTCGGTCATCATGGATCAGATACCGCGACAAGCGAAGAATTTTTAAATGCCCTTATCCCCAGCTCCCTGCCTGCGCAGGCAGGCTTTCCCGAAACGGGAGAGGGGAGATTAATTGCCGTAATTCCTGTAGGCAAAGATAATGACTTCGGGCATCCATCTTTGAGGATAATAAAAAAGTTGGAAAGAGCTGGGGCGAAAATTATCAGAACTGATGAAGAGGGGACAATTAGATTATTTAGCGACGGGAAAATAGTAAAAAGTAAATAGTAAACAGTTAAAAGGGTTATAGATTTGCTGTTTACTGATTACTATTTACTTTTTGCTAACTATTGCTATAATAAAATCAAATTATGAATAAAAATAAGAAATACAAATTATTGATTGTGGAAGACGAAAATACGATTAGGACGATGTATACGGCCAAATTTGAATCAGATGGTTTTGAGATAGTTTCAGCTGATAATGGCGTTACAGGCTTAGAAATGGCGAAAACTGAAAAGCCGGACTTAATTTTATTGGATATTATTTTGCCGCAGCTTGATGGCTTTACCATACTAAAGTCATTAAAAGAAGATAAAGCGACGGAAAATATTCCCGTGGTGATGCTGACAAACCTAGGTACTAATGAAGATAAAATTAAGGGGCAAGAAATGGGTGCTTTGGATTATATTGTCAAAGCCAGTTTGTCTCCGGCAGAGATTAGTGAAAAAATTAAACAATATTTAAAATAAAAATAACAGGCTGTCCAAAAACTCAGTTTTGTCATGCTGAGCGTTAGCGAAGCATCTCAGTATTTCGCTAATACTAATTATATCTGCCAACCGAGATTCTTCGGTTTCGGCCTCAGAATGACACTTTTCGGACGGTCTAGAAAATTAATTTAAATTTATGGCAAATATGAATCACCCAAAAGAAGAAAAGACAGTTGTTATTATTAAGCCAGATGGAGTACAGAGATCTCTCATTGGCGAAATAATTAAGCGTTATGAAAGAACCGGACTCAAGCTTTTGGCTTTGAAAATGGTTATTCCTACTGAAGAAAAAGCAACTGAACATTATTACGCGGTTGGCGGCGATGCTTGGCTAGAAGAAGTCGGCCGCAAAGCCCGCGCGTCTTACGAGAAGCGTGGCTTGGAGTCGCCTTATAAAACCAATATGGATAATGGAAAAGCGGTACTAAAAGCGAATGCCAAGTATTTGAGCTCCGGTCCGGTTGTTGCTATGATTTGGCAAGGCAATATGGCGGTGGAGTTGGTCAGAAAAATTACCGGCAAAACAGAGCCATTAACTTCTGACGTAGGAACAATCCGTGGAGATTTTACGCTTGATTCTTATGCGATGGCTGATTTAGACCAGAGAAGCGTCAGAAATTTGATTCATGCGTCTGGTTCAACCGAAGAGGCAGAACAGGAAATAAAGATTTGGTTTCCAGAAAGCGATATATTAAAATATAATTTAGTGGCGGAAAAAATATTATACGACGTAAATTTAGATGGAGTTACAGAATAAATATTTGTAAATATAAAAAGAAAGCGGGAAATTGTTTTTCCGCTTTCTTTTATTATTTTTTTATCCCCTTGACTTTAATGGTATAATTTATTATATTTATAAATAATGGTTAATGGCTTTGAGGCAGTTTAAAAAGCCAATTTTTAATATTATGATAAAAAATTTTTTTCTCTATATTTTTGAATTAGTTAAAATTATTGCTATCTCATTAGCCATTATTATTCCGATTAGATATTACTTGATCCAACCATTTTATGTGAAGGGCGCTTCCATGGAACCGAATTTTTATGATCATGAATATTTAATAATCAATGAAATTAGTTACCGCTTTGAAGAACCGAAACGTGGCGATATTATTGTTTTTAAATATCCCAAGAATCCGCAAGAATATTTTATTAAACGCATTATTGGCATGCCGGGAGAAAAAGTGCAGATAAAAGATGGTGAAATAAAAATTTTTAATAATACTTATGTTGACGGCGTAGTTTTGGAGGAGTCTTATTTAGAACAAAATTTAAAAACTTATAGTTCAAATGAAGATATAATCAGTTTGGGAGAAAATGAATATTACGTTTTGGGCGATAATCGTAATTCTTCCAAAGATTCCCGCAGTTTTGGAGCGGTTGATAAAAGTTTTATTGTCGGTAAGGTTTTGCTCAGGGGGTGGCCTTTTACTCGCGTAAAATTATTTGATACCCCAGCATACCAATATTAATTAAATTATTATGCCACGAAGAAAAAAAATGAAAATTGAAGAAGCAAAAGCGGGCGGAGAGAGACCTCGAGGCCAGCTTAAGTATCCACGCTTGCGCGGCATGAAGGATATTTTGTTTGATGAATACAAATATTGGGATTTAGTGTACAAAAAAGCAACCGAATTGGCCAGGGTTTATGGGTTTAAAAGAATTGAAACGCCGATTTTAGAAAGATTAGAACTCTATGAAAGAGCTACTGGCAAATCTACCGATATCGTTAGCAAGGAAATGTATTCTTTTGTTGATAAAAACGGGGAAAAAGTAGCTTTACGTCCGGAAGCTACACCAGGATTAGTGCGTACTTATATTGAACATGGAATGTTAAATTTGCCTCAGCCAGTAAAAATGTTTTGGTTAGGGCCGGTTTTTCGGCATGATAAGCCGCAGGCAGGGCGTTATCGCCAATTTAACCAATTTGATTTGGAAATTTTTGGTGATGCCACGCCGATAGCTGATGTAATTTTAATATTAGTCGCTTATAATTTTTTTCGCGAGTTACAAATTGCGGTTCAGATTCAGATAAACAGTATTGGCTGCAAAGAATGCCGCGAACAATATATTGAAAAATTATTAAATTTCTACAAAGAAAGAGGCAAGCGCGCTAAGCTTTGTTATGATTGTAAAAAACGTTTGGTAAAAAATCCTTTGCGTCTCCTGGACTGTAAAGAAGAGGTTTGCATTAAATTGAGAGAAGATGCGCCGCAAATTGTTGATTCTCTCTGCGATTCTTGCCGAGATCATTTTATTAAAGTTTTGGAATATTTGGATGAGTTGGAGATTCCTTACAATTTAAATCCTTATTTGGTGAGGGGATTGGATTATTATAATCGCACAGTGTTTGAGGTTTGGCCGGTTGAAGAAGATGGAGAAAAAAGTAGAGAAAATAGAGCGCAATCAGCTTTGGGCGGCGGCGGGCGTTATGATAATTTAATGGAATATATGGGCGGCCGGGAAACTCCGGCTTGCGGTTTCGGTCTTGGCATAGAAAGAACAGTTCTTCTGATTAGAGAGAAAAATATTCCTTTGAAGAAAGATGATGAAGATTATATTTTTATTGCTCAGTTAGGCGAACAGGCAAGAAGAAAGGCGATGAATTTGTTTGAAGAAATGCGCCGCTCCGGATTTAAAGTCAGACAATTATTTACCAAAGACAGTCTTAAAGCGCAGCTTGAAGAAGCGGATAGGGTAGGCGCGAAATACAGTCTGATTTTAGGCCAAAAGGAATTAATGGATGGCACAATATTATTACGGGATATGGAGTCAGGAATTCAAGAAGTGATTGATTACAAAAAAATAAATGCTGATATGGAAAAAAGATTAAGTGAAAAGAATAAGCAAACAAAAAACGGAGAAAATAGTGTTTAAAATAAATAGTATTAAATATTAATTTATTCTAGAAAGGCAGGTGCCATATGGTGGAATTTAAAAGAAAAAAAGGCGAAAGTTTTGAGAATTTTTTAAGAAGATTCAATAAAAAATTACAACAGACCGGTAAGCTCTATGAAGTTAGGCAAAAAAAACATCGTCAACCCAAAAAATCTAAACGAGAACAGAAAGAATATGCTTTGAAGAGTTTTGAGATGCGCGCAGAAAAAGAATATCTACGAAAAATAAGTAAACTAAAAATAGAGACAAAAAAACGTTGGTAATAATTTAAAAGTAACGAGCCAATTAAGCTCGTTACTTTGTTATAAAATTATGGCAAACATAGAAGAAGGGATAAAAGCGGATTTAAAAGCCGCTATGCAAGAAAAAAAAGAAGAAACTATTTCTACTTTGCGGTTGGTAATTAGCGCTCTACGCAATAAAGAAATTTCTTTGCGGACGGCAGGAAGCGCTGAGCTAACCGATGAGCAGGTAATTGAAGTTATTTCGAGCGAAATAAAAAAAAGGAATGATTCAATTGAGGCATACAAGCAGGGTGAAAGGAAAGATTTGGTAGAGAAAGAACAAAGAGAGATAGAGATTTTAAAAAAATATTTGCCGACGCAAGCAAATGATGAAGAGATAGAAAGAGTTGTCAGAGAGATTAGTGACGCGAACGCAGAGAAAAATTTTGGCAAAATCATGGGACAAACAATGGCAAGATTGAAGGGCAAGGCGGATGGAAATAGAGTGGGTGAAATAGTAAAAAAGATATTAGGCAGTTAAAATTGTTAATATTATTACTAAAAAAATAAAATCGCTTTAAGCGATTTTATTTTTTTAGTTTATTTCCCGGGAAAGAATTTTTTTAAACTGTCAAAAGTCGATTTGGCGCTGTTTTGTTTTATTTTATCGCGAGCACGGGCGGTTTTTACAAACCTGAGCCAATCTTTGTTTGGCGTTTTGCGGTTCTTTTCAATGATTATATTGACTACGTCGCCATTTTTTAGAATATGATCCAGAGTAGTAATTTGTTCATTGACTATCGCTCCGGCGGCTTTGTTGCCGATATCAGTATGGACAGCATAGGCAAAATCAACCGGCGTGGATTCGCGAGGCAATTCAAAAACATCACCCTTGGGAGAAAAAACAAAAATTCTATCTTGAAAAACATCAAATTTAATTTTTTTTATAAAATCATGAGCATTTTCGGTGGCGCGTTGCATGTCTAAAATTTCTTTAATCCAAGCCGGCTGTTTAACAATATTTTCGCCTTCTTTTTGTTTGTAATACCAATGAGCGGCGATACCGTAGTGCGCTTCTTCGTTCATTTCTTTGGTGCGAATTTGAAATTCAACCAGTTTGTTATCAAGGCAAAAAACGGTGGTATGAAGACTGCGGTAGCCGTTTGGTTTTGGCACGGCAATATAATCTTTTACGCGGTTTGGTTTGGGCCGCCAGATAGTATGAATTAATCCTAATATTTTATAGCAATTAGCTACGGAAGTAGTAATAATGCGTAGTGCAAATACATCATAAATATCGTCAAACTGTTGGCCTTTTTTCTGCATTTTTTGGTAAATGCTGAATAAATGTTTAAATCTTCCTTCAATTTCATTTTCAATGCCTTCTTCTTTGAATTTTTTTCCCAGGACGTCCCTGACTTTATTAATAAATTGCGTGCGTTCTAATTTTTTTTCCACTTCGTATTTGTACTCCAATTTTTTAAATTCTTCCGGCAATAAATATTTGAAACAAAGATCATCCATCTGCCATTTTAGGCGCCAGATACCCAAGAGTCCGGCAATGGGAGAAAAAATTTCCATGGTTTCCTGGGCGATTCTTTGCTGTTTTTCCGGCGATAAAGCGTCTAAAGTCCTTAAATTATGCAGGCGATCGCAGAATTTTATTAAAATTACCCTTAAATCGTGCGCCATGGCAAGAAACATTTTTTTTAAACTTTCACGGTATCTTTCAATGCCGCGATATTTGATCTTGCTTAATTTTGTTATACCTTCTACCAACATAGCTACTTCTTTGCCAAAGTTTTTTTCCACATCTTTGAGTGTAAATTCCGTATCTTCGGGAACATCATGAAGAAGACCGGCAATTATTGAAGGCACGTCAGCTCTTATTTGAGTCAAAATGAAGGCAGTGTGAAGAGAATGTTGAATATATTCTTCACCGTTCTTTCTTTTTTGTCCACTATGAGCTTTTAATGCAAAATCATAAGCAAGCCGAATTAAATCAGTGTCTGCTCCATGGTCATTTTCTTTTACTTTTTTAATAACTTGTTCTATTGTCATTTTTATTTGCATTAGATCTTTTGTTTGTGTTATAATTATATTATAATTTAATTGTGGATTAGTCAAACCTAGATGATTTAAGATTTAAGATTTAAGATTTAAGAATTTTTTAAATTTTTTAGGTTTTTTACTTTTTTAAATTTATATATTTTTATTAATAAAATTATGTTTATACAAAAGAACTCAAAAAAAATAAAAATAGCTTTGATAGCGATTTTCGCTTGGGGAGCTATTTTTTTATTACTCAGTAATTTTGCTCTTGCGCAAACCGATGATTTGACCGGTATTCAATACGGCGCTGGGACCGGTTTAAGCCAAGAAGATCCGCGTTTGATTGCGGCAAAAGTGGTTAGAGTCGCCCTTGGATTTCTGGGAATTTTGGCGGTAGTGCTTATTATTTACGGCGGCTGGATGTACATGACGAGTGAAGGTAATGAGGAGAAAGTAAAAAAAGCGATTGCTATTTTAAAAAACGCCGCGATTGGCTTAATAATTATATTGTCAGCTTTTGCAATCGTCAGTTTCATTATTGGTCGGTTAGCCGGAAGTCTCGGGGGAACAGGCACGAACGTACCGGGAGGTACGCCAGGATTTCGTCCGGGTTTTGGCGCCCTGGGAAATTGTAGCATTGATAGCGTCTACCCCGAGGACGGACAATTGGATGTGGCAAGAAATTATCCAATTGTAGTGACTTTTAAGGAAGCAATTGATCCAACAACAATTTGCAGCGAAGTAGTTCCTGAAACAGGACTTTGCGCCCCCAATAGCGGGCCAACATCAGATATAAAAATATTTAAGCAGGTGCTAAGAACAAATTGTTTGATGACTGGCGTGGGAAATGTGCAGTCTGGCTGTAATTTAGTTGACGTAGTAGTCAGCAGTAGCGATAATAAAACCTTTGTCTTTAGGCCGACCGAATATCTTGGTTCGGCTTCGGAGAAAATTTGGTATATTGTCAGATTAACAGATGGCATCCAGACTAATAACAAAAAAAGTGTTTTTGCTAATTGCCGCAATACCGCTTATTTTGAATGGCAGTTTGAAGTTGGTACGCTTTTGGATTTGACTCCACCGCAGGTGAAGGACGTTTTTCCTGTGCCAGACGGAGAACAGGACACCGTAATTTCAGAAGAGTCTGCTGTCGCGGCTGTTGGTTCAATAGTGGTAAATGGTTTGCCGCAGGTAGCCGTGTCCGCATCTTATACTCAACCGGTAAAGGCGGATTCTGGCAGTGAAACGGAAGATGCTAAATTGGAAGGTAATTATTCATGCACTTATGATGGGGATGTTAATGTCAGCATAAATAACAATACAGCTTCAGTTACTAATGTTTCCGGTTTTGTAAGCGGAGACAGCACAACCGACAACATTGCTGATATTAGCTGTGGTTTGATATTAAAACCATCTGATGGCACATTTAAACAAGGAGATGAATGGAAAATAACTTTAACTTCACCCAAGGAGGCGGATACGCTAAAAATTGGAAATACAATTTTTACATTTAGCAGTAATGCCGGCGCCGGCAAAATTGTAGCGAGCTCTAATGAGGCTGCTACCGCAGCTAATATTGCCAAGGCAATAAATGACAGCAATTTAGGAATAACAGCTACATCTAATCAAGGAGTAGTCACGCTTGCAGCTAAAGTTGCTGGGGTAAGTGGAAATAATATTTCCGTAACTTCGTTAAGCAATGCAAATATTTTAACTATTACTAATATGAGCGGGGGAAAAGATAAAGCAGTTAAATTTGAAGTTAACGGCAGACCGGATGAACCGATGAATGCTACGATTCAGATTAATTTTAATGAACCGATAATGCCAAATTTGATTTCCGGGCAAGCTAGCGCGGTCGCAAATTATATAAAAATTGTTAATGCCGCGAGTGATGCCAAAGCCAAAACAGCAACCTGTGCAGCTGACGCGGAATGCAAATCATTCAAGTGTGTTAGTGGCGTCTGCACGGGTGATAATGATTATTTAGAAGGTGAATTTTATGTTTCTCCCAATGGATATAAAACAGTGGAATTTAAATCAGACAAGGAATGCGGCGTAAATGCTTGCGGACAGAAAATTTATTGTTTGCCAGCCAGGGCAAATTTGCGTGTTGAATTAAAAGCTGCGAGTTTGCAGACTTGCGCGGTTGGCAGTAATGATTGTGCGACTAAAAGTCCATACAGCAATTGTGTTAGCGGAGTTTGTAAAGACAACAGCAATCCGGCTTTAAATTATCCCGTAGCAAATACAACAAATATAGACGGCGTGGTTGATATGGCTTTGAATTCTTTGGACGGTAATAGAAATGGCAATGCCGAAGGTCCAGTTAGCTTTTACGAGCTTACTGAGCCGATTAGCGCATCTACTGCGGGTGACAATTTTCAGTGGTCATTCTTTGTAGGATCTAGTAAAGATACTAACGGTCCGGCTATCACCGCAACTACGCCGGCCAATGCGAGCAGCGGAGCTAACCTTTCAAATTATTTGATAATTAAATTTAATAAATTATTGCGAGCAAGCACTTTAAAAACCGGTTCAACGCAGGAAAAGGATGAGACACAAAGCACTCCTACTCAGTCAGTTTATGTAGAAAACAAAAATGTTAATTTGATTTCTTTTAGCTCCGACCCGCTGGGATACTGGATAACAAAGGAGGATTTAGAATCAGACACCTTGCCCCAAGATGGCTATCCTGATTTGACCGAGGTTTATATAAAACATTCTATGTTTAGTGATATGCAGAAATATCGCGGTCAAGCCGGTTCTGGTGTTCAGGATATTTATCAGAATTGTTTTATGCCAGCTAGCGGTCCTGCTTGCCCAGCAGGTATTAATACGGTCACACCTTCTTGCTGCAGCGGCACAGCTACGGCATCAAGTACATGCCCGTAGTTTGAAGCACTAAATTACAAACTCTAAATCCCTGCCTGCCGGCAGACAGGCTAAATAAATTCAAAATATAAAATTTCAATGATCAAAACAGCGACGACTAATTATTATGATTTAGAAGAAAGAACGCTAAAATTTGCTAAAGTTACAAGAGAGTTTATTAAGAAATTACCGAGAACGATTTCTAATATAGAAGATATAAAACAATTAAGCCGTTCATCTGGTTCAGTCGGCGCTAATTATATAGAAGCGAATGAGTCATTGAGTAAAAAAGATTTTACTATGAGGATTAAAATTTGCCGCAAGGAAGCGAAAGAATCTAAGTATTGGTTTCTATTAGTTGATTGTCCTTCAGAATTATTATTAGAACGCGACGCTTTAATCAAGGAAGCATCAGAATTGACAAAGATATTCGGTGCCATTTTAGAAAAGTGCAAATAATAAAGTTTTGAATTTATCTTTTTGAATTTTGAATTTATTTAGAATTTAGAGTTTAGTGCTTAGAATTTAAAATATTAAAATGTCTAAAAAAATAAAAATAATATTAATATTATCTTTTACACTTTTTAGCTGTTTAGGAGTGGCTAGTTTTGTTTTTGCGCAAACCGATCTCGGATTATCTTTTGGCGAGCAAATCGGACTTGGTTCTACTGATCCGCGTTTGATAGTTGCTAATGTTATTAGAGTTGCTTTGGGATTTTTGGGAATCATTGCTGTCGGGATAATAATTTATGCCGGCTGGATGTATATGACGGCCGCCGGAAATGCAGAGCAAATTGAGAAAGCCAAAAAAACATTAAAAGCTGCTCTAATCGGTTTGATAATAATTCTTATGTCTTTTGCAATTGCCAGTTTTGTTATCAGCCGAATTATGCAGGCGACCGGAGTGGAAGAAGGTCAGACTTGCGCGGTAGATTCTGATTGTACGGGAAATTTTTATTGCTGTTCGGGGACATGCAAAACTTCTTGTGTTCCAGGCGGTTGTGTCGGCCTGGGATGCGCCTCATTTGGCGAATTTATTTATAGCAATAATCCGTCTGACAGAAGTATTAATAATCCGAGAAATTCCGCTATTGTTTTAACTTTCAATAAAGATTTAACAAAACTTGCGCAAGATGATTTGAATAATAATATTAAAGTAGAAAAAATTTATACTTACAACGATGATCATGTTGCTACTACGAGTTTAAGCGCGCCAGAAAATATTATCGGTTTAATAAGTTCTTCCACGAGACAAATAATTTTTAGAGCCAGTGCTGACTGTGGCGCCAGCGGGGCGACAAATTGCTTGCCGGAATGGAGCGGTTTTCAGGTGACAGTGAATGCTTTGAGCGGCATCAAATCTATTAATGGAAATAGTTTAACTTGCCAAACCGCCAGCTGTACATTTATTTTTGCCACTAACGATGCTATTGATACCAGCGCTCCGACAGCCGGAATAGCGCCAAGCCAGATTTGCAAAGATGATGGCACGCTCAAAGCTGATGCCAATTTAATATCAGGTTGGGCAAATGACGATCTCGGGCTTTCTTTTGTAAAATTTTATGAAAAAAAGTCAGGAGAAAACGAAGAGGAAAAACAAATATTTCAAGCCGGCGGGCAGAAAGATTTTTCCGGTGGTTATCAGACAAACACCGCGAACATGAATATCGGAGAAAATTATACATTTAAAATAAAAGCCTATGACGCAACTTTGGCTTTTGGCCAAAGTGAATTTACGGCTGCAATAAAGCCGGGGCATTGTTGTAATGGCATAAAAGATTCCGGTGAAATTGGCATTGATTGCGGCGGTGATTGTTTAGCCTGCGAAGGCGGTCCTTGCAATCAGGCGGATTTGGAACCGCAGTGCAGCGATAGCGACAAAACAAATTGCAATGACAATTTATGTTCAACTGCCTTTTGCGCTTGCAAAACCGAAGGATGCATTTGTCAGACCAAACCAATGATCAGCTGGGTTACTCCGATCGGCGGATTTTGTGAAAATGATACAAATAAAATTTGCCAGCTTGACTCAGATTGCACTGCGAGCGAATGTAATATTAACACGCCTAATGGAGCGACGGGAAATTTAGTCACTATTGGCGGTCGTAATTTTGGGTCTACTATCGGGCAAGTTTGGTTTACCAAAAATGACGGGACTCTGGTGGAAGCAAGTTTAGCAAACACTACTAATTCAGCTTGCGTTGATAATTGGAGCGACCGTCAAATCATCGCGGTTGTGCCAGATGGAGTTGCGGCCAATAGTCCGATTAAAATAAAAAATGCCATTAATAATTACGAAGATTCAACCAATGATAATTATGGCCCGAATTTACCAAATTTTGTAGTTAATAATATTACCCGTCCGGGAATCTGCCAACTTAATCCTAATCATGGAAAAGTGAACGACGTAGTTACTTATAATGGCGTTAGTTTATCCAATGTTAATCCTTATTTTGGCGATAGCGCCAATAATATTTTGGCCGTAAGTCTTGGTTTTAGCGCGTTAAATGGCCAAGCCAAAGTGCCAAATTTATCCGTTGGTTTAACTTCAACTTTTGTAAAAAGTGCAAATAATTTAATAAGTAATTATTTGAATTTCGTCAAAGACGATGAATCTTCAAACGGTACAACAACGATAGGCACAGAAATAGCAACCACCACGATGCCAACCGGAGCGATTGGTTGTTTGGCGGCTGGTAATACGGAAGAGGAAAAAAACGCTGTTTGTGGTACAGGAAATATTTGTTGCGCCGCCGACACCGTTTACGCCGGCGAATGCCGCGACTCGCTTGTCAAATGCAACCAACGTCCCACGGCGGCAGTTTATGAATTTGAATTTATAGCGCACGAAGCGACAACCACATCGGTTAATTGTTCTTCTATAACCAACGAAGCGGAATGTTCTCAGTCTAGTGAATGTTGTATTGATGCGATGGACAAAAATAAATGTAGCGTGGGAAGTAGGACTACCACTAGCGCGTATTGTGGTTATTATTTATGTGATACAAATAGTTGCAATAAAAATATTTTAGTTGCTTCAACAACGCCAGGTAACCCATATTTTAAAGATATTAATGAGTGTGAAGAAAAATGCAGGACAAGCGGAATTCCTGCGTCCTGTTTGGACCAAGGCGGATCTTGCACTAATAGCCAAGTTTGTTGTCCTGCCGGCAGTACCTTTGAAGGTTTATGTAAAGCCACCTTAGCTAATTGCCGCCAGGGTGCGCTTGCGGCTGTTTATGAGTTTGAATTTAGTACAGGAAAAACCGGGTCGCAACCAGGAGATCCGTGCGATGGAAATTCAGAAACAACTACGTGCGAACCTGATAATACTAAATGTGCTGGAAGCCAAAATTTATTTTGTGATCCATCTAAAAATTGTACCTGCCAGCCAAAAACCGAATGCGCGACTGACCAAGAAGCTTGCGGTAATGTTTGTTGCGTAAAAGGTACATGTCAAAATGCTTCAGAAAGCCAATGCATCGGTTGCCCAGCGGGAAAAAATAAATGCGGCGACGGCAATTGTTGTAATGCGGGTTGCATCAATTATTTAGGTGATGCTACTTCCAGCTGTCCGCCTTCTTGCTCGGGTTATAATTTGAATCAATGTTTATCCAATAATCTCTGTCCAAATTCTCCGGGACAATGTTCGCCTTATCAGCCGGCAGCCGGAACAAAAAAAGAAGTAGGTGATTGCAATTATTCCTGCAATGGTATAGGCGCGTGTGCAAGCGGTAGTTGCGAATATAATAGTAATTTGAATAAATGCGTTAAGAAAGCTGAAAATAGTTGCTCGCTAAATGGAACCGCAATTAATTCATCGGGCGAAAGCGTAGAAAAATATTGTTCTGTGTATAATAATGAAAATCGCTGGCATTTTAATAGCGTTGATAGTTGTCCTACTGGATGGACAAAAATTTCTGGAAATAAATGCGTTAATATGGGGAGCGACGGATTATGCAATTTATGCGCCGATGGTTATAAATGTTTGAATAATAGTGGCGTTGGTATTTGCGGAATTGAACAAAATATTTGTTCTGGAAATGCTAAGTGTGAGAGTGATAACAAGTGCAAAGTAGCCGATCAGGCTAGTTGTGATTGCTGTTGTCGCAAGGCTAATGGTGACCAAGATTGCTGTTCGCCGTTAAAATGCGAAGGCGGTTGCGGTAGCGATGCGGCCGGCACTGATTTTGGCGTTTGTACCGGTTGCGCTTCTGCGCCCGATCCAGATGCTGCGTGCAATTGTTCCGGTCATTTCGGAAAATTTTGCGATGTGACGGCGGCAGGCGGTAAGGGCGTTTGTAGCGATTGCACAAAAGTAACAAATTTAGAAGAATGTTCTAGCCATGGTACTTGTTGTGTTGATGCGATGAAAAATAATGTTTGCCGCGGCGGAACCGGAGATAAAAATATTGTTTCCAACAATCCGTCTGGTTTGGCTTATTGCGCTTATTATAAGTGTAGTGCTAGCGGCGATTCTTGTGATAATAATAAAATTGCCAGTAGCACCAACGCGGTTTTTTATACGCAGGCGCAGTGCACTGATCAATGCAAACCGGGACCGGAATTCGGTAAAGAGTGCTCCACGGAATCTACGGTTTCCGAACCAGTGTGTGATACAAATATTTGCAATGGTTTTTCCTGCTTGAATCAGGATGGGTCCGGATCGGTTTATCCAAGTTGTGGTGTTTGTTGCTGTGATCCAAATGCCGCCGTTGATCAGTGTGCTAAAAAGAATCCAAAGCTAACTTGCCATGCAAATCGTGGTTCGTGTAGCGGAGCTAATCGCGGTCTTTGTTGCGGTTGCAGTCAGGACAGCGATTGCGGCGGCGTTGATGCCATTGGATGTGGAGGGGATACTTGTTGTCATCCGCGGCCAGCTATAAATAGCAAAACTCCAATAGGAAATAATATTTGTCGCAATACCCAAATTCAAGCTCAATTTAACAGTTTGATGGATATTACAAGTTTTAAAGGTAATATTATAGTTGTTGGTGATTATGAAGATAAGCAATGCCCGATCAATACAACTTATTTGTCGCTTGATGGTAGCGGTCAGCCAAAGATCGGATTTGTTTCTAAAATTTACAAAAGAATCGCGCGAAGTATAAACGTAATATTAAAACCGGTTTTGACTCCTCTTTTTGGTGATGACGCTTTTGCCCAAGCTACGAGCAATTTCTGCGCTATAGAAGGGACAACCGGCGGACAAAATTCAGCCACTTACACAACATTAACATTTAGTCCTAAGAAATTGTTAGATCCAAGCGTTACCTACTATGCGATTATAAAAGGTGAAGAAATCTTGGGTAACAAAAAAGGAATATTAAGCAAAGAAGGTGTCGGCTTTAAGGGTGTTAATAATACATCGGTAAGTTTGTTTAATGGTTTAAGTTTTGCTAATGCGGAAATTTGGTCGTTTAAAACTTTGGCTAATCAGGGAGAAGACAATAATGGTATCTGCTTAGTTGATAAAATAGTAATTGAACCGGATGATTACTTATTTAACACCACAGAGAGTGATGTTAAAGAAATTGACGACCCTGATAATCTGACAAAATTTGATATAGCGGCTGATAATGACAAAGTTTTTACTGCTTATGCGCTTAGTAGCGATGATCAAGTTTTAAATCCGGTGTTGGGCGCATATGATTGGACTTGGACTTGGAAAATTGACAAAACAGACGTCCTGGCCACAACATCCGTTTTTGCTGCTAACAGCAATAAACAATTGATTCAAGCTCAAAATGATATTGTTGATGATTTCAGCTGGATCCATGCGACAGCTAGCACCTCAGGCATCGCCACGACTACAAAAACAGGAGATACACAGGCCTTTGTTTTTGTCTGCGAGAATCCTTGGCCGCCAATTATTACCTCTGTTCATAGCTGGTCGCCATGGGAAGACCAAGAAGGTAATTGCCAGCCAGGAGCAACCGATTGTAAAGATACAAATTATAAATTGTATTATTGTCGTGATGCCGGCGGAGAAGGGACAGCAGACGATTTACCGGCGATTCAGAGTAACGCGGCCGTTATTCAGGGGGCAAGAACTACTACCTGCGTTTATGGTGCTAATGTTGGAAAAGCTTGTAAGTCAAACGCTGATTGCGGCGGCGGGCTTTGCCAAACAGTGCTAAAAGAATCATATTTTTTTCGCTCCGCTTTGCCTGTTGTTAGCGATATTGTTTTGTCTGCGGGTGCTGATTCAGAGACTCTTCACTCAAATATTAGTGAGGGAAATAAAGTCAATTTGAACTGGAGCGCGATCAATATTCCGTCAGGCGAAACCTTTAAAACTTACAAAGTATATTATGGTTTAAGTAATAGAAAATATTTTGATTTTATAGCAACAACTAACACAAATTATACCATTGAAAATTTAGATAATGGAAAAATTTATTATTTTGCTGTAACTGCTATTTATGTTAGCGGAGCGGAAAGCGCTTATTCCAATGAAGTCTTGGCTGTTCCTTGGGACACCCAGGGTCCGACTTCACCGATAGTTACTAATGCTCGAGCGGGAAATGGCAAAGCCGATATTGTCTGGAAGGATATGAGCAGTAATGGTGATGCTAGCAGATTTAGAATATTTTACAAAGCAGAACAAAATTGCAACTCAACAGTAAATTTTGGTACTTCTGTCGTGGCGTCAAAATCAAACGGAAATATTGCAACTACTACTATTTTGGGATTAGCAAATAATAATAAATATTGTTTTGGTTTAGTGGCTTATGATCAATATGGCAATCCAAGCGCAACGACGACTGCGGCGGCTACACCGATTAGTGATTAAAATATTTAAATATGAAAATTAAATCAAAATTCAATTATAAAATTTTGGCAGGGACATGTTTATTTTTCTTAATGATTTTTTGTTTTTTGTTTTCTGCTTCTTCCTCCTCTGCGCAAACTTCCCCCGATGCTATTGCTATTCGCGTGATCCCCAACTCAAAACATTATTCGCCTCTGCGCTGGTATAGAGAGGAAATGAAATTTACCGGTGCGCCTCAATCTCTTTTGGTTGACGGTTACGAAGCAATCCGCGATGGTCGCACGGTTTATGTTAATGTGGCAAATATTAGTGATAATAATTTTTATACTAACATTTATCTTATTTCTTATAACCAACAAGCCGAAAGCGGAACGCTTGATATTTTTGGCCAAATTCTTTCGCATTGGAAATTCAATACCAATATTAATGAAAATTCATCCGATAAATGTTTTACCCCGCCAGCCGCGCCAGTCGCTGACGCAAAAAGATGCCGGATAGACAGCGACTGTGACGCAGGCCAATTTTGTTCTGGCGCAAAGGCAAAAATAGTACGCGACACAAAGCGGCTATCCGATTTGGCAGAAATAAAAATTGCTTTGGAAAATTACAAAAAACAAAAAGGATTTTATCCAAAATTATCCGCCGGTTCATATCTTCCCAATAAAACAATTTCTACTTGGCCAAGCTGGCAAGAGAATTTTTCTCGTGAAATTGGTTTGTCGCCATTGCCGGTTGATCCGGTAAACAAATTGGGTAATTGCGGCAATAATCGGTTTGATAAAATAACCTGTTGGGATGAAAAAGCAAAGGAATTTTCCGGGACTGTCTCCGGGGGCAATTTAGTGCTGCCAGCCGGTAGTAAAACAATGGTATATTCCGGCTCAGACAACGGTTTAAAATATAATGTCTGCGCCGTAATGGAGTCAGGTTATGTTACTGATTTAGCGCAAGGCGCTTGCGAGGGAAGTGAAACAGTTTCTTATGAGGAAATTATATCAAATAGTTTACCGCAAATAATTTGTCCAATCCTAAGAGGTTATCCGGAAAAACCTTTTAAAGGATATATTAGCGCGTCAGATCCGGAAAACAATAAAATAATTTGGGATAAAATTGAGCCGATTTATCCCTCCGCCAGCGCTGATTGGACTAATTGGCAATGGTATTCCGGAAATAGTTTTTTGAAAATCAGTCCAACAACCGTTGCTAATCAGAGAGAATTATCAGCGGCCATAGCGGGAAAGATACAAAACTATCAATATAAAGTTATAGTGCATGATGAAAAACATTCTGATAGTTTTACGGAAAAAGTTTGCAGTATAAATATTTTAGCTGATACTTATTGTGGTGATGGCAAAATACAAAAGCCAAATAGTTTAGGTGTGGCGGAAATTTGTGATAACGGAGCAAGCAACGGAGTGGTTTGTTCGCCTGTTTATGATAGTACTTGCACCTATTGCAAAAATGATTGCAGTGGATTAAGTACGGTAGAAAAAACGCAATGGTGCGGTGATGGCATAAAAAACGGTTTGGAAATTTGTGATAACGGAGTAAACAACGGAGTGGTTTGTTTGCCTGCTTATGATAGTGCTTGTGCCTATTGCAAAAATGATTGCAGCGAAATTATTACAATATCAAAACCAAAAGATGTTAGTTGTGGTGACGGTGTAAAAAACGGATTAGAGGTTTGCGACGACGGCGCGGATAATGGAGCTTATAATAAATGCAAAGCCGATTGTAGCGGTATTGGTGATTATTGCGGTGATGGGATTAAAAACGGTTCAGAAGTTTGCGACGATGGAAGTAATAATGGAAAAATTTATTATTGCAATACCGGCTGCCAGAGTGCCAATTATATTAATGTTTGTACGTTCCCGTTGATTTTTCCTTGCACATTTCCAGGAGATATTAGCTGCGATGCCGGTTATCATTTGAATTATACTAAAAATGGGTGTACGCGATATACGGAAGAAATATGTAATACAACCGTTGTAACAAACGGAGCATATAAAAGTACTTGGCTGGGTGACGCATACGGATGGTCAAGTTGCAATGTAGTTTGTGACGTAAACTATCCGAATGTTTCATGCAACTCTGGTATTTGTGTGTGCGTCAATTAATATTTTTTATTTAAAAACAGTGTATGATAAATAGAAAAAAAATATTTTTAGTCATTATCGTAGTAGCTATTATTTTAGGAATTACTGTATATTTTTTATTTTTTAGAAACACCGCTTATAAAGAAAAATTTCTATTGGATGTTAATCATAAAGAGCAAGATGTTAAGACGGCCGAACCAGATACTAATGGTGATGGTATTTTGGATAGTCAAGCTAAGACTATGGGTTTAAATCCCAATCTTACCGATAATGACGGCGATGGAATTTTTGATGTTGATGAAATTAATACTACCAAAACTGATCCTTTAAAAGTTGATACGGACGGGGACGGTTTTAATGACTTGGAAGAATTAAGAAGTGGTTATAATCCGAACGGACCAGGAAAATTAACGAAGTAGCGTTATTAGAATTTTAAATTAAAAAATAACAATTATATGAATCAAACCTATTTAAAAGAAATGAAAAAATTAAAAATTCAACTAAGAATCGCGGTAATAATTTTTTTAGCGGTTGCAAGCGTCGGTGCAGTTGTAATTTATTCGTTGTATACGCATAATGCCGTTTTGGCCTTGTCATCAAATTATAGCAAGAGCAACGGTCAACAGCTGACGGCTGATGAGTGGAATAATTTAGTTGCGGATTTTGCTTCTAAAGATGATTTAACTAATTTAAGTAATAATTTTGTTTTAAAAAGCAGCACCTTGCAAGTTATTAATTTACCTTTTAACAATAGCAACCAGGTCGCTTCAGTCAATAGCCAAATAAAAAATTACAAATATTGCGCGTTATCAATGGTGGATGATGATTCGTCGGCTGGTTTATGCCGGGTAAGTTATAATGATGGGCAATGGTCGGCCAGTATTGGAGTAAATGATTCCGGCCAGCAAAATTGTTACGTTTCATGCTTTACTTGGTAATATTATGAATAAATAAAAACATATGAACAGACAAGATTTTAAAAAAATAAAAAAATTAGAAATTCAGTTGAAAATAGCAGTGGTTATTTTTCTCGTAATCGCTGGTGCCGGCGCGGCTTTAATTTATTCATTATATATACATAATACAGCTTTAGCCTTGTCGTCAAATTATAGCAAGAGTGCCGGCCAACAATTAACCGCTACCGAGTGGAATAATTTAGCCGTGGACTTTGCCAGTAAAGATTATGTTGATAATATGTTTAATAATATAAAAGTAGCCTCGGGGCAGGATGAGTGGAGCGGCAGCACTCTTAATATTACAAAACAAATTAATTTGGCTAATTATGGTTTTGATTTAAATGGTAAAGAGCCTCATATTATTGTATCGGAGCATGACTATAATAAAGCTGCTTCGGATGGAAATACAATGGATGCAAGTTATTGCGGCTTTACAAAAGAAAACAAGCTTGTGTTTACAGTTAATTGTAGCGTATCAACAAATAATAGCAGCGGCAGTGATGCTTCAAGTTTTGACTGGTTTGCTATTCAATTACCATAATTATAACTAATAATAAATATTATGTTTGACGATTTAACACAAAAACCTAATCAACCGATAGCTGCTGCTAATACATCGGCGCCAGGTGTAATGCCGGCAAAACCGGCCAATCCGCCAGTTCCTCAGTCAAAAGTCGAGGATATTTATGCTGGTACGGACAAAACAGTTGTCGGCGCGATAAATAAAAATATTCCGCGACCGGCAGTTTTTATTCCCAAAGCTCCAACACCGAATATAACTGACATAGAAGAAGACGGGGCTAAAAGCCAAGATAGAGGTAAAAAACTGTTTGTTTTATTGGGAATATTTTTTGGAATTTTTATTATATTGGGCGGTGGATATTTGGTATTTGCTAAATTTATGAAGAGTACAACGACGCCGGTTGTCTCTCAACTTCCAATAGCGACAACTACTTCCGAAACAACTCCTGAGGTGCCAATTCAGTCAAATACTCTGGCCACTACCTCCACTTCAACATCAGAGACAACGTCTCAAGTGACTGCTATCGAGACCGCCATACCGAGCGAAGATAACGATAGCGATGGCTTGCCTAACGAAGAAGAAAAAAAATACGGCACAAATCTAAACTTAGCCGATTCCGATGAAGATGGTCTTTCTGACCGTGATGAAGTAAGGATTTATAGTACCGATCCGTTGAATCCGGATACTGACGGCGACGGAATAGTTGATGGAGAAGAAGTTAAAAACGGTTACAATCCCAAGGGGACGGGAAGATTATTTAATTTGCCGAGCCAAACCGCTCCCAGCGGACAAACACCCAAATCGCCCGATACTGACAAGGACGGTTTGACTGACGTAGAAGAAGCGCAATATAAAACTGATGTTTTAAATTCCGACACTGACAAAGACGGTTTGACTGATGGTGATGAGGTTAAGGTTTATAAAACCAACCCCTTAAATTCGGATACTGACGGTGACAGTTTTCTTGACGGCGTGGAAGTAAAAAATGGTTTTAATCCACTCGGAGCAGGAAAATTAGGGCAATAATAAGCACAAAATTTTAAATATCAAATTTTAAATTTTAAATCAATTTTAAATGATAAAATGACAAATTATTATAATCCGGAAGAGAGAGCAGCGAAGTTGAAAGAAAATTTAAAATTAAGAAATTTGTCATTCAATTAACCTGCCTGCCGGCAGGCAGGAATTTATAATTTATAATTTAAAATTAACCAAATATGTTTGGATTTAAAAAGAAAAATGAAGTTGGCGTTGTTTCCGAAGAGAGCAAAGAAGAAAAAGCAAAAAAAGAGCGTTTGGACAGATTAAATAAAGAAATTGTAGTTCACTCAATGCCGGAGAAATATCGGGAAGAGCGCGCTAGAATCAGCCAGACGAAAAAAGTTGGGATAATAATTATTTTTGGAGGAGCAATTCTAATGATTGCTGTCGGCGCAGTTTTTTATTATTTTATAATTAAACAGCCAGCTATTGCGCCTACTGAGCAAATCGTTGCCGGTGAAACGGAGCCGGTTGTTTCTGAGCCAATAGTTTCTGTGGAGGAGGGAACCTCGGCCACTGAAACCGCTACTACCGTAGTTAGTGAAATTACTACTTCAACCGCTACTTCCTCCGAAATAGAGACAACGAGCCAAGCGGAAATACAAACTATTATGACGGACAGCGATAGTGATGGCTTAAATAATAAAGAAGAAGAATTGTTAAATATAAATAGTAATAATATTGATAGTGATGGCGATGGTTATTCAGATTTTGCTGAATTAATGAACTTATATGATCCTAGTGGATCGGGAAAATTAGCAGATAATAAAAATATTACCACTTTTGAAAATAAAACTTATGGTTATAAAGTTTTGTATCCTTCGGTTTGGATAATGAGCAAGGCTGGCGGTGATGATTCTATTATTTTCAGCTCTCCTGATAATCATTTTTTGCAGATTGTAACTCAGCAAAATCTTAGCTTAGACTCCATTGATAGTTGGTACAAAAAACAGTTTTCCGTAAGTACGATTGATAATGCTGACAAAATTTCTTTTGACAACTGGGAGGGTATAAGGAGCAACGACGGACTGGTAGTATATCTTTCAGATAAGGCGCGTAAATATGTTTTTGCTTTGTCCTACACATCGGCTGACAACCAGCCAGTTTATAAAAATATTTTTGAATTGTTGGTGAGAAGTTTTGAAGTAAAATAGTAATAAAGCTAAAAAGTATTTAAGTTTAAAGCTTATGTAAAAATTTGCTATGGTAGAAATTAATAATACAACTAAAATGCTGATTGATGTTAAGCTGTCTAAGTTGGTTGCGGAGAAATTTTTGAAATATTATAAAAAAGAAAAGTTTGCGGTTTCCATCGCATTTGTTGGCGACAAAAAAATTAAGAAGTTAAACAAAATATATCGGGGGATTGATAAATCAACCGATGTTTTGTCTTTTGAAGGAGAAGGAGATTTTTTGGGAGAAATTATTATTAATTTTGTTCAAATAAAAAGACAAGCGCGCGAACTCAAACATAGCGCGCGCGAAGAACTGATTTTTATTTTGACACACGGGCTTTTACATCTCTTGGGTTATGATGATAATACTGAAAAAGAGAGAACAAAAATGATTAAAATAGGAGAGAAGTTTATTAATAATTTAAAATTTTGACAGATGATCAAACTACGTCGCCTCGCTAAAAGTTTTTCTTACGCTTTTAAAGGTTTTGTCAAAACTTTCCGCGAAGAGCAAAATTTAAAAATTCAAACTTTTACTGCAGTGGTTGTCATCGCGTTAGGAGTTTATTTTAGTATCACCAAAACTGAATGGCTATTTTTAATTTTTGTAATTGGTTTAGTGATGCTCATGGAATTAGCCAATAGCGCCGTTGAACGAGTAGCCGATATTTTAAAGCCGCGCATTCATGAGTATGTAATGGATATCAAGGATATTATGGCCGCGGCGGTTATGTTGGCGTCGTTAATCGCGGTAATAATCGGAGTGATAATTTTTTGGCCTTATTTTTTTGGTTAATGAAAATAAGAATGTTATAATATTATAGTCGGACTAAGTTTAATTTTATGCGATCAAAAACAGTAATTATTATTTTAATAATTTTCTCCCTCATGACAGCAGGTATTTTGGGTTTTTTGTATTATAGAAAGCAAGTTAATCTAAATTTGTCCAATAGTAAAAGGGGTGGACAAACAGAAGTTAGAAAAGAAAAAACACCAGAAGAAAAAAAACAGGATTTAATAAATTTGATGGTTGAAATGGAAAAAGCTAATCCTACTGCCACGCAAGATCCGAAGCAATTAGAAAAAAATAAAGAAACACTCGTTAAATTAATGTCGCAAATGAAAAAAAGCAATCCCCAGCCCAAAAGCAGTGAGGAATCAGCTGTAGATTTATTAAAAAAAATGGAATAGTAATAATTATTTTTTTAATTATATGAACAAAAAATTTTTTCAGCCAATAATTTTTTTCCCGGCAATTATTATTTTGGCACTGATTTTTTCAGCAGCCTTAAGCTATGTCTTTGCCGCTTGGCAAGCTCCGTCTGCCACGCCGCCTAGCTCCAATATTTATCCGCCAGTATTTAATGAAAGCCCAACACCCGAAACGTCTGCCATTATTAATATGCCATTGGGTGTTAATGGTAATTTGGGTATTAATGGTAACGTGAGCGCGACTGGTAATATCGGCATCGGCATAGCGAGCCCGCAGACGGCATTGGAAGTAAATGGCGCCGCCTCTTCTAGCTCTTTATGTTTAGAGGGCAGTTGCATAAATAAGTGGAGCGACGCAACAAGTGGTAGTTGGGGAAGTGTGCAAATTAAGTTTACCTCCGCAGAACATGATGGATATTTTGGTGATAATTACGGAGGCGGTTATAAAGCAATGAATGACTGGATACATCAAAATGGTTGTGACTCAACTTATCATGTATGTAATTCCGTAGAAATTAATGCAATATTGCAAAAAGGATATTCTAGCGTTATAAGAAGTTGGTTTCATAGTGTTTTTGGGTTAAATTCTGGAACCCATCCGGCTGATTGTAACGGTTGGGCTTCTAATGATTATAGATTATATGGTAGCGCAGTGGAATGCAGATTCGTGTCGATGGTTAACGACTATAGATGTAGTGTTTTGCCGCCAGATTGTTCCCAGAAACTTGTCGTTGCATGTTGCAAATAAGGTATTATCTAGATAGAAGCGACAATAATAAGCCATCAAAATAATTTTATTTCATGTTTAATAAAAAGCCACAAAAATTTTTTTCTCTAATTTTTATTTCTATTTTTTTCATCGCGTTGTTTCTATGCGGTCTTGTTTGGCTGGAAATGTCCAAGCAAATACCTCTCGCTCAGGCCGGCACTAGCCAAAACGTTTCCGGCTATGCCTGGAGTTCTAATTACGGCTGGATTAGCTTTAATTGCACGAACGACAGTTCTTGCGGCACGGCGGATTACGGCGTAAACATTGATTCGGCCACTGGAAATTTTTCCGGCTATGCCTGGAGCCCAAATCTTGGCTGGGTTGATTTTGCCCCCTCTTCTGGCTATCCGCAAGCGCCGAATTATTCTGTCAAATATGATAAAACGACCGGCAGTGTTGCGGGTTGGGCAAAAGTTTTGGCTTTGGGCGATAACGGCTGGTTGGAAATGAGTGGTACTTGGACTAATGGGGTGTCCATTGATGTTAGTGGCAAATTTTCCGGCTATGCTTGGAATGGTAATAATGATGGCACTGGCGTTGGTTGGATTAGTTTTAATGGTACAAGTCCAGATTATGGAGTAGTCTATGCTACACCATATCCGGCCACGCCAACTATGGGTGCTATTAGTAATACAAGCGGTCCTTGCAAATTAGCGACGGTAAATTGGACTGACAATTCCAGCAATGAAACAGGTTTTGAAGTAGACTATAGCCAAGACGAGTCCAGCTGGTCATCTTTTTGCGCTACCGCGGCAAATATAGTCAGTTGTACGGGAATAGTTTTGCCAAGCACTAATTATTATTTCCGGGTTAAAGCCTTGGGGCAGACTGGTTATGATTCCAGCTGGTCACCCAATGTTAATGGCCAAGGATTTACTTCTAGCTACTGTGCGGCGTCAGGCTTAGTAGTTGATAGTTATAATTGCGCTGGCGTTAAATTAGAATGGTCAGCGCCAGTCGGCACAATAGATCATTATGAATTAAAACGCAGCGTTGATGGAGTTAATTATTCAACTATTAATGCAAGTATTCCCGCCAGCACTACTTCTTATACTGACAAGCCGATAGATTCTAGCTTAAAGAATGTTACTTATAAGTTAGACACGGTATTTAGCGGTACTCCATCAACCATCTTGGAAAGTAATGCAACGTCTCCTGCTCTCACTCAGCCATGCCCTAATCTGCCAATTTTTAAAGAAGTAAAACCAAAGTAAAATTAAATGTTCAGATGGCATTTATCATCAATGTAAGTGGTGAATGTTTATTCATTTTAACAAGGCAAGATTTGATGAAATAGTTCTTGAATTGTCAAGGGTAAATATAGTATAATAAAAGCGAGATATTAAAGTCTCGCTTTTGTATAGAAGGACTAAAAAATGAAGAAATTCGAAAGAAAAAATGGTTTTACTCTAGTTGAGATGCTTGTTAGCGTCGCAGTTATTGTTTTGATTACTGGAATTTTTTTAGCTAATTATCGCGCTTCATCGCAAAGAGCAGATTTGATTTTTGCTGCTCAACAAATGGCGAGCGATATTAGGTTGGCGGAAAATTATAGTTTAGGTTTAGTGAATTACGGAGAAGGTAATTTTCCTATCGGCGGTTGGGGTTTTTATATTGATAAAAGTAATAATAAATATTATATTTTTGCCGATGTTGACGGTGATAAATCATACACAGCATCTCCTAGCGAGGCAGATAAAACAAAAAGCGCGAAAGAAGTTATTTTTCCCGCAAATATTGTTGTTGATTCAATACAATATGGTGCAAATTTTGAAACGTCAAGTGAGGTTTTAAATATTACTTTTCTTCCGCCCGACCCGACTGTTTATATTGTCGGTACAAAATATTATAACGCAAAAATTGTCCTAAAAGATGTGCGAAATGGTTTAACTAAGGAAATTGATATTAATTTCTTTGGGCTAATAGAAGTAAAATAATAATTTGTAAATCTAAAAATGAAATTTAAATTTATAAAAGAAAAAGGATTTAGTATTGTAGAAATTATGGTGGTTGTTTTTATTGTCGCCATGGGTTTACTTGGCGTTTCTTCGCTCGTTATGCAAAGCATTAAGGCGCAAAATATTGATAAAAATACTTTAATTGCGTCTCAATTAGCACAAGAAGGAATTGAATTAGTGAGAAACAAACGCGATAGTAATTGGAAAATAGGGGACAATTGGGATAGCGGTTTGTCTGCCGGCAATTATATCATTGATTATACTGGTAATATTTCTCTTTTTTCCGGAAATAAAAAATTATTTATAAATAGTGATGGTTATTATGCTCACGAAGGCGCTATCCCGACTTCGTTTACTAGGTTAATTAGTATAACAAATAATTCTAGCATATCAATTACGGTAATTTGCACCGTTGAATGGACTACAGGAACGCAAACAAACAGTTATGTTGCTGAAACAGTTTTATATAATTGGAAATAGCAGCTTGAATTAAAATTTATGGGTTTATTTCGTAAAAAAATTAATATTAACAAAGACGGCTTTTCCCTATTAGAGATAGTTATTGCCGTTGGTTTGTTTTCTTTGATAATGCTCGTTGTAACCTCATTATTTCAATTAGTTTTATCTAGCCAGCGCACCGCAATTACTACGGCGAATATTCAGGAAAATATGCGCTATGCTTTTGAAACCATGGCAAAGGAAATAAGAATGGCACAAAAAGGAACCGATACAGATCTCTGCGATCTCGTGGGAGCAGGAGAAGTTTACCGAGTTTATAATGTTCCTAATAATTCGAAATTAGCTTTTATAAATCAATATGGCGAGTGTGTTTCATATACTTGGAGTAGTAAAGGAGGAGAAAATTCAATGATATTACTTGATCGTAATGGGGCTCAGGCCTTTATTACTTCGGAAGAGATGAAAATAATTGGTTTAAATTTTTTAGTAGATAACAGCGCGCAACCTCGTGTCACAATTGTCGCAGATATTGAAATACCGGTTAAAGGAGGTACTAGCCAAAGTATGAAAATTCAGACAACAATATCGTCTAGACAATACCAGTAATCACAAATTTTAAATATTAAATTATAAATTTTAAATCAATTTTAAATGAACAAATGATTAAATTACTAATTAACAAAATTATAATAAATAATTTATCATTTAAAATTTTTTATTCAATTAAAGTTTAGAGTTTAATATTTAAAATTATAATCCACTGTGTTTAAAAAAATAAAAATAAAATTTTATAAAAACTTTCCCAAACCCAATCAGCAAGGTTCCGCCTTGTTAATGACTCTTTTGATTTTATCTGCTATTCTTTTGGTCGCTTTGGGAGCGACCAATATTGCGGTATCGGGTTTGCGTATGAGCCAAACACAGAAAGATTCTGTTAAGGCTTATTTTGCCGCGGAAACAGGTATAGAAAAATCTATTTGGGAAATGCAAAAAAATAGTTATACGCTTCCTAATTATTCGCAAGCCAATGTGTTCTCCGGTAATTTAATTAATGGTTCCAATTATTCAGTTGATTATAATTTAACTAATGAGTATATCACTTTTAGTTCCGTGGGTACTTATGGGAAAACTACTCGAGCCGTAGAAGCTAGTTTTGAAAATGCCGGGTCGGTTGCAGTCATTACGGCAATTAGTAGTTGCGAAGAGTTGCAAAAGATTGGTGATGACACCACCGACTATCCCTTGGATGGAAATTATATTTTAACTCAGGATGTTGATTGCGCGGAAACACAGAGCTGGAATGATGGTAAAGGATTTAAACCTATTGGTAATTCAGTTTTTGGTGATAAATTTTCAGGGGTGTTCGATGGAGGGGAACATACAATCAGTAATTTGTATATTAATAGACCTTTTTCACCCGCGGAATATCCTGCAAATTATACTCATATTGGGTTGTTTGGTTATACTAAAAATGCGGAGATAAAAAATATTGGATTGATAAATGAAAATATTACAGGTTATCGTTTTGTTGGCGGTTTAGCAGGAACAGCCGAGAGTACTCAAATAACCAATTGTCATACCTCCGGTACAATAACTAGCACATTTGGCGAAGCAGGAGGTTTGGTCGCTTTGGGTGGCGGCTTAGTAGCTACAGAACAAAATGTTTTGGCTATATCTGGTTGTTATTCGGAATGTGCTGTAACAAGCGCTGGAAATATGGTCGGTGGTTTAGTCGGGGATTTGAATGGTTCAATCATTAACTCTTATGCTGTCGGCAATGTAAATGGTAATGATTATCTTGGCGGATTGGTTGGACAATTAGGATATGCCGTTATCTCTACGATTTCAAATTCTTTTTCGACTGGATCGGTAGGTGGCCAGAATAGAATAGGCGGCTTGCTTGGCTATTTAAAACAAGGGACAATTTCAAATTCTTATAGTTTTGGCTATGTAAGCGGCGTATCAAGAATTGGTGGATTAGCTGGTGAAGCTTATAACGGATCAATTATAAATAGTTATGCTGGAGGTGAGGTAATTGGTTCATCTTACGTCGGAGGTTTGTTCGGTGTAAATGACCATTTAGTCTGTGCATATTCTTATTGGAATAAAGAATCAACGGGACAATCAAATTATAGTGGTGACGGAGTTTGCAATGGAGTGGAAGGTAAAACAACCAATGAAATGAAAATTCAATCAACTTATTTTGACTGGGATTTTTATGATTCGTTAGGTAATCCTAGCGGAATTTGGAATATGCAAATTGATTCGTATCCTTGCCACCAGTGGCGGATTGCTGAAGGTGGTAACTGTTCGCGATAAACTTGCAAGCCGAATTGAGCTGATGGAATTTTGCGGCGATGATGGTCGCAGCTGGAGTTGCGACAATTACAACACGCCTGAATAATGTCTATGTTTTTTATACTAAAGCAGTTAGTATTCCTCCAATAGTAAACGGTTGCGTGGTTAGCTCGTCTTTTGCGGATTTGGAGAGAAATGGCAATTAAGATATACTAATTGGTGCTGGAAGTTCCGGTAATGGTGGAAAAGTTTATGACTTTATAAATATTGGAAATCTTGGAATCTATATTCAAGATTAATTATGAATAGCACGAAATAAAAAACAGAATAGTAATATGAATAAAATAGAGATTAAAAAAAGAATTGAAAAATTACGTGAAGAAATTAACCGTTACAGGTATTTGTATCATGTTTTGGACAAATCGGAAATTTCTGATGCGGCTTTGGATAGCTTGAAAAATGAATTGTTTAAACTGGAGATGGAATATCCGGAATTTATCACGCCCGACTCGCCGACCCAGAGAATCGGCGGCGAACCTTTAGATAAGTTCAAAAAAGTTGAACACTCTTCTGTAATGCATTCTTTGTTTGACGCTTTTTCCGAAGAAGATATGCGTGATTGGGAAGAAAGAGTTATTAAGAACCTCTCCTCCCAGCCCCCTCTCCTAATTAGGAGAGGGGGAGCGGGGGGTGAGGTTGGCTACTTCTGCGAATTAAAGTTGGATGGCTTGGCGATGAATTTAAAATATGAAAAAGGAGCATTCCAACAAGGTTCAACGCGCGGTGATGGGCGAGTGGGCGAAGATGTGACAAATAATTTAAAAACCATTGAAAGCATACCGCTAGCTTTGCGCCTGCCAACCGAGAGCGAACTTAAAAAAATCGGTTTGGCCGCGGCAGTAATCAAAAAAGTTTTAGCCAGCATAGAAAACGGCGTGATTGAATATCGCGGTGAAGCCATTATGACCAAAAAAGTTTTTGAAGAGCTTAACAAAAAATACAAAAAAGAAGGCCGGCCGCTACTCGCTAATACCCGAAATGGCGCTGCCGGTTCAATCCGCCAGCTTGATCCAAAATTGTCAGCCGAAAGAAAATTGGATTTTTATGTTTATGCCTTGGCAACCGATTTAGGAATGGAAACTCATGAGCAGGAAATTCAATTGGCGCATCTTCTCGGTTTTAAGACCTTGAAAGACGTGAAATTTTGCCGTGATTTGGATGAAGTTTTTTCGTTTTATAAACATTGCGAAGCTAAGCGGGAAAAATTACCTTTTGAAATAGACGGCGTAGTCGTTAAGGTGAATAATTTGGCGCTTTGGCCGGTTCTCGGCGTGGTTGGCAAAGGACCGCGCTACATGATGGCTTATAAATTTGCTGCTGTTCAAGCGACGACAATCTTAAACGATGTTGTCTGGCAGGTCGGACGAACTGGAACTTTAACGCCCACCGCTATGTTAGAGCCAGTGCATGTTGCCGGAGTAACAATTTCACGCGCTACGCTTCATAATATGGATGAAATAAAAAGATTGGGTGTAAAAATTGGCGACACGGTGATTATTGAGCGCGCCGGTGATGTGATTCCCAAAATTATAAAAAATTTACCCAAATTGCGTACCGGCAAAGAAAAGGAAATCCACGTGCCAAAAAAATGTCCCATGTGCGATGGTGAAATTGAAAGAGTGAAGGGCGAGGTGGCTTATCGTTGTGAGAACAAAAATTGTTATGCGGTTAATTTGCGTCGGTTGATGCACTGGGCGAGTAAAAGTGCAATGGATATTGAAGGCTTAGGTCCGAAAATTATTGAGCAATTGATGAAAGAAGGATTGGTGCGCGACGCGAGCGATTTTTACAATTTAACAGTCGGAGATCTAGAACCGCTAGAAAGGTTTGCCGAAAAATCTGCTGAGAATTTGGTCAAAGCGATTGCCGAACGCAAGGTGGTTGTTCTATCTAGATTTTTATACGCCTTGGGGATCAGACATGTCGGGGAAGAGAGTGCTTTACTTTTGGCAGCGCAGATTACAAATTCACAAATAGCGCATAAATTTACAAATAAATCAGTGCTTACCATTTCAGAAGTTTCAAAATATTATCAAAGTTTAAGTTTAGAAGATTTGGAAAAATTGGAAGATGTTGGTCCAATCGTAGCGCAAAGTATTTATGATTGGTTTCGCGATAAGCATAATATTGAGCTCTTGGAAAAATTAGAAAAGGCTGGAGTGGTTATTGAAAGTCAAAAATTAAAAGTTAAAAGTCAAAATTTTACTGGCAAAACTTTCGTGCTAACCGGCGCTTTGGAGAGTTTGACAAGAGATGAGGCAAAAGCTAAGATAAGAGAATTAGGAGGCGATGTTTCCTCATCAGTTAGCCAAAATACTGACTACGTTGTCGCCGGCGCTGATCCGGGAAGCAAGTATGACAAGGCGGTAAAGTTGGGAGTGAAGGTGGTTGACGAGAAAGCGTTCCTAAGTATAATTAGGGGTTAGAATTTTAATTTTTAAATAATAACTTAATATCTTAATTTTAAAAATTTGTTATTAAAAATTAGTTTATGCAGTTGTCCAAAGAAGAAATACAACATATTGCCAATTTAGCTCGTCTGGATTTAACTGAAGAAGAGTTAGAAAAATACGGCAGCCAACTGTCCAATGTTTTAAGTTATATTGATCAGCTAAAAGAAGTTGATGTAACCGATACCGAGCCGACAGCGCAGGTGACAGGGCTCAAAAATGTTTTTCGTTCTGATGAGATTGGTGAATGGAATAAAAAAGAAGTAGAAGACGCTTTAAACCAAGCGCCTGATTTTGAAAATGGGCAGTATAAAGTTAAGAGAGTACTTGAATAATTTTAGATTTAAGATTTTTGATTTAAGATTTATGAATCTCAATCGATTAACAATCAAACAAGCGCAAGAGAAATTGGCGAATGGCGAGATAACTTCGGTTGATTTAACCAAGGCTTGCTTGGCGCGCATTAAAGAAGTTGATGATAAAATCAAGGCCTGCTTAACCGTGTGCGCAGATGAAGCATTGGCGGAAGCGAAAGAGGCGGATAAAAGACGAAAAAAATTAGGCGCGGAAGCGATTAGTTTGCCCTTACTGGGAATTCCATATTTAGCCAAAGATAATATTTTGACACGCGGCGTGCGGACAACGGCTGCTTCCAAAATTCTTGAAAATTATATTGCGCCATTTGACGCCACGGTGATAAAAAAATTGCGTGATGCCGGCGCGGTGCTTTTGGGTAAAACCAATCTGGATGAATTCGCGCATGGCGCGTCCACGGAAAATAGCGCTTTCGGTTCGACACATAACCCATGGGATTTGGAACGAGTGCCTGGCGGTTCTTCCGGCGGTTCAGCGGCGGCAGTAGCGGCAAATATTTGTTTGTTTGCATTAGGGACTGACACGGGTGGATCAATTCGCTGTCCTTCTTCTTTTTGTGGAGTTACCGGATTAAAGCCAACGTATGGCCGTTCTTCGCGCTTTGGTCTTTTGGCTATGACTTCATCAACTGATGTACCCGGGCCGATCACCAAGACCGTAGAGGATGCAAGTATTGTTTTAAAAATTATTGCTGGCCATGACAAACATGATGCCACCACGCCGGAAGTAGAAGTGCCGGAATATAGCGAAGAATTCAGAAAGAATATTAAGGGATTGAAACTTGGCATGGTTCTAGAATATTTTGATCAGGTGACTGATAAAAATTTTAAAGAAGTATTATTAAAAGCGGTTGATAAATTAAAAGAACTGGGCGCGGAAATTGTGCCGGTGAAATTGCCTTATGCCAAATACGGTATTCCGGTTTATTATATTATTACGCCGTCAGAAGTCAGTTCAAATTTAGCGCGCTTTGACGGCATTCGCTATGGCCTATCATCAGATCAAGTTAAGAGTATAACGGAAGTATATACCAAAAGTCGCGGCGAAGGTTTTGGGTCGGAAGCGAAGAGAAGAATAATGCTTGGCACTTATGTATTAAGCGCCGGATATTATGACGCCTATTATCTTAAAGCGCAGAAAGTCAGAACGAAAATAAAAGAGGAATTGGATTTTGAATTAGAAAAAGTTGACGCGATAATTACGCCGACTCAACCGACAGTTGCTTTTAAAATCGGCGAAAAAAATAGTGATCCGTTGCAGATGTATTTGGAAGATATTTTTGTCACTGGTCCTTCGCTGGCCGGCTTGCCGGCAATATCAGTGCCTTGCGGATTTTCCGAAGGCCTGCCAGTCGGTTTTCAGTTGATTGGCAAGAGATTTAACGAAGGAATGCTTCTCAGGATCGGACATAATTATCAAGAAGCGACAGAATGGCATAACCAAAAACCATCAATATAAATTTATGAACAAAAATTTTTTAAAAATTATTATCGTGATATTTATTTTAGCCTTAATCACCGTTGCGGCTGTTTTTTATTTTGGCAAAGGAAAATTGCCGGACGAAAAAGCGATTAATGAAATTTCTACTTTAAAAAATTCCAACCAAGAAGCGGTCTTCGGAGCGCAGAGCGCGGGGTTGCAAAAGTTAAGGCCGATTGACGACACTGATCATGTTTGGGGAGAAGCGAGCGCGCCGGTAGAAATTATTGTTTATAGCGATTTTGATTGTCCGTTTTGCGCGGATTTTTATGGCACATTGGAAAAAGTAAAAAAAGAATACGCCGATAAAATTAAGATCGCCTTCCGCCATTATTTTTTATATTCCCACTCAAATGCCATGGGGGCGGCAATCGCTTCGGAATGTGCAAGTGAGCAGGAGAAATTTTGGGAGATGTATGACAAATTGTTTGCTGATAACAAATCAGCCATTTTAAATAGCGAGCAATATAATCAAAATGCCAAAGATATTGGTTTGGACTTGGCGAAATTTCAGCAATGTGTGGAAACAGAAAAGTATAAAGATAAAATTTACAGCCAAATGCTTGAAGGAAAAAACTTCGGCGTTAATGGTACGCCGACGATTTTTGTTAACGACGAAATTCTTCCTGGCGCTTATCCTTATGAAGATTTTACCGGCAGCGATGGTGTGGCAAGAGAAGGATTAAAGAGTGTAATTGAAAGAGAATTGGCAAAATAGAAAATAAAGGAGCGCCATTCGTCCCTCCTCCTTTTTAAGGAGGAGGTCAGGAGGAGGTAAAATTAAACTCCCATTTCGAAAAATATGGGAAAAATATTTAATAAAACAGATCAGAAAAATATCAGACGTTTTTTAAGAAAGCAAGAAATTGGCGCGGAAAAATTATTATGGCGGAAATTGCGAAATAGAAATTTTGGATATAAATTTCGTCGGCAATATGGAATTGGCGGTTATATAGTTGATTTTTATTGCCCGGAAGTAAAATTAGCGATTGAAATTGATGGAGCGACTCATAGTAGCGATAAAGAATTAAAAAATGATAAAGAAAAAGAAGAGTATATAAAAAGTATCGGAGTAGCGCTTAAGCGTTACTCAAATTGTGAGGTTTACAAAAATCAAGATTTGGTTGTCGGGGATATTATTGAATATTGTGACCAATTAAAAACTTTATCTCGTGGTGTTTTAGTCCCTCCTCATTTTTAAGTAGGAGGTAAAAACTAAAACCTCACCCTAGCCCTCTCCTTTAAAAGGAGAGGGGAACGGAATTAATGGAGAGTTCGCCTAGCGGTTTATGGCGCAGGCCTGGAAAGTCTGTTGGGTCGAAAGGTCCTCGAGGGTTCGAATCCCTCACTCTCCGCCAAGACAATTTTTATCGAAATCAATTCGATTATCTAAATATGGGCAAAACGCAAATTTTAGAAAAACTATCGAAAAAATTTGGAATAGCTCCATCTTCAGAGGAGGATATTGTGTATGCATTGTCTAGAATTAGAAAAGTCTTAGAAATGCAAGGCCATCCTGAAAAATATAGCATATTAAATTTTTACTGTAATCTTGCTTTACATTCAGAAATAGAGAGGTGCCCCAAAATAATTGAAGATATGTTTATAAGGGTTGATAACGGGGAATATTCAAATTCTATAATTAATTTTATTGATTTTCATAACCAGTTAGTGGAGTTTTCTAGAGAGTTCGGTCTTCCCAATTGGTCCGGTAGTTATAAAATAAGTGAATTTAATAGGTTTCTTAATTCAATATTTTCAGATACGCCGATTACTTTAAAGAGAGTTGCGTTTGAAATTGTGATAGACGCGAACGGTCTTATTAGCGTAAAAAAGGTCATTTAAGTTTTTAGCCAGAGTACCTAATGAAGCACCACGGAAAGTTCTAATAATACCCTTGCAATACTTAATATGCTGAATGTTCAATCTAAGATAAAAATCTCCAAGCAAATTATTTCTCAAATTGAAAATGAAGCCAAAAAATATTTTCAAGGCGCGAGCGGTTGCCATGATTGGAAACACGTGGAGCGAGTTTATAATTTGGCGCGGCATATCGGCAGGGAAGAGAAAGCCGATTTGCCGATTTTGGCCATCGCCGCTTTTCTACATGACATCGGACGCAAAGAAGAGATGAAAAGCCGCGGTAGATTTTGCCACGCGGAAAAAGGCGCGGATTTAGCCAAGAAAATTTTAGAAAAATATGATTTGGAAAAATCAGCGATTGATAATATTTTGCACTGCATTATCTCCCATCGCTTCCGCAACGATCATCTTCCCGAAACGATTGAAGCCAAAGTTTTGTACGACGCGGACAAACTTGATTCCATCGGCGCGGTGGGCATTGCCCGCGATTTTTTGTTTGCCGGTTATTTAGGGCATGCTCTCTACACCGGCAATGAATTGGCTATCGCGCGATCCGGCAAAGATCATTCTTATTTAAAAGATGACACCGGAATTTTGGAATACGAAATCAAGCTTAAAAAAATAAAAAATAAAATGTTAACCCAGACCGGAAAAAAATTAGCAGAGGCGCGCCATGATTTTATGGTTAATTTCTTTAAAACATTTTGGCTGGAGGTCCGAGGTTTAAAATAAAAAAATATGAAAAAGAAAATACATGGTTTTTGGCCGGTAGTTGCGGCTTTGGCCGGAAACGGCTTTATAACTTTAATCAAATTTATCGCTTTTTTCGTTTCCGGTTCCAGCGTAATGTTTTCCGAGGCGATTCACAGTTTTGCCGATACGTCTAACCAATCGCTTTTGTTGGTGGGACTAAAAAAATCAACCAAGAAGCCGGATGAAGAATATATTTACGGCTACGGACGGGAAAGATTTTTTTGGGCGCTGATTTCCGCGTGTGGAATCTTTTTTATCGGCGCGGGCGCAACCATTTATCGCGGCATTTCCACCCTGATCCACGGGCAGACTTTTGAATACAATCCGATTATTTTAGTTGTTCTTGCCGTTTCTTTCGCGATTGAATTTTTCACGTTTTATTTAGCATACCGAGAACTGAGAAAAAAACAGCCGAAAGAATCACTTGTTTCTTTATTAAAAAACGGTGATCCTTCAACTTTGGCGGTGTTGTATGAAGACAGCGTGGCGGTTTTGGGCGTATCGATCGCTTTTTTAAGCATTGTTTTGACCACGCTAACGGGCAAACATTATTGGGACGCGATTGGTTCAATAACCATCGGTACACTCTTGGGAGTAGTGGCCATTATTTTGATTATTAAAAATCGATCTTTTCTGATCGGACGTTCTATCCCGCCGGATTTGCAGGAAGAAATAGTTAAGATGTTAGAAGCTGATCCGGCGATTGAAAGAGTTTTGGATTTCAAATCAGCTACTTTGGACGTCGGGATTTATCGGATAAAATGCGAAATAGAATTTAACGGCATCGCCTTGCTCAAAGAAATATTCCGCAAATCCGATTTGAAAGACAAATACGAAGAAGTCAATAACGATTATGAAGAATTTAAAAAATTTTGCGTGGAATACGCCGACCGCGTGCCGCGCGTTGTTGGCAGAAAAATTGATGAAATTGAAAATAAATTAAAACAGCGTTATATGGAGATAAAATACATTGATATTGAAATAAATTAATTTTATGACAAAAAAAATTTTAGTTACCGGCGGTGCGGGATTTATCGGCTCGCATCTGTGCCAAGAACTATTGGAAAAGGGGAATGAAGTGATTTGCCTAGATAATTTTTTTACCGGTCAAAAAATTAATATTGAAAAATTTTTTAATAATCCCAATTTTAAATTAATAGAATTTGATATTGAAGATAAAATTGATTTAATTGTTGATGAAATTTACAATCTCGCTTGTCCGGCCTCGCCCGTTCATTATCAAGAAAATCCGGTAAAAACTGTAAGAACGAATACGATTGGAATTATTAATTTATTAGAATTAGCGAAAAAATCAGGTGCAAAAATTTTGCAGGCTTCAACTTCGGAAGTCTACGGCGATCCTTTTGAACATCCGCAGAAAGAAAGTTATTGGGGTAATGTAAATCCGGTTGGCATACGCAGTTGTTATGATGAGGGCAAGAGGGTTGCTGAAACATTGTGTTTGGATTATTATCGGCAATATGGGGTAGCCATTAAAATCGTGAGGATTTTCAATACTTATGGCCCCAATATGTATATTGATGATGGCAGAGTAGTATCAAATTTTATCGTGCAAGCGTTAAGAAATGAAAATATTACTATTTATGGTGATGGCAGCCAGACAAGATCTTTCCAGTATATTGACGATTTAATAAGCGGTATGACAAAAATGATGGCTCAAGATGAATTTATTGGTCCGGTTAATTTAGGTAATCCTACGGAATTCACCATCAAGGAGCTAGCGGAAAAAGTTTTGGAATTAATACCGGAGAGCAAGAGTAAAATTATTTATAGGCCATTGCCGCAAGACGACCCGCGCAAAAGAAAACCCGACATCAGTTTGGCCAAAGAAAAATTGGGCTGGGAGGCAAAAATTCAACTAGAGGAAGGCCTTAAAAAAACCATTGCTTACTTTAAAGAAATTATTTAATGAAAAGAATTTTAATTTTTTCCACCGCCTATTATCCTTTTGTCGGCGGAGCAGAAGTTGCAGTTAAAGAAATCACCGATAGGTTGGGTGAAGATTTTGAGTTTGACTTGATTATGGCACGGATGAAAAAATTGCCAAAACAAGAAAAAATTGGAAATATAAATATTTATCGCGTTGGGTTGGGCATAAAGAAATTAGATAAATATTTGTTGGCTTTTTTCGGTCATCGGCTTGGTATGAAATTAAATAAAGCCAAGCCTTATGATTCGGTCTGGGCGATTATGGCAAGCTATGGCGGTTTTGCCGCAATATATTTTAAAAGAGGAAATAAAAATATTCCTTTTCTTTTGACTTTGCAGGAAGGTGACGATCCGGCGTATATTAAAAAGCGAGTTGGTATTTTTCATAAATTATTTTTACAAATTTTTAAATCCGCTGATTATATTCAGACAATCAGTAAATTTTTAGCAGGGTGGGCCAAGGAGAATGGCGCCGAATGCCCAATTGAAATCGTGCCCAATGGGGTTGATTTGGAAAAATTTATTTGCCCCGAGAGTTTTAACCAGGAAGAAGCTAAAAAAAGTTTGAATTTTAGCGAGAATGATAAGTTAATTATTACCACTTCGCGTTTAACCAGAAAGAATGGCCTAGATAGCTTGGTTAGATCATTGTCAATGACACGAATAAATCCTAAACTTTTAATTCTGGGCGAAGGAGAAGAAGAGGAAAATTTGAAAAAAATAGCGCGTGAATTAAAGATTGAAAATAGTATTTATTTTTTAGGATATCAGAAACATGATGATTTAGTGAAATATTTGTGGGCAAGCGATCTCTTTGTTCGTCCGTCGCTGTCCGAAGGACTTGGCAATTCTTTTCTGGAAGCCATGGCGGCCGGATTACCGATAATTGGTACGCCGGTTGGGGGTATTCCTGATTTTTTGGTCGATGGCGAAACAGGGCTGTTTTGCGAGCCGAATAATCCCGAGGATTTGGCGCGAAAAATTGATCGAGTATTTTCTGACGATGCCTTACGCCAACTTCTGGTAAAAAACGGAAAAGAATTAGTAGTTAAAAATTACGATTGGGACAAAATTGCCAGAAAAATGAAAAATATTTTAGAAAGATTGATAAAATAAATTTATGAACAAAAAACAAAAAATAGTTTTTGCAGTCCTCTTGGTTTTGCTAGCCGCCAGTTCGCGGTTAATAAAACATCCTTACAATTTTACGCCTATCGCCGCAATGTCAATTTTTGCCGGTGCTTATCTATGCAGGCGTTGGGCGGTGGTTCTGCCCTTAGCGGCAATGTTAGCAAGCGATTTTTTTATTGGTTTTTATGACTGGCAGGTGATGGCTTCGGTTTATGCCTCTATCGCGGTTTCATTTTTTGTCGGCCGTTATTTGTCCAAAAAAATCAAATGGTACAGCGTGGTTTTTGGCGCCTTGTTGTCTTCGGTCATTTTTTTTATTATTACTAATTTCGCGGTCTGGATTTTTTTCAATTGGTATCCGCACACCTTCGCCGGCCTGGCTAGCTGTTTCACTATGGCTTTGCCATTTTTTAGAAATACTTTAGCAGGCGACTTGCTTTATAGTGGCGTGCTTTTTGGCGGTTATGAAGCAGTTTCGCTTTATTTTGACAGAAAATTTTTAGTAGGCGTAAAAGTAGAAAATTAATAATTTTTTATGGATATTAATAATAAAAAAATAAAAGTTTTAATTGTTACCGGAATTTTTGCTCCGGACATTGGCGGGCCGGCAACTTATGCAAAATTATTATTGGAAAATTTGTCAGCAGACGATTTTGAACTATCGCTAATAAATTTTGGCAATTTTAAAAAGTATCCAAAAATTATCAGGCATATTTTTTTCTTTTTTTATGTTCTGAAAAAAGCAGTCTCAAAGGATTTGATTTTTGCTTTGGATTTGGTAAGTGTCGGCTTACCGACGCTAGTGGCCGGTAAAATACTGGGCAAAAAAATAATTGTCAGGATGGCCGGAGATCACGCCTGGGAGCAGGGTTGCCAGAGATTTGGGATAAAAGATAGCCTGGATGATTTTTCCAAAAATTATAAAGGTTATCCATTTTTGGTTAGATTGCTTAAAAAAGCGCAATATTTTGTAGCGCAGAAAGCCAACTTGATTATTGTTCCCAGCGAATATTTAAAAACTATTGTCCAGAATTGGGGAATAAAATCAAATAAAATAAAGGTTATATACAATTCGGTTAATGTCAAAGATGTTTATAGCGACAAAGCGAAAATTCGGCAAGAGTTGCATTTAGAAGGATTGGTTATTCTAACTATTGGTCGTTTGGTTCCGTGGAAGGGCTTTCGGGAATTAATTAAATTATTTCCTGAGCTCAAAAAAACATTTAGCAATTTGTCTTTGCTAATAATCGGCGATGGTCCGATGGAGATAGAATTAAAACAATTGGTAAAAGAAAAAAATCTGGAAAATTCCGTTTTTCTCAAAGGAAAATTTGGCAAAGATGAATTGTATAAATATATTAAAGCGAGCGATCTGTTTATTTTGAATACTCATTACGAAGGTTTTTCACACCAGCTTTTAGAGGTTATGTTATTAGGTACGCCGGTTATTACAACCAGAGTGGAAGGAAATATTGAGCTTATTGATGACGGTCGAAATGGCATTTTGGTTGAGTATAATAATTTTAGTGAAATAAAATCAGCCGCGGAAAAAATTTTACTGAATGATATCTTGGCCAAAGAGTTTGCTAATAACGCAAAAACCAAAGCGAGCCAATTTTCTCGTGAAAGAATGATCAGCGAATTGATTGCCGTTTTTAAAAATTATCAAGCTTTATGAAAAATGTATTATTGATTAATCCACCGTTTAATATTTCCAAAGATAATTACGACAGTTCGGTGTCGGTCGGACTTTTGAGCATTGCTACGTATTTGGATAGCCGGGGAGTCAAAGTTGAAATGATTGACGGGGTTAGACAGAAAAATTATTTGGATTTAATAAAAGAAAAAATTAAAGATTTTGATATTGTCGGAATTTCAGTGATGACGATGCAAATAGCCAATGCTATTGAAGTATCTCGCGTAATCAAAGAGGAAAATCCCGGTTGTACAATAGTCTGGGGTGGATCGCATCCAACATTTTTTTTGGAGCAAACCGCCGCTTATCCGCTGGTTGATATCGCCGTGTACGGCGAGGGTGAAGAGACTACGTATGAAATAGCCGCGGGCGTGCCGCTAAATGATATTCAAGGGATTGCCTTTAGACAAGGCGAAAAGGTAACGATTAATCCTCATCGCCCTCTTCATAATCCGGCGGCGATGCCGTTATTTAAATGGGATTTAGTGCCTTCGGAAATATTAAATCATCTATATTTGATACCGTCTTTAACTTCTCGCGGTTGTCCTCACCAATGTACTTTTTGCATCAACGCTATTTTGAAATATTGTTGGCGGCCAAGAAGCGCCGAACAAGTTTTGAAAGATTTGGAAATCATTAAAAACAAAGAATGTTTTAAGGATAAAAAGTTGCGTTTTTGGGATGAAAATTTTTTTGTTGATATTAACCGTGCCAAAAAAATAATAGACGGCATGCTAGAGCGTAACTTGGTTATGCCATGGGAGACGACTGTGCGGGCAAATTATCTGGCAAACGGCATGGTTGACGATGCTTTTTTGGAGAAATTAAAAAAATCCGGCTGTTATTTACTTTCGTTTGGCGCAGAATCAGGCAGCCCAAGAATTTTAAAAAAAATCAAAAAAGGAATTACGCCGGAAGAAATTGTAAAGTCAGCGCAAATGTGTTTGCGGCACGGAATAATTCCGCAGTATTCTTTTATGATTGGTTTGCCGGGTGAAGAAAAAAGCGATATGATGATGACGCTGTTTTTGATTGATCGTTTGCTTAAATTGGAAGGGGAGGTGCAAATTCTCGGGCCGCAAGCTTTTCGCCCTTATCCCGGCTCCGAATTATACAATGAGTGTTTGGCGTCCGGTTGGAAAGCGCCTGATTCTATTGATGAGTGGGCGAAAGTCGCAAGAAATGAACTTTCATATTTGGCGGTAAAAAATTTCCCCTGGGTCAAAGATAAAGATTTCGTTGAATCAATGGAGGCATACGTCCGTTTCGGCGCTCATAGTATTAAAAGCGCGATGGGTTCAAGCATAAAGGCGCATAAATTTTTAAAATTAGGTTTTGTTTTACTCTGTAAATTGCGCTGGAAATTAAAATTTTTTGCTTGGCCAATAGAGTTTAAAATCGCTAAAAAATTTGTTACAAAATAATATTATAAATATGAGAAAGACAAACGAAGAATTGGAAAAGTTAATTATGGATAGAGGTATTTTTACTGGTGAAGAAAATAGAAGAATCTATGAACAATCTTTCAAAAATTGGCATGGCGACCACGAATATATTTATAAAAGATTTGGCATTAGCCAAGAAGAAAAAATGTTAGAAATTGGGAGCGCTTATGGCCAGAATTTGATACATTTTTCCAAGGAATCAATAGGCATTGAAGTTAATAATAAGTTAGTTGATTTTTCTCGAAGTTTGGGTTTGAAGATAATCTCGCTTAATGCCGAAGATGATTTGTCGTTAATTACAGAAAAGTATGATTTAATTTGGTGCACTGATTTTCTTGTTCACATGGTAAGTCCTTACAAATTTTTGTATGATTGCCGGAATTTGCTTAAAGATCGGGGGCGGATAGTAATTCAAATTCCATTAATGTCCATGTTTGAGACGCATCGTTCAAGCTGCCATTTTTACGCGTTTAATAAAAAGTCTTTATTGTATCTATTAGAAATGGCTGGATACAAAATAATCAAAACTTCGGGTTTAATAAGAAAAAAACCGCGTTGGTTTAATTATATTTTTGAACCACTACTTCAAATATGGGGAGGAAATATTTGGGTTTTAGCTGAAAAAGAAGATAAGACGCCGGTTAATTTTAAGAAAGTTTTTTTGCCAAAATGGTTTAAGGCATAATTAATATTTTTTAGATTATAATTTATGAAGATATTAATGTTAAGTTCTGATAATAGTATTTTCCGAAATAATTCAATGGGTGATTTTCTGTCCAGACATATAGCTTATGCTGAGGGGTGCGAACGTTTAATTATTGTAATTAAATCTCCGACTGGTTTGGGAGCGGAAATAAATAAAGATAATTTAACCTTAATACCTTCAGGAGGAAAAAATAAATTTGGTTTGTTTTGGCAAATTTATAAACAATCAAGTATCGCAATAAAAAAATATCAGATTAACTTAATTAATTCTCAGGATCCGATGATTTTCGGTCTGCTTGGCTGGTTGTTAAAAAATAAATATAAGCTGCCTTTGGTAGTGAATTGGCATGGAGATTTTTTGGATAATAAGAGTTGGTTGGGAGAAAGTTTTAGCAATAGATTTTTTTTGTCCCTGGCTAAGTTTGTAACCAGAAGGGCTGATCACGTCAGGGTTGTCAGTCCGAAAATCAAAGAAAAGTTAATAGAATTGGGAATTGAGGAAAGTAAAATAAGCGTTATTCCGACACCGGTTGATCTGAATAAATTTGTTCAATATGACGAAAAAAAGTTATTTAATCTCAGAAAAAAATACGAAAATAAAAAAGTTATTCTATTTGTCGGACGACTGGTAAAATTAAAAAACCTTGATTTCCTTTTGGCTATTTTCAACGAATTATTGAAGTCTCGGCAGGGTTATTATCTTTTGGTAATTGGCGATGGCGAGGAACGCAAAAATTGGGAGAAATTATGCCGCGATTTATCATTATCGCAGTCAGTAGAATTTTTAGGCGCTATTCAGCACGATTTATTACCAGAATATTATCATTTAGCCGAAGTTGTTATTTTTCCGTCCAAGCATGAAAGTCTTGGCAAAGTGATTATTGAAGCGGCTATGGCCGGCACGCCGACATTGGCCTCAAAAACAACCGGCGCTCTCTCAATTATTAAAGATGATAATTTATTATTTTCGATAGAGAGTGAAGAAGAGTGCCTCAAAAAAATTAATAAATTATTAGAAGATGATATTTTTAGAAAAAAAGTTGCGGCTCAATTAAAGAATGATATAGAACAAAAATTTAGCTGGTCCGGCAGTGTTTCTTCAATTATTTGCATGTGGAAGAAAATTTTAAATAAAAATTAATTTATGTGCGGAATAGTTGGGCAATTGAAAATTAAATCCTCGGTTGACAGAGATTTGGTAAAGAAAATGACTGATATTATAGCGCATCGCGGTCCGGACGGCGAGGGTTTTTATTTTTCCAATAGAATCGGGATGGGAATGAGAAGATTAAAAATTATTGATTTAGCCACGGGCGACCAGCCGATTCACAATGAAGACAAAACTATTTGGGTCGTATTTAACGGCGAAATATATAATTTTAAAGAAATCAGAAAAGAGCTTGAATCGACCGGACATGTTTTTTATACCCAGTCAGATACCGAGGTCATAGTTCACGCCTATGAACAATACGGCGACAGCTTCGTGACTCGTCTAAATGGCATGTTTGGCATTGCGCTTTGGGATGAAAGAAAAGAAAAATTAATTTTGGCGCGCGATCGAGCCGGCGAGAAGCCATTATATTATTATTACGATGGCGAAACATTTTTGTTTGCTTCTGAATTGAAATCTATTTTATGCGATAATAATATTAAAAGAGAAATAAATTTGGAAGCCCTGCATTATTATTTTGTTTACGGCCGGGTCCCTTCGCCATATTGCATTATTAAAAATATCAAAAAGTTGGAACCTGCCTGCCAATTAATTTTTCAAAAAAATAATTATTCAATCAATAAATATTGGACGCCCAGCTTCGCCGAAAAAACCAGCCTAAGCGAAGATGAAATTAAAAAAGAAATCGTTAATAAATTAAAAGAGTCGGTAAAGATGAGAATGGTGTCCGATGTGCCTCTCGGCGCTTTTTTATCCGGCGGCGTAGATTCCAGCGCCATCGTCTCCATGATGGCGCAAACTAGCGTTAAACCGATTGAAACTTTTACCATTGGTTTTAAGGAACAAGATTTTTCCGAGTTAAAATATGCTAAAATTGTAGCGGAAAAATTCGGCACCAATCACCACGAATTTATTATTGAGCCAGAAGTGATGGAAATTTTGCCGAAATTAGTTTGGCATCTAGACGAACCTTTTGCTGACGCTTCAATTATTCCAACTTATTATGTATCAAAAGTTACCCGAGATTTTGTCACAGTGGCTTTAACCGGTGACGGGGGAGACGAACTTTTTGCCGGCTACGAATCCTATAAAGCCATAAAAATAGCCAGCGCTTATAATTTGTTGCCGAAATTTGCCCGAGAGGCTATTTATAATCTGACAAAATTAATTCCCAATACTGATAATAGAGATTCAATTTTAAGGTATTTATATAAGTTTAAAAGATTGGCGGAAACTCAGCGCAATTTGTCAGGCAACCCATTGGAAGTTTTTTTGAGTATGACCAGTGGATTTAACGAAAAATTATTAATTCAGGAAGTTTATAATGGATCAATTTCCGAAATAATTTCTGGATTTAGCGCGCAAAAATTAAGAGAAGACCAGATAGATAAATACGACGGAAAAAATAAGTTTGAAGCATTGCTCTATGGTCAATTTTGCTCGCTTCTGCCTGATATGTTTTTTACAAAAGTAGATCGTTGTTCAATGGCCGTATCGCTTGAGGCCAGAGCGCCGTTAGTTGACCATAATTTTATAGAATTTGTAGCGAGTATTCCGTTTGACTTAAAACTTAAAGGGCTGGAAACTAAATATATTTTTAAACAAGCGCTGAGAGATTATTTGCCTGATGAAATTTTATTCAGACAGAAAAAAGGTTTTGGCATTCCGCTTCATCGCTGGATAAAAGAAGGGAAGTTGAGAGAGGATATTATAAACACTTTACTTGACGCGTCATTTACTGATTTGGGTTATTTTAAAAAGGAGTATATTAAAAATATTATAGAAGAACACAATAACAACAAAGCCAATAATTTTGATAAAATTTGGCGTTTGTATATGTTTGCCCTGTGGCATAAAGAATTTATTGCTAATAACAAAAATTATAGATAAGAAATATGAAAAGCAAGCTGGTATACATATTACCGATTTACAACCGAAATACGGATACTCATTTTCGCCATCTTTATGATATGATTAACGCATTGTCAAAAAAATTTGATGTTTATGTGTTGGTTGAAAATGGAAAAAAGTTTGATCAAGGAAATGTTGCGGGTTCGTCTTTGCTGCCTAAAAATAAATTATTAAGATTTATTTTTTGTTTTTTTTATTTATTTAAATTGAGACTTTCCGGTTACCATAAGGTTTATGTGCAGTATTCTTATTTGGGCGTAATTGCGGCTAGACTCTGTGGATATAAAATTTTTTATTGGCATTGCGGGCAATATTGGCTTTTCCCTGGATTTATCAATAATAGTTTGCTAAAATTGATTTTACATCTGGCAGATTACTTAGTGACTGGCACAAAATTTATGGCCAAGGGATATAGCCAACATTATAATTTATCTTTGGATAGAATAAAAGTTGTCCCTAATTGGATAAAAATTACCAATTGGCAAAAAATTGATAGCGGAGAAGGGGAAGAGTTGAGAAAAAAAATGCACGTCAGTAGCGAAGACAAAGTAATTTTATTTGTTCATCGCTTAGCTGAGCGCAAGGGCGCGCATTATTTGCCTGTTATTTGGAAAAAGTTTGAGAATAATCAGCGCGTACATTTTGTAATCGCTGGCAACGGCCCATTGATTGACGAGTTGAGGGAAAAAAGAGAAATGTTGGACAATAAAAACAATATTCATATTTTAGGATCCGTCGCCAATAGCGATTTGGCGGTGTATATGCAATCATCTGATATTCTTATCATGCCTTCCGAAGAAGAAGGTTTTCCGCGAGTAGCGATTGAATCAATGGCCTGCGGTCTACCCATAATCGGTTTTGATACTGGTGGACTGGATGAAATACTGCCGCCGCACAATCTGCAATATTTTTATAAAATTGGCGACATTGACAAGCTGAGCGATGGCTTGAATGATTTGCTGACAAAAGATTTGTCTATCTGGTCGGACGAAGCTAAAAATAAAGCTGCTAATTATGATTTAAATAAGGTAGCCGAAATATTTATTGATTTACTGGCTAAATAATAATTTTTTACAAAAATATGTCGCATTCCGATAAGATATTTCAAAATAAACAGGAGCTAATTGATACGCTTGTCGGCCCGGACGATGTTGTTTTGGATGTTGGATTCTGGGGGCAAGGATTAACTATAGACAAAAAAAATTGGGTTCATAGCTTGCTTCTAAAAAGGGCCAGGAAAGTTTATGGTATTGATCTATATTTCGATTTAAATAAGCTGGCAAACAAAGAAAATTACAGTCGTCAAAATGCGGAAAATTTTGGCTTTTCTTTTGGGTTTGATGTAATATTTGCCGGTGACTTGATTGAGCACCTGTCTAATCCGGGGTTATTTTTAGATTCATGCAGAAAAAATTTAAAAGATAACGGAAAATTGATTATTACTACGCCGAATTGTTTTGGTTTATTCAATCTGGCGGAAAAAATTTCAAAATATGAGCCGACTGTTAATTCTGATCATACTTGTTATTTTAATTTGAAAACTATCAAACAATTATTAAAGAAAAATAATTTTGAAGTTTCGGAATATTATTATTTGTATTCGCTCGGTCTTGATTATAAGGAAAGCTGGAAAAAGAAAATACTAAATTTATTTTATTATTTTTTTAGCAAGTTTACCTCTAAGTTTATTGATACCTTGGTAATTGTTGCCAGAAAAAAAGATTTATAAATATTGAATTATATGAATAATCAAATTTCCATTTTTAGTCTGTTCAAATTTTGGTTTTTTAAAAAAGACCCAATTTTTGAATGTTTAATGAAAGAAAAAAAAGTTCTTGATATGGGATGCGGCGAAGGAAATTTGTTGAGAAAAGATAGTAGATTAATTTATGGTTTGGATATTAATAAAACCTTGGTTGAGAAGATGCAAGCCGAAGGTTTGCAAATTAAGCTGGGAAGTGTAACGGCTATTCCCTACGAAGATCAAAGTTTTGATATAGCGCATTGCAGAAATATTATTGAACATTTGGACCCGCAAGATGCTTATCAGATGTTTTTGGAGATGAAGAGAGTCTTAAAAAGTGGTGGTTTAATTATTTTGCATACGCCCATGGTTAAAACTGTCTGGAATACTTTTGGCCATATTAAACCTTATCCGCCGATGGCAATAAAAAAATTATTTCGTCAAATAAGTTTAGAATCATTTGACTCTGTATCTGGCTTAAAAATAGAAAAAATTATATATTATGGTTGTTGGGGTGGCAATAAATTTTCGTTTTTGATTTCTACGCTTTTGGCTCAATTTATTCCATACTTTAGAGGCGCTTATTTAATGATAATAAAAAAATGAAGAACACCAATCTGATAATTAAAAAAAAGAATATTTATTCCATTCTTAGAGAGCTTGAATATATAAAGCTTTCCGCATTGGATTTGGCGGGCGATATTTTGGATATTGGCGGAAGTCAGAAATCAGGTTACCACGAAATTATAAAAAGAGAAGACAATAAAATTATTACGGCCAATATTAATCCGGAGTATGGTTGCGATTTGGTTTTTGATATTCAAGAAAGATTTCCGATGGAGAACGAGAAATATAGCGCGGTGATAGCATTAAACGTTTTGGAGCACATTTTCAATTTCCACAATGTTTTTAATGAGACTTGCAGAATATTAAAAAAAGACGGACAATTTATTTTTGCCGTCCCATTTTTGTATCAAATACATGGTTCACCAGATGATTATTTTCGTTATACAAAATCCGCGCTGGAAAAATTATTAAAAGAAAGCGGTTTTGAAGAAATAGAAATAACCACCTTGGGTTATGGTGTTTTTTCTCTATTTTTTCAAATAATGGGCGGTGTTTTGCCGCAAATTTTAAGAGATTTTTTCAAGAAAATAAGTATCGGATTGGACAGAATTTTATTAAAATTTTTTTCCAGATATAAAAAATTAAACGAAAGAATTCCGCTCGGTTATTTTGTTATTGCCAAGAAAAATTAAATACGCTTCAAAAGTATAAAAGAGATTGCCAGACTGGCAAATTTAGAGAGAACGTTAGCAACTATTGCTCCCTTTAAACCAAAAGGTATGACAAAAATTGCTACGAGAGCAATCTGAATTAATGAAGTGCTGACATTGAATTGATAAAGTTCTTTTGTTTTTTTTTGAGATTGGAGAATTGTCAGAGGTATATAGAACATAACAGCCAGGAGCGAAATAGCATAAAATTGAGAGTAGAGGACAGATTCCGGATATTCGTGGAAAAATATTTTATAAATAAAAGGTGCGGCAGCTAAATAAAATAAAGTAACCGAGAGAACGCCAATTATCACTTTAACTATTTTATTATAAATAGTTTTTTTTATTTCTTCAGTTGATTTTTCAGAAAATTTAGGCAAGGTTAAACTGACGATCAATGTTTTAATTAAACTTTTTATTTGTTCTGGTGGAGCGACAGCGATGGTGTAAATAGCTAATTCCGCAGCTCCTAAATAATGAAAGACTAAAATTTTGTCTATATTTAATGAAATTGCTCCCAATATGTAAACCAGGCTCAAGTGCTTGCCATAAGATATCGTGTGCGGATCTTCTTTGTCGTTAAAAACAAATTTTTTCTTTACTAGTAGATGAGAAATAAAACGTGAAGAAGTATATGATATAAAATAGAATAAAATTAACAAAAATATATTTTTTGTCAGGAATAGTACGGCAATAATAGTCAGCGTAGATACGGTTTGGATAATAATATTATACCGCGTTGAAAGTTTAAATTCCTTTTTGCCGTTCAAAAAAGCGGAATACAATGTCAGGGAATCCATGAATGGCGTAAAGATGGCGGCGATCAAGAAAGATATGGTTAGAACCGAATTTCCTAAATAATAGTAATATCCGGCCAGGAACAAACTGGCAATGCCGCCCAATATTCCCCAGAGAATCTTGGTTTTTAAAGCGCGATTAAATGTTCCTTCATAACCTCTGGCTACCGCTTGAATAATAGCGGTGTTAATTCCTGACAGAGTCGGTATGGAAAGGATGCCGGCTACGGAAAGTATGTATTTGTATATTCCATAAGTTTCTTTGGGCAACAAATTCGCAAAGGCGATTGCCAGAAGAAATGAGGAGGCAGAAGAAATTATTTGTCCGAGCGTTAACCAAAAGCCGCCTTTTGCTATATATATCATATCTGTTTGCATCCATTTTTCACTCCAGCGCAAAAGGTTGTAAGTTTTGTTTTTGATTTTATTAATCATACTATTTTATAATATTCTCTATACCATTGGACAAAATTTTTTATTCCTTCTTCAATTTTAGTTTTTGGGCAAAAGTTAAGCAATTTTTTAGCTTTGGAAATATTGGCATAAGTGGCCAAAACATCTCCCGGTTGCAGGGGGAGATATTTTTTCTTTGCTTGCTTACCCAAATTTTTTTCAATTAATTCAATAAAATATTTTAATTCTTCGGGGCGGGAATTACCTAGATTAATTATTTCATAAGCAAACGACCGGTTTAACGCAGTGATAATTCCGGCAACAATATCGTCAACATAAGTAAAGTCGCGTCGCATTTTTCCGTAATTAAATATTTCAATCCGATCATTATTGGTAATTTTTTTTGTAAATGAAAAATATGCCATATCGGGTCGACCCCACGGACCATAAACAGTAAAAAAGCGAAGCCCCGTGCAATTTAATCCGTAAAGATTATGGTATGCATAAGCCATCAGTTCATTGCTGCGTTTGGTTGTGGCATAAAGTGAAACAGGTTGATTTACCGAATCGTTTTCCGAAAAGCCGGATTTAGGCATAATATTTCCGCCGTAAACCGAAGAACTTGAGGCATAAACAAAATTTTTTGTCCGATTATGCCTAGCGCATTCTAAGATATTTAAAAATCCTTTGAGATTGCTTTCTTCGTAAACAAATGGATGCGACACCCCATAACGCACCCCCGCCTGAGCCGCCAGATGCAAGATTTTATCAATTTTATTTTCTTTAAAAATTTTTTCTAGAGCATGATAGTTTTTAATGTCGGTTCTATAGAATTTATAATTTTTGTTTTTAAGCAATATTTTATTACGCGCCTTTTTTAAATTTACGTCATAATAATTATTCAGATTATCTACGCCAATGACTCGGTAATTATTTTCCAGTAATTTTTTGGCGGCGTAAAAACCGATAAAACCCGCGGAGCCGGTTATGAGAATTGTTTTTTTCATAATTAAAATTATCTGCCGCCTCGTGAAAAAACGGTAGCGATTGTTTTTAGAATTATTGATAGGTCAAGGTAAACAGATCTGTTTTTTATATAAAAGAGGTCGTATTGAATTTTTTTTAGCGTATCTTCTACTGTAGGGGAGTGATATTCGCCGGAAATTTGATCCCAGCCGGTTACTCCCGGTTTTACCAATTCTCTTTCACGATAAAAGGGTATTTGTTTTTCCAGTTCCTGGGCTAATTCAGGTCTTTCCGGCCTCGGACCGATGAAACTCATCTCGCCTTTTAAAATGTTTAATACCTGGGGAATCTCGTCAATTCTGGTTTTACGCATAGCGGAGCCGAATTTAGTGATGCGCGGGTCGTTTTCTATAGTTATAGTCCGGGTATTACCTTCCTCTTTCATAGTGCGGAATTTATACATTTTAAAATTTCGGTCGTATTGGCCGCAACGTACCATTTTAATAAATACCGGTCCCTTGCTTTCAATTTTTATTATTAAGGCAATTATTATCCAGAAGGGCGAAGTAATAATTAAAATAATAAAGGCAAAAATAAAATCAAAAATTCGTTTAAAAAAATCAAAGAATGTTTTTTCGCCTTCGTTTAAATTTTCCAAAAACCACATTTGGTTAATTGAATTGGTTGGAATTTTTCCGGTAATTTCTTCGTAAAAATTAGGAAAATTTATAAAATTTATTTTTAGATTTATTAAATTAAATAGATAAGTTCTTAGTTCTGGCGACTCACGCAGATCAGAAGTCAAAATAATTTGCGTGATTTTATTTTTGCTAATATAATTTTTTAATTCCTCTGGATTTTTTAATAGCGTGATTCCTAAAATTTTGTCAGCCGTTGTTTTGTTTTCTCCATCAAAGACAAAGGCAACGCGGTATCCCAAATGCGGTTTTTGTTTTAGTTCGCATATTAATTCCTCGGCGTTTTGGTTATAGCCGATAAGCGCGAGATTGATTTTCGGCAGGCGCGAAGAAAGGAGCCAATTATAAAAATTTCGCCAAAAAATAAAGAGAATCGAAAAAATTATAATAAAAATAAAAAGATTTCTTTTGGGAGCAATAGCAATGCCGGGGACTAAATAGAAAAAAGCGATTGCTATGGCGCCGTTTACTCCTATGGATTTTGCCAGGAGTTGATAGAATCGTGAATTATTAACAGCAAGATGCAGATTATAAAGATTAAAAATATAGAAAATTATTAGCCAAACGATAAAAATAACTGAAAATGGGGCTAAATGGCCAGACCATGTTGCCGTATCGGGTTTTTCTTGATAGCGCAGAAATAAGGCAAAATAAAGAGAGGCGTAGAGTAATATAATGTCGCCAATTAATAATATAAATTTTTTAGCTTTGTCGCCCATATTAATTATAATGAAAAATATCTCTTGCTATTTAAAATAACAGAATTTCTTTAAAAAATCAATGGAGAAGGGCATTGGATTAGCGTTTGCGATAATGGACAAAGGATCGGCGTAATGTTATAATTAAAATATGCCAGAGATAAAAGAAAAAGATAATTGGCCGCTGGTCGGCAATTCTCATATTATTGATTTTTTGCGCAAGAGTTTGGAAAAAGACAAAATCGCGCATACTTATATTTTTTCCGGTCCGGAAGATTTAGGGAAAACTACCGTTGCCTATTTTTTTTCCCGTGTTTTGTTATGTCGGACTCGTTTTAAGAAAAATAGTGATTTTCCCTGCGGAATTTGTGACTCTTGCCGGCAGTTTTTGAAAACCGCGTCGCTAGGAAAATTAGCTCAAGATGAATTTAATGTATTGCATAGCGATTTTCACGTAATCAAGAAAGAAAAAGATAAAAAAAATATTTCCATTGAACAAGTCAGGGAGTTTGTCAGCGTTTTGGGCATGAGCTCTTTTTCAAATTCGTACAAGGTGGGCATTATTAAAGATGCTGATAGTTTAAGCGATGAAGCCGCCAATGCTTTACTAAAAACCCTAGAGGAACCAAAAAAAAGGGTGGTGATAATATTGGTGGCTAATAATACAGATGCCCTGTTGGAAACTATCGTTTCGCGCAGTCAGATCCTAAAATTTCATACCGTTAAAGCTGATTTGATTTATAATTATTTAGTGGAAAAGTTTGCATCACCCCGTTCAGCCGCAAAGACTTTTTCTCATTTGGCTTTGGGCCGGCCGGCCAAAGCGGTAAAATTTTTAGAAGATAAAGAATTTTATATTAACTACGAAACTAAGGTTAAAGTTTTTCTAAATTTTTTCAATCAAAATATTAACGAACGTCTAGTTGGTTTGGGCACAGCGGCAGATGCCGAACAGAAACAAGAAGGAGCAAAAGCAAGTTTAAAAATAATTGAAATCTGGCAAGGAATAAATAGAGATATGATTTTATCGCATTTTGAGCAAAAATATTTAATACAAAACGAATTTGCCGGCGCGGGAATTGAGGCATTAAAAAATAAAATCAAATTAGACAATTTGCTAAAAATTAACAGAGATCTGGAAATAGCCGCCCGGTATATCAGAAACAATGTTAGCCCGAAATTGGTATTGGAGAATATTGCCATTAATATTTAATTTTGTTAATTTATAATTTTTAAATCTATGCGCAATAAAAATTTTTTATTTTCTTTATTTTTATTTTTTACTTTAAGCTTAACATTATCGGGCTGTACTATTCAGTTTGGTTCTCAGGGGGGAGGGGCTACTGATGGCGGCGTTTGGGCGACTACCGACAAAGGAGACAATTGGCAGCAAAGAATTACCGTTCCGGCATCGCAAGGCAGTCCCAAGAGCATTGCGGCGCTAGACGGTTATTCTTTTGCAATGGATCCAAGCGACAATAAAGCTTTTTATTTTGGCAGTGTTGATAATGGCTTATTTTTTACTTATAATAAGACGAGCGAGTGGCAGTTAGCCAAAACCTTGGGGCAAGTAACCGTAGCAGATATAGCCGTTGATCCAGAAGCAAAATGTATAATTTATGCCGCAGTAGGTAATCGGGTCTACAAATCTACTGATTGCACGCGCAGTTGGACTCAATCATACTATGATAATGATTTAATGGTAAAAATTGTTTCCATTGCCGTTGATCCTTATAATAGCAAAAATGTATATATTGGCACCTCGCGAGGAGAGATTATAAAAAGTTCAGACAAGGGCGTGAGCTGGCAAACGGTTGTTCGGCTTGATAACGAAATAAGAAAGATAGTGATTAGCTCGCATGATAGTCGCATTATTTTTGCCGCGACCGCTGACGATGGAATATTTAGAAGCTATGACAGTGGTGCTAATTGGGTTAGTTTGGCGGAAGCTTTAAAAGATTTTAACAGCAGTGTTAATTTTAGGGACATGTCTTTGTCCAAATCCGAGAAAGGATTTATTTATTTAGCCTCTAATTATGGCTTATTGAAATCCACAAACAATGGCGATACCTGGTCAAAAATTGAATTAATAACTCCGGAGGATGGCGCCGTCATTAATGCAATCGCTGTAAGCCCGAAGAATGTGAAAGAAGTTTATTATGTAACTAATACCACGTTTTATCGTTCAATTGATGGCGGCGAAAACTGGACAACCAGAAAACTGCCAACAACGCGAGCCGGCTGGAAATTGATTGTTGATACGGAAAATAATAATTTACTATATTTAACAGTTAAAACAATAAAAAAATAAAAACTTAAATAATTTTTTGCTAGAGGCGGAACCGCTTCTTGCGGAGAAAATATAAAGATTATGAATAAATATTTGCAAGCAAAATCAGGAGAATTTCAAAAAACTATAGATTTTTTTAAAAAAGAAATTTCAACTTTACGCACAGGTCGTGCTAATCCAGTTATGTTTGAAGGAATAATGGTGGATGTTTACGGTTCCAAAACTCCCTTGAATGGCGTGGCAAATATCGCGGTGAGCGATGCCAGAAGTATGACTATCACTCCTTGGGATAAAAATAATTTAAAAGAAATTGAACGTTCTATTACCGAAGCTAATTTGGGGATGGGTATTATTAACGAAGGAATAAGAATTCGTATTACTATCCCGCAGATGACTGAGGAAAACAGAAAAGAATTGGTTAAAAAGTTAAATGAAAAAATGGAGAAAGCCAGAGTGGCAATGAGGCAAATAAGAGACGAAGTGAAGGTAGCTATTGAAGCGGCTGAGGAGGAGAAGGAATTCGGAGAAGATGATAAATTCAGATTTTTAAAAGAACTTGACGATGAAATAAAAAAAGTGAACGAAGAATTAGAAGAAATAAGAAAGAAAAAAGAAGAAGAAATAATGACAATTTAACAAGTAAAAAAGATAAAAGTAGAAAGGTGAAAGGTTTTTAAATAAAACCGTTGAGAGACTTTTTACTTTATACTTTCACTTTCGTTATGTTACTAACTATTATAATATTTTTTTTGGTTTTGTCTGTTTTGGTTTTTGCTCATGAATTGGGACATTTTTTTGTCGCTCGGATTTTTGGCGTGCGGGCGGAAGAATTCGGTTTCGGCTTTCCACCGCGCATCGGCGGTTTCCAGACTTGGCGAGAAAAAAAAGTTGAAAATGTTATTACTACCGAAGAGTTGGAAATAAAAACCGAAGAAACGCAAACGGCGGAAGGAAAAGTAGCTAGACAAACAATTTTTGATAGAATTAAAAATATTGGCGTTATAATTGTTGAAAGAAAATGGAAATTTTTTTGGAGTAATAAAGAAATCAGCGCTGAAGAACAAAAACATGGCACCGTGTATTCTGCCAACTGGATACCGATGGGCGGTTTTGTGAAAATAAAAGGCGAAAATGGCGAAGGCGATCACGACCAAGACAGCATGATAAATAAGCCAGTTTGGCAACGCTCTTTAATTTTGTCAGCGGGCGTCATTATGAATGTCCTTTTGGCGGTTTTTCTCATTTCCGTTGGTTTAATGTTCGGCATGCCGCGAGCTTTGGATGGAGTGACTGACAAGGCAGTAGTAACTAACCAAAAAATTCAAGTAGCTGAATTGATTAAAGATTCTCCAGCCGAAAAATCGGGGCTCAAAGTCGGCGATATAATTCTCGCAATTGATAATAAAAATTTTACCAAAGAAAGTGACCTCCAAAATTTTGTTAACGAAAATTCAAACAAAGAGTTAACTTATAAAATTAAGCGTGGAAGCGAAGAAAAAGAATTAAAAATTAAACCGGAACTAAAATTAGAAGATGGCCGCATGGGTGTTGGTATCGCGATTGCTGCTACCGGCATTGTTAAGTACCCGTGGCATTTGGCGATTTGGGAGGGGACGAAAACAACAGTTTTTCTTCTCTGGGCGATAATTGTTGCTTTTTATAATTTGATAAAAGATATTATTTTAGGTCATGGCGTAAGCGCCAATCTATCAGGGCCGGTTGGCATTGCTACGATTACCGGCGAGGCGGCGAGAATGGGCTGGGTCTATTTGTTGCAAATTACCGCTTTGCTTTCGGTGAATTTAGCAGTAATAAATTTTCTTCCTTTTCCGGCATTGGATGGCGGCCGAGTTTTCTTTTTAATCATTGAAAAATTCAAGGGCAAACCAGTAAGGCGGGAAGTAGAGGCGGTGATTCATAATATTGGTTTTATTTTGTTGATGGTTTTAGTTTTGGTTGTCACTTTGCGAGATGTGTTAAAAATTTGGCACCAGTAGTTAGCTTTTAGCTTTTAGGTTTTAGCTTTTAGGACGACAAAATAGTTTTTTAAATTATTTATTTTTTAAATTTTTACCCTATGCAAATTAGAATCAAAGCGACAAAAATTGAATTAACTCCGGAAATCAAGGATTATGTCCAGAAAAAAATGGATATGTTGGATAAATATGTCGGAACATTCAAGGTGTTAAATTGTGATGTGGAAGTCGGGCTCGCGGTTGGCAGCCATCAAAGCGGCCAAATTTATCGCGCAGAAGTAAATTTGGAATTACCTGGAGAATTATTGCGCGTGGAGAAAACCGAAGTGGAATTATTTAAAGCCATTGATAAAGTGAAAGACCATTTGGCTGAAATGATAAAAAAATATAAGGGAAAAGTGATTGATAAAGCAAGAGGTAAATAATTGCAGCCGTTAGCTTTTATCTGCCTGCCGGCAGACAGGGCTTTAAAATTTTAGATTATCATATTCAGAGGTTTGATCTTCAATTTTGAGGTTGAACCTCTTTGTTTACCGCCAAAATTATTAAATAAAAAAAGAACGTGCAATGTACACGTTCAAGTTGTTCTCTGTTTTTAGGCGTCGGGGGGGAAGAAAAAGGCGATTTCCCTCGCCGCACTTTTGAGACTGTCCGATCCGTGAACAGCATTTTTGGGGCCACCGTTCGGCGTGCCAAAGGCTTGGCGGATGGTTCCCACGTCAGCATTTGCCGGATTGGTGGCACCATTTATTTTTCTCACCCTGTTCACGACATCTTCACCTTCCAAGACCAAAATGATTGTTGGTCCTGAGGTCATTTGTTGGACAAGTTCCTTGAAAAATGGCCGTTCTGTGTGCTCCTTGTAGAACTCCTCGGCCATCGCCTTATCCATCTGGACGATTTTGGCAAGAACTATTTTGAAGTTTGCCAGATAAATCATTAAAATGTTCAAAAAAATTTTTGTGACGTTTGCATCAGGTTTTATCATTACAAGAGTTCTGTCCATTATGTACTCCTTCGTCTGGTCTAGAGTTAAAAGCATGTTTACCCAGTTTCCGTTTTTGTATTATATAATGAAATTGTTTAAAAATTCAAGTAGATTGATTTTATGCCTGTATAAGCAGGCAAACGAACTGTAAAGACGAAGCGAAGCTCATGTATTTTTGCTTCGTCTAACCATAAACGGTTGGACTGCATAAAAAGATTAAACCCCATTAAGGGGGGGGGTGTTATTAAATAGGCTTTGCAGGTTTTTTAGGTCCTTGATTTTTTAGCGGTTTTATTGTAGGATAAAGCCAGACAAAACGAAAAAAGATTTCGTTTTTTTAATGTTATTTTATTATTTTATTTTCAAAATTATATGAGTATTTTAACAAAAATCTTCGGTGATCCGAATGAAAAAGTGATCAAAAAAATTCAGCCAATAGTTGATGAGATCAATAAATTGGAGCCGGAAATTTCCGCTAAGAGCGATGAAGAATTGAGAGCGCTGACAGAGAAATTTAAAGCGGAGTACAAAGAAGCGGTAGATAAGGGCGAGGAAGGCGAAAAATATTTGGAGAAAATTTTACCGCAGGCCTTTGCTATGGTGCGGGAAATGTCCAAGCGTGTTTCCGGCCAGCGGCATTATGATGTGCAGCTCGTCGGCGGTATTGTGCTGCATCGCGGCCAGATCGCGGAAATGAAAACCGGCGAAGGAAAAACTAAGGTGGCGACTTTACCGTTATTTTTAAACGCGCTTACCGGGCGGGGTGTGCATTTGGTTACCGTTAATGATTATTTGTCGCGGGTGGGCGCTGGATGGATGGCGCCGATTTATCATAAACTTGGATTAACCACCAGCGTAATCATTCATGATCAAGCTTTTATTTATGATCCGGAACACAATGACGAATCTCAATACGACGAGCGTTTAAAGCATTTCAGAAAAATTTCCAGAAAAGAAGCTTATAATTGCGATATCACTTATGGCACAAACAATGAATTCGGATTTGATTATCTAAAGGACAATATGGTTAATGTTTTGGAGCAGATGGTACAGCGCGATTTGCATTATGCAATTGTTGATGAAGTGGATTCAATTTTGATTGATGAAGCGCGTACGCCTTTGATTATTTCTGCGCCCGCCGAAGAATCAACTGACAAATATTATAAATTTGCGCAACTCGTAAGAAATTTAGTTGAAAATGAAGATTATAACGTAGATGAAAAAATGCGCGCCGCTACCTTAACCGAAGCCGGCATTGAGAAAATGGAAAAATGGTTGGGGATTGGAAATATTTATGTTGCCGGTGGTATTAGCGAAGTGCATCATATTGAGCAAGCGCTTAAAGCGCAGGTTTTATTTAAACTGGATCGCGATTATGTGGTTAAAGACGGTGAAGTGATAATCGTTGACGAATTCACCGGCCGCTTGATGCCGGGAAGGCGCTACAGCGAAGGATTGCATCAAGCGATTGAAGCCAAGGAAGGTGTACAAATCCAACGCGAATCAATGACTCTCGCAACGGTTACTTTTCAAAATTATTTTAGAATGTACAAAAAGCTTGCCGGCATGACGGGTACGGCGGTCACCGAAGCGGAAGAATTTTCCAAAATTTATGGATTAGAAACATTAATTATTCCGACAAATAAGCCGACCATCAGAAAGGATATGAATGATTTGATCTATCGGACTGAAGAAGGAAAATATAAAGCCGTAATTCAGGAAGTGAAAGAGAGAAATAAAAAAGGCCAGCCGGTTTTGGTAGGCACTATTTCTATTGAAAAAAATGAAATGTTAGTTGCGATGATGGAGCGCGAAGGCTTGCATCCGCAAGTTTTAAATGCGAAAAATCATGAAAAAGAAGCGCAGATAATTTTTCAGGCAGGTGGGTCGGGCGCGATTACGCTTGCTACTAATATGGCGGGTCGTGGCGTGGATATAATTTTGGGTGGTCCCTCAGAAAGTTTAGGAGTAAAGAATGAAGAACAAAAAAAGATCCAAGAACTGGGAGGGCTTCACGTTATCGGAACCGAACGCCATGAAGCCCGGCGTATTGACAATCAGTTGCGTGGACGCGCGGGTCGCCAAGGAGATCCCGGCTCCTCTCAGTTTTATGTTTCCATGGAAGATGATCTTATGCGTATTTTTGGCGGCGATCGCATGAAGAATATAATGAAAACTTTGCGCGTACCGGAAGATATGCCGATTGAAAATGGTATGATTTCACGTTCCATTGAATCAGCGCAGAAGAAAGTGGAAGGCAATAATTTTGATATCCGCAAACACTTGGTGGAATATGATGATGTGATCAATAAGCATCGTGAGGCGATTTATCGCCGACGTCGGGAGGTTTTAGAAATTTATCGAAAAACGATTGAGCGGACAGCAGACAGAAATTTAAGTGAAATAATTTTTGAAATAGTGGAGAACGAAATTGAACAAGTGGTGAGTTTCCATACTGCCGCTGACGAGATCAGAGCTTGGAATATTCAAGAGATTTTTGAAGTGGCGAGCACGATTTTTCCGGTTGATAAAAATTTAAAAATTGATCTGGATAAAATAATCGCTGATGGTGGAAAGTTTGATAAAGCCAAAGTGCGCACCGTGATTATTGAATTATTGGTTAAAGTCGCGCGCGAAAATTACGGCAGGATGCGGGAAGGAATAGAAAGGCTGGGAGTCAAATGGGTGGAAATTGAAAAAGGTGTATTGTTGCGCTCCATTGATACTCTTTGGATTGAACATTTGGATGCAATGGATTATATGCGCCGCGGCATTGGCCTTCGTGGCTATGGCCAACGCGATCCGCTCGTGGAATACAAGAAAGAAGCGTATCGTTTATTTAATGAATTGAATAATTTAATTCAAAAGCAAGTAGTGTATTCAATATTCAAGATTGGCGCCGCGCAAGAGCCAACGCTTCGCGTGGGCGATGATGATTTGAATAAACGCAAGATTCAATTTAGCGCGCCGCAAAAAGAAATGACCAACCAAAATTCGCCTTTTGCTGCTTATAATAAAAACGCGCGAACCAATAAAGCCGGCACGATTGATATGGTGCATGAAAAAGCCAAAAATGAAGAAGGCGAAAAGATCGGCCGCAATGATCCGTGCCCGTGCGGTAGCGGAAAGAAGTATAAAAAGTGTTGCGGAAAGTAAGTTTATGAAATACGTAGATATTACGCAAAAAGATCAAGAGTTAATTGAAACGGCAACCGCTATAATAAAGAAAAATTTTCTTCGTGGTAAACATCATGTCGGTTCGGCGGTGCGAGCAAAATCGGGAAAAATTTATGCCGGCATCCATCTTGATTCTCAAAACGTAGATGTTTGTGCAGAGAACGTTGCAATGGGTATGGCCGTTTCAAATGGCGAGAGAAAATTTGATTCCATCGTTGCTATCCAAATGCGCGATGTTCCAAGACCAACAATTATTCTTCCATGTAAAACTTGTCAGGAATTGATTAATTTTTATGAAACGGAAACTTGGGTTATTGTTGAAGTGGATGGACAGCCCAAGAAATGTCGAGCTAAAGAATTATTAACTTTTGCATAATTAGAAATAAATTCAAACGATGCTAATTATTTTTTTATGTGTCCTGTGATTAAGAAGTATAAAAAGTGTCATGGCAGATAAAACTATGGAAAATTCAGAAAAAAGAATATTAATTTTAACTGGGCCGGGAGGTTCTGGTAAAACCACGATCGCCGATTTATTAGAAAAGAAATGTGGTTTTATAAAGATAGACGGAGATAATCTTGACACTGAATTTTTTCCAGATGGAGGTCAGTGGTTTCCAGAGAATGTCGAAAGATTAAAGAGGGCACATGAAAAGATTTTTGACGAAGTTAAACAACAGTTTAATAATGGCAAAAATAATGTCGTGCTTGATTATATAATTTTCGGCGATTATCTGAAATTCTTCGAAATGTTTAAAAAAGAATTTGGAGATAAGCTGGAAATTAAGGTTCTATTTCCGACTCAAGAAGAAATGATAAAAAGGGATAAAGAAAGAGAATGTTGGACAACTGGAATTGATAGAATATCCGCAGTTCGTAATGAATTTGAGGTTATAAAAAATAAAATTGGTAAAGAGAATTTTATAGATACGACCAACCAGACGCCAATTGATACATTTGAGAAATATTTTAGCAATTATTTCCGTGGATAAGGAAATAAATTCAAAAAGTTTTGTGAAAAATAAATCAATTAAGAATTATCAATTACGAATTAAGCGATGAACATGTGGCTTTTAACTGGGTGGAAAAATTCAAAATAAAAACTTATCCAATCAAAGATGATAGTTTTTATCTCGCTTTAAAATAAAAAAATATTTTTTTAAACTTTTCCTTTTTAAATAATCAAAACAGACGTTCGCTGGAATGCGTATCAAAGAAGGGGATATAGAAAAGTTATTAAGGACAACAAAATAGTTCTGCGGACATAGAAATGAGATTAAGAAAATTTTTGGAAAGTAGGTTGTTGATTAAAAAATTAGTTAAATTGTTGATAATTTTTTGTTGGTTTAAAAAAAGGGACTATTTGTGTGATAGCCCCTTATATCCAGGTTTATGGCCATTTTTCACGGTATGAAAACTGACCCCATCCCCCGATTCAAGTCAATACAGTCGTCGCGCTGCGCGATGAGCCTTATTTTTTTCTCCGCCATGTAGCAGATTACTGGCGATGCCACAAATTTGCCATCCGTTTTTTCATCCGTGACATTGCGGGTTTGATCTCCCGAACAGATTATGCCCAAACATCCAGGGGCAAATCTTTCGGGGTGGGTGAGCGCGATGGTGCACCCCGCCACACTCCAAAGGCCGCATTCATTAGGTGCCAATTTTGCCGTCTCTACGTATTGGCTAACGTGATATTTCCCGATTTGGGCGGCGACGATCAAGATGTCGCTACCACCTTGCGCCCTGGTGATTTGGGCGAGATGTTCGGCGGTGTTAACTCGCATTTGAAATAGCGCCGGCTCTATTTTGCGTTCGATGCTGAAAGTCCCGTCGTCTGTCTTTGTCGCCAAGATTGACAGCAAAGTCTCGCAGTATTGCTGGTTGCGATCGGTTACTTTTGCCGCCAGCGCTTTAACCATCGGGATGGCAAACCACCCCGTGCATTTCAACGCTTCACTCGGAACGAACGAATGCAGAGGCGGCAATTTTTTCGAATATTTGATGGCTCTTTCGGGATCGAGATCAAACATTTTTGCGACTTTGCGAATTTGTTGCGCGATCGGCTGCGGTCCTTTGTAACTTTCGGGGCAATAGTAGTCTTTCATGATTTTTTTCTCCCTTCATGTTTTTAATGAACGTTGATTAATAGTTGACTACTAACTTAGTTTTTGTATTTTAACAAATGTAGCATATTTTATGAAAAAAAGCAATAGTTGGTTTGTTCAAGGCGACCGTAATTTTTTGCCACAATTCTCTCCGAAAGACTGTGGCGTGGTCAAAAAATTTCAATAATTATTTTGTAGGGATTTATTTTTTACAGAATTGATTGAATTTTAGTTTAAGATAAGATAAAATAAATATAAAAAAAAGTCATGGAACATGGCGAACAAAAAATTAATATTTCACAGAAAGCGATTTTGTTTAATGAAGATGGTCAAGTGCTAACAATCAGGAGAACCGAGACTGCTCCGTCGCGGCCATTGCATTGGGATTTGCCGGGAGGCGATTTAAATTTTGGTGAAGATTTGTGCGATGGGATTATTCGGGAGATTGGGGAAGAGACGGGATTGGAAGTTGAAAATTTATCCGTGCTGGATGCTATCTCCGGATTTGACGATGTGGGAGAATTTTGGGTGACGATTTGTTATTTAGCGCGGCCGATTACGACAAATATTGTTTTAAGTTTTGAGCATGACGATTTTAAATGGGTGGAACCGGATGAATTTCAAAATTTGAAAGCATCACCCAGAAATAAGAAGTTTGCAGAGAGATTCAAAATTTTGCGGAAAATAAAAGTATGAAAATATTAATTTTTTTGCACGGCACAATAATAATGCATAAAAATGCGGCAGGAAAAACGCGCGAGGAAATTATTGAACAAATAATTGAAGAGGAAAATTCAGTGCGCGACTTTAAAAATTATATTCCAATCGGTAATGCGCCGGAAAAACTTTTCCGCTGGGCGTCGCAAGGCGCGCAAATTTGCTATTTGAGCGCATTGACGGAGGATAAAAAAGCCAGAGGCGACGAAACGGTTGGCAAGGAGGGGCTGGAAGCGGATAAAATTGTTTTAGAGCGCTATAATTTTCCCGCGGGAATTATTTATCATCGTGGAATGGGGGCGAAATACAAAGATATTATAGAAAAGATGTCTCCCATACCAGATGTTTTGGTTGAAGATGATTGTAAAAGTATTGGTGGAATAAAGGAGATGACTTATTATTCCTTGAATAAAAATTTAAAAAAACGAATCAAACTAATTGTGGTTAAAGAATTCGGCGGAATTGATCATTTACCAGATGATATTAATTTTTTATGAAAATAAAAGTCGGCACAACCAATAAAGCCAAGGTGGAGGCGGTAACGGAAATCATCGGCGATTATCCGCACCTTAAAGGCGCGGAAATTATTCCAATGAAAGTCCAGACCGGTGTGGCGGATCAGCCGAAGTCGCTGGAAGAAACAATTGACGGCGCCATGAATCGCGCTCGCGCGGCTTTTTCTGATTGTGATTACAGCATTGGCTTGGAATCGGGACTGATGGCCGTGCCAAAAACCAAAACCGGTTTTATGGATTTTTGTGTTTGCGCGATTTTTGATGGCAATGAATTCCATCTGGGGCTTTCCTCGGCTTGGGAAACGCCAAAGAAAATTGCTGATCACATGTTAATTGACGGTTTAAACATGACTGATGCCGCTTTCAAGGCTGGTTATACTGACAATCCGCAAATCGGTTCCGCCGAAGGTTTGATCGGTATTGTAACCAAGGGACGATTGACGCGCAAAGATTATACCAAGCAAGCGATCATAACCGCCCTGATTCATTTGGAGGAAATATAAAATAAGTGTGTTTGCGAAAAAATGCAAAAAATTAATTAAATTACGCAATAAATTCAATGAAGGCGAGATCTGTTTGTCTTATATTTATAAGATTAGCAGATCCTGCTTTCTGGATAGCTTTTTAAATCGTAAAAAAAAAGGGGGAGGTGGAGCATGGCCGGAAAAAATGGGATTCAAAAGTTGAATGACAAAAAAACATTAAGAAGAAGGTCGGAGACGCTTCATGATAGATTTCTAGATTCAACGGTTCAAGATCCACAGTTTCGCGGCTCGGCTTCAAGAAAACAATCAAGTAGCGCAAGCAGAGCGGAAGCTATACAGAATCTTGGTATAGCTATCGGCGGTCCGATTTTTTTGGGTTCGGGGAGGAAGCTGATAGTTGAAGAGATAACCCCGGACAATTTTTTGTTGGTGCAAGAATTGGGAGGGAAAATAGACCCCACCATGTTGCCGCCACCAGCAAAAATTTAAAACCCGAATTGGCTTTGAGGAGGAGGGGGGGCATGGGTGTTCCTGCGCGTATAAAAGCCTGGAGATCACAAGTGTCTCGGTATGCCGCCGAACAGAATTTTGCAAGAGTTGAGGCAGCAGCCAATGAGGCTAGGCTAAGGAGAAAAATTAGGCAAAGGTTGGCTGCCGTGGCGAAACTGGGTATATATCCAGGCAGGATATTACGATTTGTTTCGGGCAGAACGTTGACAGTAATACGCATAGATTCAGAAGGATATTTGCGTGTCGGGGAGATGTCCAGACGAGTCGATCCTTTGAAGTTTAAAACCCAAAAAAACGCATGAAGGCAGAATATTATCATTCTTCCTTCTTTTTTTATCCACTTGCAATTTAATGCCTATTGATTTAAGATAAAATAAGCAAGAAAAGGGTATTTAATGCCTTTTTTGTTGACTTTATAACTTTTTAATTAAGTTTTTTATATGTCCAATAATATTTTAGAGCGTATTTTAAGGCCTTCAGCTCGCGGCCGGATGTGGCAAGTTTTTATTTTTATAATTATTCTATTAATAGTCGGGAGTTTAATAGATGTTGGCGCTGAATATAACAAGGGGACTGACTGGTTGGCAAAAAAAACTAATAATATTTTAGTGCTTCCTAAAACAAAGGATATTCCTTTTCGCCTCGGCTTAGATTTGCAGGGTGGCACTCACTTGGTTTACAAAGCCGATGTTTCCGCAATTTCACAATCTGAACGGGACAGCGCAGTGGAAGGCGCGCGTGATGTTATTGAGCGCCGAGTTAATTTTTTTGGCGTTAGCGAACCGGTTGTGCAAGTAGACAAAAATATTGCCGGCGATTATCAAATCATTGTTGAATTGGCTGGAATCAAAGATGTTAATCAGGCGATAAAAATGATCGGCGAAACACCGCTTCTTGAGTTTAAAGAAAAAAATACCGGTCAACGCGAATTAACTCCTGAGGAAACCAAAAAGATAGAAGATTTTAATAAACAAGCCGACCAAAAGAGTGGAGAGATTTTGGGTAAATTGTTATCAGGTGGCGATTTTTCCGCTTTAGCCAAAACTTACAGCGAAGATGAAACCACCAAGAATAATGGCGGTGATTTAGGCTGGATTACCGCTGATAGCAATGTTGATATTGTTAATATTGTAAAAGATTTTAAAGTCGGGCAAGTATCCATGGATTTTGTGCAGATTAGCTCTGGTTACGAATTGGCCAGATTGGATGACAAAAGATTAAAGCAAAACGCTTTTGGCACCGGTGAGGAAAAGGAGGCAAAAGCTAGCCATCTTTTGATTTGTTATAAAGATATTAAAGGCTGTGAAAGCGGTTTAACCAAGGAAGAGGCATACAATAAAATCAAAACCATAAAAGATAAAGCAACTCCGGCAAATTTTAAAGATTTGGTTAAGCAAAATTCAACCGAACCGGGAGCGAAAGAAACAGGCGGTGATTTAGGTTGGTTTGGCACGGGCAAGATGGTCAAGGCGTTTGAAGACGCTGTATTTGCGCAAACAAAAGGAACAATTTCCGATATTATAGAAACGGAATTTGGTTATCATTTGATTTATAAACAAGATGAAAGAAGTATTTATGAGTATAAAGTAAGTCATATTTTTATTAAAACAATGAATGCAGTGGATATACTTGGAGCAAATGAAGAATGGAAAAATACCGAGTTAACGGGAAAAAATTTAGCTAAAGCTACGGTGCAATTTGATCCAAACAATAGTTCGCCGGAAGTTTCTTTGGAATTTGACAATGAAGGCGCGAAAATGTTTGAAGAAATTACCGCGCGTAATGTTGGACAGCAAGTCGCAATATTTTTGGATAATTACCCAATTAGCGCTCCGACCGTTAATGAAAAAATCACCGGGGGCAAAGCGGTAATCAGCGGCAAATTTAATATTACTGAAGCTAAATTATTAGCTCAACGTTTAAATGAGGGCGCATTGCCCGTGCCAATTAATTTGGCCAGCCAGCAAACAGTTGGCGCCAGCTTGGGGTCAAAATCAGTTTTTGATAGTTTAAAAGCCGGTATTTATGGTTTTATTTTAGTAGCTTTGTTTATGATAATTTTCTATCGCTTGCCGGGTCTTTTGTCTGTTTTTGCCTTGGGAATTTATGGTATTTTGGTTTTAGCAATATTTAAGATTTGGCCGGTGACATTAACTTTATCCGGATTAGCAGGATTTATTTTGTCTTTAGGCATGGCGGTTGATGCCAATGTTTTGATTTTTGCCCGCATTAGGGAGGAGATAAGGAGCGGAAAAATTTTATCAATAGCCTTGGAAGATGGATTCAAGCGTGCTTGGCCTTCAATTCGTGATTCAAATATTTCCACACTCATCACTTGTTTTATTTTGATACAATTTTCTTCAAGCGTGGTAAAGGGTTTTGCTATTACATTGGCGATTGGTGTTTTGGTTTCTATGTTTTCCGCTATTGTGATCACGAAAAATTTGCTTGGTTTGATAATGGGCAAATGGCTTGAAAATAAATTGTGGCTTGTTGGAGTCAAGAAGGAATAGAAAATATTATTTTAAAATATTCTCCTGCGGACAGGAGAAATAACAATATACTATGACTAATTATAAAATTATACAAAAAAGAAAGATTTGGATTACGATTTCAGTTATTTTATTTGTAGTTTTTGGCGTGGCGCTTTTCGGCTGGGGTTTTAAATATGGCATTGATTTTACCGGCGGAAGCTTGATGGAAGTTAAATTTTTGACTGAAAGGCCGGCGGCCGATAGAGTTACCGAAGCCTTAAAAGTCGCAAATCCTGGTGAATTAATTATTCAACCTTTGGATGAAAAAGGCATGATACTTCGTTTTCAAAACACTAGCGAAGAAACGCATCAAGCGGTATTAAAAAGCTTAGGAAGTTTAGCTGGAGCGGGAGAAAATAATTCTAATCAAGTTGAAGAATTGCGCTATGAGTCGGTTGGCCCTTCTATCGGTGAAGAGTTAAAAAGAAAAGCCGTTTATTCTATATTTTTTGTTTTGTTGGGTATTTTAATTTATATTACTTATTCTTTCCGAAAAATTTCCAAACCAGTTGCTTCCTGGAAATACGGCGCAGCAGCAATTATTTCCATGTTTCATGACGCGATAATTACTATGGGAGTTTTCGCCGTGTTAGGCAAATACTATGGTATGGAAATAAACACCCCTTTTGTTACCGCAATTTTAACGGTTATCGGCTATTCGGTACATGACACGATTGTGGTATTTGATCGGATCCGTGAAAATTTACCCAAGAGCGATTTGGATTTTGAAGGTGCGGTTAATATGAGCGTTAATCAAACGCTGGTGAGATCTATTAATACTTCTTTGACGGTTATTTTGACATTGGTTGCTATCATAATTTTTGGTGGCGCTTCAATCAGAACTTTTGCATTAACTTTGACAATTGGTATTTTTTTTGGTACTTACAGCTCTATCTTTTTAGCTTCGCCGTTATTAGTGATTTGGGAGAAATGGAAGAAAAATTAGCTTAAAAATCTCGTTCCGCGCCCCTCTTCCATTTAGGAGAGGGGTTTTTAGGTTGTTTTGACAAGAGAATGATTTTAAGTTAAAATTTATAATATAAAGCACCTCAGTTTTTTGCTGTTGTACAAAAAAATTAGACACTTTTTAAATTAACAATATTTATATGAGGCAGTCAAAAATTTTTTCTAAAACTACTAAAACAATGCCGGCTGATATTAAGTTGGCGAGCCATAAATTTTTATACAAAGCCGGCTTTATCCGCGAGTCAGCCGCCGGGCGTTATTATTTTTTGCCGATTGGCATCAGAGTAAGGGAAAAAATAGCAAAGATTGTTGAGGAGGAAATGAATCGCGCTGGAGCGATAAAAATTATTACTCCGGTTTTACATCCGCTTGATTTATGGAAGGAAACAAATCGCACGCAATCGGTTGGTTTTGAATTGATGATTGTTAAAGATAGAAATAATAGCGAATTCGCGTTGGGTGGAACAGCCGAGGAAATGATGGTTGATTTGGTACGCAAATTTAGCTTGAGCTATCGCGATTTACCTTTTAATATTTATCAATTTTCTCAAAAATTTCGTGATGAGATGCGGGCGCGCGGCGGACTTTTGCGCGTGCGAGAATTTATGATGAAAGATGCTTATTCTTTTCACGCCGATGAAGATGATTTCAAAAAAGAATATCAGAACATGTGGGAAGCATACAAAAATATTTTTAACCGTTTGGGATTGGCGACGGTGGTAGTGGAGGCTGACAATGGTTATATCGGAGGCGAATATTGTCATGAATTTGTCGTTGAGAGCGATGCGGGCGAGAGTCGTTTTTTGATTTCTGCTGATGGCGCCTATGCCGCCCATGAAGATGTCGCGCAATTTGAGAAAAAATGCATGAATTTGGAGGAAAAATTGACGGATTTGAAAGAAGTTGACGCCCAAAGAGGCAATACGATGGAGGATGGGGTAGACTTTCACCAATTGCCACTGTGGCAACAGATTAAAGACGTTTTATTTGTTAATGAAAAAGGCGAATTTATTTTGGCAATCATTCGCGGGGATTTTGATGTTAACAAAACCAAATTGAAAAATTTAACCAAGTCCGTTGATTTACGCCACGCGACTGACGAAGAGATTAGGGGGCTGGGCAGCGAGCCGGGTTTTATTTCTCCGGTTGGCATTGATAAAAAAGTGATAGTTGTTGCTGATGATTCTTTGCGCACAATTAAGAATGCTTATGGTGGAGCGAATAAAAAAAATAAAGATTTGCTCAACATAAATATTGATCGTGATTATCAGCCGAATTTAGAGGGCGATATTGCAATGGCGCAAGATGGATTTTTAAGTGAAGGTGGCAGTCGACTCCAAGAAAGCAAGGGTATAGAAGTGGGAAATATTTTTCAGCTTGGCTATCATTACAGTTCAAAAATGAACGCCAAGTTTACCGATGCAGATGGCAAAGAAAAATTTTATTACATGGGTTGTTATGGAATTGGTATTGATCGCACTTTGGCTACAATTGCAGAAAAATATCATGATGATAAAGGAATAATTTGGCCTGAATCAGTGGCGCCATTTAAAATTCATTTGATTGGAATTGGTAATCAGGAATCCGGAGCTTGGGATAAAGCCGAAGAGTTGTATAAAATTTTAGAACAAGCCGGTATGGAAGTTTTGTTTGATGATCGACGCGATATTACCGCCGGTGAAAAGTTTGCCGATGCGGATTTAATCGGTTGTCCGTATCGCTTGGTGGTGAGTGAAAAAACTTTAGCCAAAAATTCAGTGGAAGTAAAAAAGAGAAACGAAGATAAAGCGGAGCTGGTGGAAATCGGCGAAGTCATAAAATACATAACACACAGCACCTAACATGATGAAAAATGATTTTCAAAAAATGGTTAAGCGCGCAGTTGAAATTAAGGCAAAATATAAAAAAATTGAGCCAAAACCTTGGGGAGTGGAACAGGCTTTTATGGGAATGATGAAAGATGTGGGAGAATTATCAAAATTAATAATGATAAAAAAAGGTTACAGGACTGACTCGGATAAAAAATTACATGCCGCCTTGGAGCACCAACTATCAGATATTTTGTATTCAATTTTAATTATCGCTGATAAAACCAAAGTTGATTTGGAAAAAAGTTTTTGGCGAACCATGGATGAGATTGAACAAAGATTAAAAAAATAATTTTGCGTCACACGTTTCGCGTTGCGCCTCATAAAATAAAATGTTCAACAAATTTTTGGGAAAATTTAGCAAGGATTTGGGAGTTGATTTAGGTACGAAAAATACCTTAGTATATTCAGTTGATCGAGGCATCATTATTAATGAGCCATCGGTTGTGGCGGTTAATACGAGAACGGATGAAATTTTGGCCGTGGGTGAAGAGGCAAATAAAATGGTAGGGAAAACTCCCGGCCATATTAAGGCGGTTAAACCACTGGTTGATGGAGTAATTTCCGATTTTGAAGTTACGGAAAAAATGCTCAAATATTTTATTGACAAGGCGCATAGCGAAAGTTTTACCTTGGCTCCACGCCCGCGCGTGGTTATTGGTATACCGATTGATATTACCGAAGTTGAAAGAAAAGCCGTGGAAGATGCAGCTAAATCAGCCGGCGCGCGCCAAGTTTTTCTCGTTGAAGAATCAATGGCGGCGGCGATTGGCGCCCGTTTACCGGTTACTGACCCGACTGCCACCATGGTTGTTGATATTGGCGGTGGCACTACGGAAATTTCCGTGATTTCTCTTGGCGGGGTGGTGACTTCAAAAACTTTGCATATAGCAGGAAATGAATTGGACAATAATATTACCCAGTATATCAGGGAAGAATTTAATATTTTAATCGGCGAACAATTAGCAGAAAATATTAAAGTAAAAATCGGTTCAGCTACTAATTTAAAAGAAATTATGGAAATGGAAGTGCGCGGTCGAGATCTGATTAACGGTCTGCCGCGTGCTGTTGCTGTTAATGACAAACAGATTCGTGAAGCAATTTCCAGATCGATAGGTCAAATTATAGAAAGTATAAAAATTACTCTCGAAACCACACCGCCTGAGTTAGTCGCGGATATTTATGAACATGGTATTTATTTAACCGGTGGTGGAGCTCTTCTCAGGGGATTGGATAAAGAAATAGCCCAAGCTACAAGAATTCCAGTCAGAGTGGCTGACGATCCTTTGACTTGCGTTGTCAGGGGGACGGGAATTTTAATAGCCGATCAAGAATTATTGCATAAAGTAATGCTACCCAGTACCAGTGATATTTAAAATAATAATAGTTAATTATTAGCAACTTAATATGGCCAAGGTTAGTTTAAGAAAAATCAGTATTTTTGTAGCAGTAATTTTACTGCTTATTTTTTTGCATTTTATAAAAATTCTTTCTCCGGTGGAAAATGCGGTTATTTTTGTTCTCAATCCTTTTGCTCGGCAGTTGCATTCGTTAAGCAGCAGCTGGCGATCCAGCTATGAAGAAAAAACAAAAAATAAAGATTTAGTAAATGAAGTTTTTTTATTAGAAAAGAAAATTAATGAATTATCCGTGGAAAATGCGCAACTTAAAGCTCTGGAGGAGGAAAATAAAATTTTGCGTGGTTATTTGCAATTTTTAAAAGAAAAAGAATTTAAATACGTTTTGGCGGATGTTGTATCTTCAAGTTTTTTTTCAAATCCGGAAGAAAATGAAAAGAAAATCACGATAAATAAAGGATCTAAAGCTGGGTTATCTCCCGGCTTGGCCTTGATAAATAGCGAGGGCATGATTATCGGAAAAATTTCAGAAGTAAAAGATTATATATCTTTAGCTTATCTTTCAACCGATTCAAATTGTCGGCTGGCAGCTACCATACAAGGCGAGACCGAGACGGAGGGAGTGACCGAAGGTGATTTGGGGCTGACTATAAAAATGAACTTCGTGCCGCAGGCTAAAGGCATAAAATTAGATGATAGCGTGGTTACTTCTGGCCTGGAAAAGAATATCCCTGCCGGTCTTTTGATTGGCAAAGTGACGCAGGTGGAAAAAGAAAATAATGAAATTTGGCAAAAAGCTATTATTGAACCAATGGTTGATATAGATAGCATTTCAGTCGTATCAGTATTAATGCCTTAATTTATGTATTATAAAGCGCTATTAAATTTATTTTTTATTTTGTTAGTTTTTGTTTTGCAGTTGGCAATTTTTTCCGGCCTGCCTTTCGGCCTTGGCGCCGCCAATATTATTATTATTGCTTTAATTTTTGTTTTAGCTTTAACTGATTTTTACACGGCTGTTTGGGGGGCAATTATTTTCGGTTTTCTTTTGGATATTTATTCTTTTAATTTTTTCGGGGTTTATTTAATTTCCCTTTTTGTCACAATATTATTCAGTAATTTTTTGTTAGTTAAATTTTTTACTAACCGGTCGTCTTATTCTTTTTTGGCCCTAGTTTTTTTAACTTCAATATTTTATCAAGCAGTTTTAGGTCTGATTTCTTTTATTCAATCTTACGGCCAAATAGAAATAGAAATTTTTGATAAAAATTTTTGGGTGAATATTTTTTGGGGAGAGGTAATAAATTTTATTATTACTTTGGTTTCATTTTATTTAATAAGCTTTCTTAGTAAGAAGCTCAAACCCGCTTTTTTGATAAAAAATGACTAATTTTTCTAACAAAAATAACAACCCCTTTTCAATCAAAATTGATAAGCACGGTAAATTAGACGGTTTTTCTTATCGGCTTGGTTGGACAGAAGATTCTTACATCGTTGACACCGGAAAAAGAGAAACGGTGGGCATAACTTTTAATTTTTCCAGACTTAAATGGCTGATAATCGCTATTTGTTGCCTGCTTTCGCTTTTAATCGCCAGAGCCGCTTGGCTGCAAATCGTGAATGGAAGTTATTATTATAGTATGGCGGAAGGAAATAGAATTCGTCTTGAGCGCGTGGAGGCAAAGCGCGGCATTATTTATGATCGGAATTTTAACCCGTTGGTTAAAAATGCCGCTAATTTTCTTCTCTATTTTATTCCGGCTGACTTGCCCAAGGAAGAAGCAAGTAAAAATAAAATTATTTTTCAAATCGGCTCAATCTTGGAGGACGAAAATATTTCCCAAAAAGCAAAAGAAGAGCTGGCGAAGATAAAATTCGGTTCTCTTGAATCTTACCAGCCGTTATTTATTGCGGACAATATTAAATATGAAAAAGCGATGCTTTTATATTTGGAGTCGGCGCAGATGCCAGGAGTGGTGCTTTCCAACAAAATGCGGCGTGATTATAATTTAACGTGCTCTTCCTTGTCTCATGTTTTGGGTTATACTGGTAAAATCAGCGAAGAAGAATTGAAAAATTTCGGCGATGAGTATTTGCTTATAGATTATATCGGAAAAATAGGTTTGGAGTATTTTTATGAAAACGAACTTAAGGGAAAAAATGGAAATAAACAAATAGAAGTTGATGCTTTTGGCAAAGAAAAAAAAATATTAAGTACCAGCGAACCGCAAGACGGGCATAATTTATTATTATCATTGGATTTAAATTTGCAGAAAAAGGCCGAGGAAATTACCGCTGAGTATCTTAAAAAAACGGGGACTAACAAGGCATCGGTAATAATTATGGATCCGAATAATGGAGAAATTTTGTCTCTGGTTAGTTTGCCGGCATTTGATAATAATGTTTTTGCGCGCGGCATAAAACAAAATGAATATCAAGAATTGATTAACAATGAATATCATCCGCTATATAATCGTTCAATTAGTGGAGAATATCCTCCTGGGTCAACTTTTAAGCCAATTATGGCTGTTGCCGCCTTGGAAGAAAAAATTATAAACGAGTCTACTTCTTTTTTAAGCGTTGGCGGTTTGCGCATTAATCAGTGGTTTTTTCCCGATTGGAAGTCGGGCGGACATGGCGTTACTGATGTTCGCAAAGCAATTGCGCAGTCGGTAAATACTTTTTTTTATTATATCGGCGGAGGTTTTGATAATTTTGTCGGTTTAGGCGCGGATCGTATTGTAAATTACGCAAAAATGTTTGGCCTTGGCGCTCAAACCGGAATTGATTTGTCGGGAGAGGCATCTGGTTTTTTGCCCTCTAAAGAATGGAAAGAAGAAACAAAAGGTGAACGTTGGTATATTGGTGACACTTATCATCTATCTATCGGACAAGGCGATCTTTTAGCCACTCCTCTGCAAATTGCTAATTATACTTCCGTTTTTGCGAATGGCGGAAAATTATATCGCCCTCATTTGGTAAAACAGATATTAAATGGCAAAGATGAAATTATTCAGAATATTGATATTTCGCCTGTAAGAGAAAATTTTATTGAAGAAAAAAATATAGAGATAGTGAAAGAGGGCATGCGTCAGACCGTAACAAGCGGCAGTGCTCAGAGTCTGCAGTCAGTGCCAGTGGCGGTAGCGGGAAAAACCGGCACAGCGCAATGGTCGTCAACAAAACCAAATCACGCTTGGTTTACCGGTTTCGCGCCTTATGACAATCCGCAAGTGGCGATAACGGTTTTGGTGGAAGAGGGAATAGAGGGAAGTTCAGTTTCGGTGCCAATTGCAAAAGACATTTTAACTTGGTATTTTTCTGGTAAACAAAACGAAAGCAGCGAAAATAAGACAGAATAAACAAAATTAAAAAAGAAGGCGGTATTTGCAAATACCGCCTTCTTTTTATCTTAATATTTTTGCGGAAATTTTATTAATGATGAAAATATAAATATTCTCAGGAAATTTTGCCCTAGCCGGGCGGGCCTTCTTTCCTGCCTGCCGGCAGGCAGGTGTAACTCCGCCAAAGGCGGACAGGCGCCAGAAGCACTTGCCCGCCTTTGGCGGGAAAGTTTTGGGGGCTTCAACTCGCTATCACTTTGATTAATCTTTGGGTGGTTCTCGCCTTGGCGCTCGGTTCAGCCCCCAAACCCCTTGGTGATTTAGAAATTTAAAAATTAAGGAAAAATTAATGTTTTTGATAACCTTTTTAATTTGGAAGTTTAATTTTTTAGCACTCACTTGACACGAGTGCTAATGATGATATAATTAAAATATGGAACCAAGAAAAGAACTTATTTTAAATACCATAATTCGCGAACATATTAAAACTGGCGCGCCGGTCGGGTCAGGGGTTTTGGTTGACAAATACAAGCTGGATATTTCTCCGGCCACCGTGCGTAATGAAATGATGCAACTGGAAGAGGATGGCTACATCCGCCAACCGCATACTTCCGCCGGCCGTGTCCCTACTGAAAAGGCGTATAATTTATTCGTCGCCAATTTGAAAGACAAAAAATTAACTGAAGGCGATGAGAAAATTCTAGCCAAGGCCTTGCGCGGCAATGACGAAGCGAGTTTTAAAGCCGCCGCCAAAGCGATCGCCGAACTTTCTGACAGCGCGGTTTTCTGGGCGATGCACAAACATAATCTTTATTACACCGGAATTTCCAATCTATTCAAACAGCCGGAATTTTCCCAGGCGGACTTGATTTACGATGTCTCGGCGGTGATTGACAGCATTGATGAAATAATCAATAAAATTTTTGATGATGTGGAAAATGACGTGGTGATAATGCTTGGTTCGGAAAATCCATTCGGCAATTTTTGTTCTACTATTATTACCAAATATAAAAAAGGAAATAATATAGGATTATTCGGCATCATCGCGCCGCTTCGGATGAATTATGAGAAGAATTTGGCGGTGGTAAAATTTGTAAAAAATTTATTGTAAATTTGTAGGAACAGGGCATTGCCCTGTTCCTACAACAACGATATTTATGAATGAAATTAAAAAAGGAATTTATAAACATTATAAAGGCAATGAATATCGGGTATTGTTTACGGTTTTGAATTCGGAAAATAAAGAAGAAATGGTGGTGTATCAGGACGTGAAAGATGAAAATAAAATTTGGGCGCGGTCTAAAGAAATGTTTTTGGAAAACGTGGAGGTGAAAGGCGAGGG
>JAQVLT010000004.1 GCA_028704015.1 Patescibacteria group bacterium | reverse complement strand
TAGAAAATTAATGGATTGGTTGTTGTGGTATAATACCAAGAGATTTCATTGGAGTTTAAAATTAACATCTCCTGTGGATTATTTATTAAGTAATTGTTCGTTGTCCAAAATGAGCTGGACTAATACATTAATTTGATATAAATTTTATTTTATGGTAAAATAATTTTGGGTAAATATCCACAATATTAGCATTTTTAAATTAATTTTTAATAAAAAAAATTATGAAAAACATCGTAGATTTTGTTAATCACAAAGTAGGCGGAATGATGTGGACTTTAATAGGCAATGGGGTTATTTTATTGATTTTAGGAATTTTAATTGTTTGGACTGATTTTATGCTTAGAATTATTTTTGGGCTAATAACGATTGTAGTTGCCTATGTGTTTTTCTATTTGGCGTATAAAGTCTGGTCAATAAAAAAAGAAATAACAAAATTTTTATAATCTTAATTGATAAATTTTAAGTCAATCTTATTATTTGGTTTATTGTGTGCTTTTGAGCAAATACGCATTAACCAACTAGCTAAGCAATCAAAATGGTTAGCCCGCATTTAACGAAGAAAAGCGAAAATATTTTAACCCTGAATAATGATACTAAGAAGTTATTTCAGGTTATTTATGGCGAAAAAAATAAAGAAGAAGACAAAGACGACGCGCCGCGAATCAAAGTTTCCGATTTAATTTCCAAAATGTCATTTTATTACGAAAAAATTAGGAACGCTGTTGATTATGAGGAAGAGCATCTATTGAGAAAAAATGCCATAGAGCGAATTCTAAAAAGGCAGATAGTAATTGAAGGGGTATTAAAAATTTCCAATAGTCAGGATGTTGCCAGCCATTTGCTGGTAGAATTAATTCGCGCTGGCTATTTACCCAATAATAAAATACTCGAAACCAAGATTGGCGAAGTGGCAAATATTATTGAAAAATATATCAAATTGCGAAATTATAGTTTGGCTAGAATTCGGCCAGCAGAGTATTTTAGAAATGGCGATATTGGCAAAACAAGCGATTTGATTCAAGAAAAATCAACATTTACCGGTTGGCTTTTTGCTATCGCCGCGAGCGAAATAGAAGATTCTTTAGGCAGGGATCCCGTCAAACAGGTGGTAATCAGCAATATGTATGAAACTTTAAGTGATAATATTAAATTAAAAACAGATTCGGTTCACGAGAAAGATTTGGAAATACAGATTTATTTATCAATCCATCGTACTTTTCTGAAATTTGACGACGAAATGCTTGGTTATATTTTGTTAAAATATTATAACGAAAAATGGAAAAAGCCAAAAGATGAAGACCTGGCCAAAATTGCCAGAGATATTATATCGTTGAGGCAAGCGATTTTTAATCAGCTTAACCATCCGCTTAAGAAAAATATTGATGCTATAATCAGCAAATATAATGTTTATTTTTCAATCCTTACAGAAGTAATTAAAGAAGACCCGACAAAAGTTTTTTATGAAATAAAGAGCGATCCCAAAGCTTTCCCGCGACTTATCAAGAAAATATGTCAAGAAAAATATAAACAAATAAATTCCAGATTGTGGCGCGTCGCGGTTCGCAGTATTATTTATATATTTTTGACAAAAAGTGTTTTTGTGTTTTTGTTGGAAATCCCGGTAATAAAATGGTTTGGTGAACCGATTAATTTCGTTTCTTTAAGCATAAATGTCGCTTTTCCGGCGTTGTTATTATTTATTATCGTAATGTTTACCCGTCTTCCTTCGGAGAAAAATACGGAAAAAATTATTGAAGGTATTAATGAAATAGTTTTTAAGGAGCACGAGCGTTCCACGCCCTACATTATTGGCGCGCCGATTAAGAGAAGCGGATCGATTAATGTTATTTTTAATTTTATTTATTTCACTACTTTTATTTTCTCGTTTGGTTTGGTGGTTTATGCCCTGGACAAAGTTAATTTTAATTGGGTGAGCATTATTATTTTCTTATTTTTTCTTGCCCTAGTCAGTTATTTCAGCATGAAAATAAAAAAGAGTTCTCGTGAGCTGGTGGTTGTTGACCGCAGAGAAAGTATTTTTACACTAATAATTGATTTTTTTAATACCCCGATAATGGCCGTAGGCAAATGGTTGTCAGAGAAATTTTCTCGCGTTAATGTTTTTGCTTTTGTTTTGGATTTTGTTGTTGAAGCGCCGTTTAAAGTTTTCGTAGAAATCGCCGAAGAATGGACAAAATATGTAAGAGAGAGGAAAGATGATATTAGCTAACGGAAGTAAAAGTAGAAAGTATAAAGTTGAAAGGTTCTATTTTAATTATGTTCGCAGGTCAAACATTGAGATGCTAAAATTTATCATTGGCTTAATAAAAGATTATAATTTTTTTACCTTTATATTTTTACCTTTAACCTTTTTACTCGTATGTTATATATAGTTGCAACTCCAATTGGAAATTTAGAAGATATTTCGTTACGCGCGCTTCGTATTCTTGGCGAAGTTGATTTTGTATTATGCGAAGATACGCGTGTGACCAGCAAGTTATTAAGCCATTACCAAATTAAAACCCCGACTATTTCTTATCACCAGCATTCGGATTTAAATAAAATAAATGAAATTATTAAATTATTGGCTGACGGCAAAAATTTAGCCTTAGTGACTGATGCCGGTACGCCCGGGATATCCGATCCGGGCGGGAAATTGGTGCAGGCGGTGATTGATAATTTTGGCGAAGACATGAAAGTGGAATCCGTGCCTGGAGCATCGGCGGTGACCGCCGCCCTGTCAATTTCTGGGATTCCCACTGACAAATTTATTTTTATGGGTTTTCCGCCGCACAAAAAAGGCAGGCAGACTTTTATTAAAAAAATTTTAGAAAGTGAATTTCCGGCGGTAGTTTATGAATCAAAACATCGCATTATAAAATTTTTGGAAGAAATTGCAGTGGCAAATAATCATTTGCCTGATGACGATGGTGAAAAAAAGCCAAAAAACATTACGTCTGTCGTTGTGTGCCGCGAATTGTCCAAGATGCACGAAACTGTTTATCGCGGAGATCTGAAAAGTATTATTGAAAAAATTAAAAATAATAAAGACGATCAGAAAGGGGAGTTTGTTGTGATTATTGGAAAGTAAGTAACTTATAAATGTAAAAAAATAGGGGGCGGTGTCTTGCCCCCGCTCGAAGCCAATTGGTTTGTTGTTTGTTATAGTTTAGTTTTTTTCTTTGGCCAACTTTTTTTGATTGTCTGCCTCAATCATGGATTTGGCCATATCCATGTCAAGGACGAGGTTCGAAAGTCCAGCTTTCGCTGCGGCTTCGCGAATTTCTCCCCATGTTCTACCATGGCCTGTAAACACGTCAGTAGCGTCGGTGCTCACCCCCCTTCTTTATAAATTTTGGCTTCGAGTATATTGAATATAATCCGGTTATGACTTTGTGTCAAATAAAAATTTTTAAAATTTCACGAATATGTAAATTATATTCCGAACGGTAATCCTATAAGTAATTTATTGATTATGATAAAATAAACTCAATAGAGGGTTACAAATAATTTAAATTATAATTTTTATTGGTCAAAAGTTGTTATAATTTGATCAAAATAAAATTTTTTAGGATAAATATGGACAAAGAACAACTAACAAAAGTGGCCTGTAATCTTATTTTGGCCAATCTAGGAGAGGTGGCTTGTGGTTATTATAAAGATTTTTATCAAAAACAAGATGAAGACACAATTGTTAAGTCAGTCAGAGAATTATTGACGGAACTAGTCGGTCCGTCTAACGCCGCCAAACAATTAAAACAAGCAGGAATTAATTTTAATAATTAATTTTATGATTCTTAGCAGAAGAATTTATATTATATTTTCCATTGCATTGCTTTTGGTCTATGCTTTAATTTCTTATTCCGCCCTCGCTCTTACTTCATTGGTTGAACTGAGAACTATTATATATCCCGTAGCGGCCTTCGTGCCAATCGCGACCAGCGTTTATTTGGTGGCGATTTTTGGTTTCAAAGCGTATCGAGGAAAAACTTTTCTTTTGTTTAATTTGGGTTTCTTAATGTTTTTTATCGGCGAATTGCTTTGGGCGATAAAAGATTATTTTTTTCAAGAGTTTCCTTTTCCCAGTGTGGTTGATGGATTTTTTTTGCTTGGTTATCCTTTGCTTCTGTGGGGGCTGATTAGAGAGACAAAAGTTTCCCTGGCAGACTTTTCTTTAAAAAAGAGTAAATTATTTATACTGGCAATGTTTGTTTTGTCCGCGTTTGTTTTTTATTTTGGCATTTATAAAGTCTATGATGTTGAAGCTAATTTTTTTGAGAATTTATTTAACACCTTGTATGGCGTAGGCGACATTTTAATGATTGTTATTTGTTTTTTTATAGTCAAGCTGGCCTTTGGCTATTCGCAAGGCAAGATTTTCCGCCCCTGGCTATTTATTACCGCTAATTTTTTGATAATGCTAGTGGCCGATGTTGCTTTTGCTTATTTTACTGCTCAATATCAAGAAAATATTAATATCCAGACCACTATTGATCTATTGTGGATGGTCAGTTATCTGCTTTTTGGCTACGGCGTGATCAGATATTATGGCGTTATTCAGGAAGAGATTTCCGAGTTGTTTACAAAATTTAAATCTTCCAGCTATCATCGTTGCATTTTTTTTAGAAATTTTTATATAGCGACCGGTTATATTTTAGCATTAATTCATTTGTCTTTATCTTTATTTTATTCAGAAGGAAATGTATTTTATTTTTTCAGTAAAATAATTTTTTTGTTGATTATCATTATAACAATCGTTGGTGCTTGCTATACCGCGCGCGCCTATGGTCGAAAAAATTTGCACGGCCGAGCTTTTATTTTCTTGGCGTTAGCCTTAACCTCGCTTTTTATTGGGGAAAGTAGCTGGCTGATTGAAAGATATTATGATTTTAATTTTTCGTCTTATTTAACAATTGGCGATGTGTTCATGATATTAGATTATCCCTTTTTCTTTTTGACCGCTTATTATGAACTCAAGGCGGCCGGCTTTAAAAATGTGTTCAAGGAACTAAGTTCAAAATATCTTTTTATTTTTTGCATTCCTTTGTTGGCAATTATTTATTTTGGCATTATTCTTCCGCTTGGCCGCCAAAGCGATATTGCCGCGAGCTTGGTAAATTTATTTTTTGGAATCGGAAATGTTATCGTATATCTTTCTTTGTGTTTGATTCTATTGGTAATTAGAGAATATCGCCAAGGAAAAATATTTTTTTCTTGGTTTTTGGTAATGCTTAGCGTTGTGTTTATGATACTGGGTGATGTTGTTTCCGCTGATAATGTAAATTTATTAATATCGAAATTATTATCCAATAATCTTTGGGTTTTGGCTTATTTATTAGTCGGTTATGGTTCTATAAGTTTAGGGTGTATTATTCGAGAAAAACAGGAGGAAATAAAACATATCATGAGTAAATAAACGATTATGAAAAAATATTATATTACAACTACCTTACCATATGTAAACGCCGAACCGCACATCGGTTTCGCGGCTGAGATTATTCGCGCTGATGTTTTGGCGCGCTGGCAGAGGCAAATTGGCAATGAAGTTTTTTTTAATACCGGCACCGATGAGCATGGTTTAAAAATTTATCGAAAATCAAAAGAGCGAGGGATGGATGCGCAGGAGTATTGCGATGAATATGCGGCGAAATTTGAAAATTTAAAAAACGCTTTGAATTTAACTTACGATAGTTTTGTCCGCACCACGGACGAACACCACCAAAAGGCGGCACAGGAATTCTGGAACTTATGCCAGAAAAACGGCGATATTTACAAGAAGAATTATCAAGTGAAATATTGTGTTGGTTGCGAGCTGGAAAAAACCGAGTCAGAATTGATTGACGGCCGTTGTCCCTTGCACCCCAATCAAGAGTTGGAATTAATTGACGAAGAAAATTATTTTTTTCGTTTTTCTAAATATCAAGATAAGCTATTAAAATTTTATCAAAAAAATTCCGATTTCGTGGCGCCCGCGCATCGCTTGAAAGAAATTACCGAATTCGTGAAGCGCGGCTTGAAAGATTTCAGTATTTCACGGCTAAAGAAAAAAATGCCGTGGGGTGTAGCTGTGCCCGGAGACGAGGAACAGGTGATGTATGTTTGGTTTGACGCGTTGGTCAATTACATTGACGCTTTGGACTGGCCCGAGGATAATAGAAAATTCAAAAATTTCTGGCCGGGAATCCAAGTTGCCGGCAAGGATAATTTACGCCAGCAAACGGCGATGTGGCAGGCAATGCTTATGTCGGCCGGCTTGCCGAATTCCCGGCAGGTTTTAATCTTTGGTTTTATCACTTCCGGCGGACAGAAAATGAGCAAGAGCTTGGGTAATGTGGTTAATCCGCTTGAACTTGTGGAAAAATACGGCACTGATGCCACGCGTTATTTTTTGTTGTCAGAATTACAGCCGTTTGAAGATAGCGATTTTACCATTGCCAAGTTTGAAGAAAAATACAATGCTGATCTGGCGAACGGTTTAGGCAATTTAACGGCGCGCGTTTCTAATTTACTGGAAAAAAATAATATTGAATTAAAATTAAAAATCGGTAACGACAAAGAACTAAAAAAACGTTTTACCAAATTGATTGAAGAATATCAATTTAATGAATGCTTAAAAATACTTTGGGACAAAATTCGCGAGTGCGACGAATTTTTGAGCGCGAAGACGCCATGGAAATTAACCGAACAAAAAGAAATTAAAAAAATATTAGAACCGGTCGCGCGGAATATTTTAAATATCGCCGAGTTATTACAGCCATTTTTACCGGCAACGGCGGAGAAGATTATCATGCAGTTTAGTGCCCAGCAAATCAAGAAGGGCGAATCGTTATTTCCACGTTTATAATGATAATAATTTTTAATTATCAACCTTGCCTACCGGCAGGCAAGGTTTTCAAACAATTTTTAATTTATTTATTTTTTAAATTTTTATATGATCGCAGAAGCAACATCGTCAATTTATTTTTCCACCACTACCGCGGCCAATTTAGCCACCAGCGCCGCCGCCATCGCTAGGGATGTCGCCAAAATTCCAATATGGGAAAAGATTGTTAATTTGCCGACTCTTGATATTATTCTCGGCGCGGCTTTGATTGGTTTTGTTATTTATGGTTTGTATTTCGGATTAATTCGAGTGGTAGGTTCGCTCCTTGGAATTGTAATTGGCGCTTGGCTGGCAAGTCATTTTTATCTGTTAGTTTCCGAATGGGCAAAAAGTTTATTTTTTGGCCATGAAAATTTGGGAAAAATTTTGACGTTTATAATTTTGTTTATTTTGATAAATAGATTGGTTAGTTTGATTTTTATGCTCATCGACCGCGCCTATGATATTATTTCCATAATTCCGTTTTTAAAAACAATCAACCGTTTAGCCGGAGCGGTTCTTGGCTTCGTGGAGGGCGCTCTGATTATCGGCATAATTTTATACGTCGCTTCTAAATACGCTCCTCTGGGCCATTGGTTCAGCACTATGCTTGGCAATTCAGCGTTGGCTCCATTTCTTTTGGAATTCGCCAAGGTGCTGATGCCGCTTTTGCCGGAAGCGCTAAAAAGCGTTAAGTCGGTGATTTAAGGAAATACAAGATTATTATAAATATGAGTGAGATTGATTATAGGGAATATGAGTTTATGTGGGCAGACGAAAACGAGGTCTATTTTGATTTGGAGCCGATGATTTTTAATTATGGGAAAAATGCTATTAAAAAATTCGGTTTTGGTCTTGAGAATGCCCTGGCCTACAATTTTGGTTTTTGTACAGAATTTTACATGCCGAAAAAAGAATTAGTAAGAATTGGCGAGGAGGGATATAAATTTTTTAGCAATAAAAAAAAATTAAAGAAGTTTTTAAAAGAAGTTGAAATTTCCAATAAGACGGCCAGAGAAACGATTGCTAATATTTTAAAATATGATTTAACAAAATTAGATGTTAACGATTTTATCCAGCTTTGGGATGTTTATTGCGAGAGTATAGTTGATATTTTTACCTGCTATTGTCTAACTCAGCCCGACAAGATTGTGAGATTAGAAACAGAATTAAATAAATATGTTGATGAATTAAATATTATTAGCAAGCAACAAGCGGTTTCTATTTTAACAAAGTCTGACAAAACAATAATTATAAATAATAAAAAAACTGATCTCCTAAAATCTTTCAGCGAAACAATAAAAAAAGAAAATTATAAAATAAACAAAGATTTATTTAGGGAAAAACTTTATACCATTAAAAAAATAGTTAATTTGGAGAAAAAAGATTTAATAAAAAAGTATAAAATATCCAAAAAAATTATAAAAACAGCTGATACAATTGGCATTTTAGGAATAACTAGGCTGGAGATGCGTCTTAATTGGTCGGTTTTAAATTATTATCACGAGCTTTTTATTAATGAAATAAAAAATAGATTAAAAATTTCTAAAGAGCAAATTAGGTTTTTGAGTTTTTCAGAAATAATTAATATTTTAATCGGAAAAGAAAAGCTCAATCTAAAAAAAATACAAATCAGGTCTAAGGGGGTTGTGGTAATATTGAAAGATGGAAAAATTATAGAAATTGAAGGAAAAAAAGTCGGTGAGATAATGAAGAAAATAAAAAAAAGCAGTAGGTTGGCAACTAAAAAAATTACAGGAGCTATCGCCGCAAAAGGAAAGACGAAGGGAAGGGTTTTGGTTTTATCTTATCGTGATGCCGAAAGGCATAGTCAGAAAATAAAAAGTATGCGGAAAGGTGATATTATAGTGACGGAAATGACTCACCCCAATATCATGAACGCTTGCAAAAAAGCTGGCGGCATAATTACTGACGAGGGTGGACTTTTAAGTCATGCGGCGATTGTCAGTCGCGAGTTAAATATTCCTTGTGTTATCGGCACTAAAGTTGCCACGCAAGTTTTAAAAGATGGAGATTTAGTGAAAGTTGACGCTAATAATGGAATTATAAAAGTAATAAAATAATTTTTTAATTAAAAATATGGAAAAACAAAAAAATACTGCTGATATTTTTCGGCATAGCATTTCTGGCTATGAAACTATTGAGAGGGTAGCCAGAGAAGAGGGTCTTACTAGCAATATAACTCCTGAAAAGCAGGTTTATCCGGATTTGACTCCCGAAGGAGTAAAATTAGCTAAAAGAAAAGCGGTAGAATTTTTTAATACTTTTAATCCCGAAGAAGATGCCTTGTTTTTCGCTTCAAGCGGTGAAGCCAGGGCTATAGAAACAGCGAATATTTTTAGACAGGAAGCAAAAGGCCGCGGATTTGAAATTATTAAGCCGGTAAAAACCGGGAGCAGCAAAATAAAAGGTAAACTTGGCGGAGAGGTGGGGGAGGGAGAAATCAGGACGGTAGATACTTTGGGTCTAAAAGTTGATAAATTAATGTATTCATCCGTGTTTGTTCCGGTAAAATATGCCGGAGGAATAAATGTTGATTCTCTTGGTGAGGCGGATAGAGAAAAATGGGATGAAGCTAGAAAGATTATAGAAGCGGACGACAAAGGTTCTTGGGGCGCTAATTTTTTTCATCACTCCGAAGAAATACAAAAAATAATGCCTGAATTAGAAAGCGTGAAAGATCAATATGATAAAGTTTTTAAAAAAATTATCAGACTTATAGAATTTGGCATTAAAAAAGCCGAAGAATCTGGGCAGACTAAAAATATTAGAATTTTAGCTTTTGGGCATGAAAATTATTTAAGTTACGCCTTGGATAAGTATTTTGCGGATCATAATATCCCTAATTGCGGAGCAATAAACTTTACAGTAGACGAGACTGGTGTGACAGCCGAATTTAAAAATGAAAAACGTTTGATCAAAGAAATTGCTTGAAATAAAATAGCTGATGAAAAAGTTTTTTATAAATAAAAATAGATAATACAAATATGAAAGAAACTTATATCAAAACTTTTAAACAACTTACAAAAAAAGATACTGCTATTGCAGGCGGTAAAGGCGCGTCGTTAGGCGAGATGACAAATACTAAAATCCCGGTTCCGCCGGGTTTTGTGGTTTTAGCCGATGCTTTTGACAGATTTTTAGAAGAGACTGATTTGGCTCAGAATATTACCGCAATTATTGAAAAGGTAAATTACAATGATGTTAATTCGGTTGATAAAGCATCTAACGTGATCCGCGATTTAATTCATGATGAGAAAGTGCCTGAAGATTTAAAAAAAGAAATAGTTCAAGAATACAAGAAATTAAAATGCAAATTTGTTGCGGTGCGAAGTTCAGCTACGGCCGAAGATTCTTCGGTTGCTTCCTGGGCGGGAGAATTGGAAACTTATTTAAATACAACTGAAAAAACACTTCTGGAAAATGTAAAAAAATGCTGGTCATCGCTTTTTACACCACGCGCGATTTTTTACCGCAAGGAGAAAAAGATGCTTGATACTAAAGTGAGTGTTGCGGTGGTGGTACAAAAAATGGTGGAATCGGAAATTTCCGGCATTTGTTTTACCGTGCATCCGGTCACTGAAGACAGAAATCAGATGATTATTGAGGCTGGGTTAGGGCTGGGCGAAGCAATAGTTTCTGGTTCTATCACGCCAGATAGTTACGTGCTTGATAAACGGAATTGGTTAATGATTGATACTAATATTAGCGAGCAGGAGCGAAAAATTATTCGCGGAAAAAATGGCGGAATAAATTGGGTAAAAGTGCCCAAAACCGAACAAGAAAAACAGAAATTAACCAATAGACAAATCATTGAATTAGCCAAGATTTGTGCTAATATTGAGAAGCATTACAAGAAGCCGCAAGACATCGAGTGGGCTCTAGAGAAGGGAAAATTCTACATCACTCAATCAAGGCCGATAACGACGTTATAATTTTTTATTATTATGAAATTAAATTATATTCAAAGAAAATCAGCCGTATCTTCGATATTATGGATCTTGGGTTGCGGTTTGGGCATGACTTATTATCCGATAAAAAAAGTTTACGCCGGTTTTGACTTAGGCAATACGATTTGGCTTTGCCGCAAAGGCGATGGTTATATTTGTGGCGATCAAACAACTCGGATTGATAAATTGATAATGAATTTTCAAAAATATATTCTTCGGCATCATCGGCATACCGAGATGATAAAAAAAATATATTTATACCGAGCGACAAAATTCCGAGAATTCATTAAAAATCAATTAGCGGTTTGTGATTTCACGCGAGTTAGTAATAAAGCGCTTTGGCATGATTATCGAGAGGTAATTAAGGGCTATCGCGAAGTCTATCCTTATGGCGAGCCTTTCGCGATTGCTATTGGTAATTTATCGGATAAAATTAAAGCGGATTTTTTTAAGAAAGGAATTACCAGCGAAGAATTTGAAAAAATTTTGTTACCTCACGAATTATCATTTCTGCAAAGAGAACAAATCGATTTTTTTAGAATCGCCTTGGATAATCATGGTAAAAAATTAACAGATAATACAAGGAAAGAATTGCAGCGGCATTATGATAAATACACCTGGGTGCCTTATGATTATGGAGTTACCAATTATTCTTTAGACTATTTTCTTAATCAATTATCCGCTCTGCTAGAAAAAGACAGAGCAGAGCTAAAAAATAAATATCAAGCTTTAAAAAATTATAGTAAGAGTTTAAAAAAAGAACAGTGGCAGATTATCAGAAAATATAAATTGAGTTCTCATGATCAATCGCTCATTAATATTATTTCTACCGCCTTTTATCTGGTTGATTCTAAAAAAGAATTATTTACTCAATGCCATTGGTATGCTGAACGTTTATTTACGGAAATAAGTTCGCGCTTGGCTCTACCTGGCCACTTAATGCGATATTTATTGCCGGAAGAAGTAGAAAGTTGTTTGAATGGCAACAAAAAGATTTCCTTGAAAAAGATTCAGTCTCGATATAATAATTGTGTTTTAATAATAAGTAGTAATGGGAAGGTTAATATCATAGAAGGTAAAAGGGCAAAACAGATAATTGATGATTTTTTTAGATCCAGAAGCCGCCTAGTGAGTGAAGCAGAAGTAAAAGGCAGGACAGCTTACCCCGGATTGGCTAGGGGCTTAATCCATGTGATTCAGGATGCTCGCGAATGCAATACCTTCAAGCATGGAGAAATACTAGTTACGGCCATGACCTCGCCTGATTATATGATTGCCGCGCGCCGCGCCGCTGCCATTGTTACTGATGAAGGAGGCATAACTTGCCATGCGGCGATTGTGGCTCGCGAATTAAATATTCCTTGTATAATTGGCACCAAGATAGCAACAAAAGTTTTGAAAGATGGTGATTTGGTGGAGGTGGATGCGGATAAAGGAATTGTGAAAATTTTAAAATAATTTTTATGAATATAAATAGATTTTTTAAAGAAGAAACGTACGCGGAGCATTGCGATGTTTATCCGGCTTTTGTTGCGATGACCGGTTATGGTTTTACCGGCAGGCTTTATGAGGCATTATTATTTTCCTATAGCACCTGCGTGGTTTATTGTAATGGCAAAGGCGAAGTTGATTGGATAACATTAGTTTCCGAGCATGATAAAATAGGAAAATTTATAATAAATAATTATATAAAAAATAATAATTATGCATTAAATTTGTATAAGCGTTGGCTTAAGAATTTTGATCAATTGCTCATCTATTATTACAAAGAATTTAAAGTAGATTTTAAGCAATTTACCGACCAAGAATTATTAGATTGGTTTAAGTATTTTATAAATTTATATAAAGATAAAGTTTCCATGCCCGGTTTTATTGACGGTTATACGTTTTATGCTGATAAAAGATTTGATTACCTACTTAAAGAATTTTGCCGCCAGAATAAATTGGGTAATTCCGCTACTTTATTTTCAATATTAAGCGCGCCAGTTGAACCGTCTTTTTTCGTAGAAGAAGAGGAAGAGATAAAAAATATTTTAAATAAAATCAAAAAGAAAGGATATAAAATATATAGTTTAAAAAATTTAATTCAACTTTTGATTATGCCGAAACTAATGTAAAAACTCCCGAGATGATTATTAAATATTTGCAGAGTAAATACGATGAAGGATTTAGATTTGTCGTTTATACTGATGATAAATTGAAAAATTTGCAGGCATTTTCCGAGGCAGCAGAAAAATTAAAAGAAAAATATGGTGATTTTTCCTATCGATTGTATCATATTTTAAATAATAATAGTGGAATTAAAAATAAGAGTAATTATTTTGAAACAGGAAATTTGTTTGCTATACTGAAAAATGAGAAAAAGTTAATTTAATAAAAATGAAAATAATAAAATTAAATTTACAAAAAATAAACAAAAATCAAATTAATTTCATGGTTGATTATTTTATTCATGGTAAAATTGCGGTTTATCCCACGGACACTATTTATGGCGTAGGCTGCGCGACGACGAAGAAAAAAGCGATTAAAAAAATTTTAAAGTTAAAAAAACGCGACAAAAATAAAGGTTTGATAATTTTGGTTGATTCCATCGTGATGGCGAAGAAATATTGTTTGATTGATAACGAACGGGCGGAAATACTCAAAAAAGTTTGGAGTGGCAGACGGCCGACTACGGTAATTTTAAAAAGTAAAAAAATATTGCCCCGAGAATTGCAAGGGAAAACAGGAGATTTGGCGGTTCGTTTGCCAAAAAGTAAATTTCTTACTAAAATAATAAGGATGGTGGATATCCCTTTGGTGTCCACTAGTTTGAATTTAAGCGGCGAACAGCCGCTTGGTGATGTTAAAAATATTGATAAAATTTTTAATGCAAAATTAATTGATTTAGTTATTGATGCCGGCACGATTAGAAACAATAAGCCATCAAAGATTGTGGATTTAAGGGACGTTAAAAATATTAAAGTTATAAGAAAGTAAAATCCTAAACCCCAAACACTAAATTCTAAATAAATTCAAAATTCAAAATCCAAATAACAAAACAATCTAAAATATCAAAATTTAAAAATTAAGATTTGTTTTGGATTTTATGCTTTGAGCTTTGTGCTTATTTAGGATTTAGAGTTTTAGTGCTTAGAATTTATATATTTATGTCTTTTATTATCAAATCAAAATATCTAACTGTAAAAAAAGAACGGCCATGGTTAAAAAAAATCGGCTGGGTGTTTTTAGTTTTTATTTTAATGGGCGTTTCCTTCGGCGCGGGTTTATATTTGCCCGGGAAAACGGAATTTGCCAAAAATTTAGCCGCTAAAGAAGTTGAATATACCGGGAAAGTGATTGGTAAATACATTTTTTTTAGCAAAGATAATTTTTCGCAAGATGTTAATTTTAATTTATATTGGAATTTGTGGGACGCTTTAAAGGAGAATTATGTCGACAAGGATGCGATCATTGACAAAGAGATGTTTTATGGTTCTCTTAAAGGTCTTGCAGCATCGCTTGGGGATCCTTATACGATTTTTATGGATCCGAAAATGGCGCAAGAATTCGACGAAGATATGTCAGGTAAATTTGAGGGCATTGGAGCGGAAATCGGCATGCGTGATGAAATTATTACCATTATAGCGCCGATAGATGATTCTCCCGCTCAAAAAGCCGGCATTAAAGCTGGCGATAAAATTATTGCAATTGACGGCGAGTCAACCTCAAGCCTGACAGTTGATGAGGCGGTAAAGAAAATACGCGGCCCCAAGGATACAACGGTTATTTTGACAATCGCCAGAAACGGCGCGGAAGAATTGCAAAAAGTAACAATAAAACGTGATACCATTATTATTAAAAGCGTAAAGACAGAAATGAAAGATGGTAATATTTTTGTTATCAGATTAACTAATTTTAATGGTGATACTGCCGATGCTTTTGATAAAGCCACTATTGAAGTATTGAAGAAAAATCCCAAAGGAATCATTTTGGATATGCGCAATAATCCTGGCGGATATTTAGAGACTGCGGTTCAAATTGCGAGCGAGTGGATTGAGAAGGGTGTGGTAGTTTCCGAAGAATTCAACAACAAAACAAAAAATGATTACCAATCTGATGGCCGGGCAAGATTAAAAGATTATCCGACGGTAGTTTTGGTTAATCAGGGAAGCGCTTCAGCATCGGAAATTGTTGCCGGCGCGCTAAAAGATTATAAAAAAGCTACTTTGGTTGGTAAGAAAACTTTTGGCAAAGGATCAGTACAAACTTTAAAAGATTTTGACGATGGTTCGTCGCTTAAGGTTACGATAGCAAAATGGCTCACACCCAATGGCTATAATATAAATAAACAGGGGATTGAACCCGATGTTGATATTGATTTAACATTTGACGATGTCAAAGCCGACAAAGATCCGCAAATGGACAAGGCGCTTGAGATATTGAGTAAGGCAGTAGACGGTAGATAGCACCTGCCTGCGCAGGCAGGGACGGCAGATTCTGCTATCTATCTTCTGTTGTCTATTATCTAAATTATGAAAGTTATTTTACTGAAAGAAGTTTCCGGGCTGGGACATATTGGAGATGTTAAGGAGGTTAATGACGGCTATGCGCGTAATTTTTTGTTTTCTCGCGGTTTAGCTATCATGGCGTCAAAACATTCAATAAAAATGTTAGTAGATCATAAAAATAGGGAAATAAGAATTAAGGAGAAAAAGATTAGAACTAAAAAAATCATTGCCAAGCATATTAATAATAAAATTTTTACCATTAAATCAAAAGCCGACGAGAAAGGAACACTGTATGCCGGTTTAACCAGGGAATTGATTTCGCAAAAATTAAAAAATGAAATTTTTGAAATAGAGCCGGGCGAGATTGAATTAGAAGAAAATATAAAAAAACTGGGAGAATATCGGATTGGTTTGAATTTAGCTGGCGAAAAAGCGAATGTAAAATTAATAATTACAAATCAATAATATTTTTTATGAAAAAGAAAATTCCTGCTAAATACATTTTTGTTGTCGGCGGCGTCATGTCAGGTGTCGGCAAAGGCATTACTACCGCTTCTATCGGTAGAATTTTACAATCCAAGGGATATGATGTGAGCGCGATTAAAATTGACCCCTACATCAATGTTGACGCCGGCACAATGAATCCGATTGAGCATGGAGAAGTTTTTGTTACCGAAGACGCTGACGAAACTGATCAGGATATTGGCAATTATGAAAGATTTTTGAACAAAAATATTTATCGTGAAAATTACATGACTACCGGCCGGGTGTACCAAAGCGTGATTCAGAGAGAGAGAAATTTGGAATACGGCGGTAAGTGCGTGGAAGTAGTGCCGCATATTCCGATGGAAGTTAGAGACAGAATTCAGAGAGCCGTAAAGAAAAGCGGTGCGGAAATTATGATTATTGAAATCGGTGGCACGGTAGGAGAATATCAGAATTTATTATTTTTGGAAGCGGCTAGAATGATGAAGCTGGTTAAACCAAAAGATGTTTTGTTCGTTATGGTTAGTTATTTGCCGATTCCCAACAAAATCGGAGAAATGAAAACTAAGCCTACGCAATATGCAATTCGGACTTTAAACGGCGCTGGCATTCATCCGGATTTTATCGTCGGCCGTTCGGAATTGCCGATTGATGAGCCGCGCCGAAAGAAAATCGCAATCAATTGCGGCGTGGCGCGTGAAGACGTAATTTCTGCCCCGGATATTGATTCTATTTATGATGTGCCGGTTAATTTTGAAAACGATAAATTAGGTGATCGAATTTTGAAAAAATTCAATTTGCGTAAGAGAAAAAATGATTTGTCCGCTTGGAAAAAAATGGCGCAAGCGATTAAAAATGGCAAGCGGGAAGTAAATATTGGCATGGTCGGAAAATATTTTTCCACAGGAGATTTTACTCTTTCTGATTCTTATATTTCCGTGATTGAGGCGGTCAAGCATGCCTGCGCAGCGAATAATTGCAAAGCAAAATTGTCATGGATTAATACCGAGGAGATTGAAAAAAACGGTACTGATAATTTAAAACAATATGATGGCATTATTGTACCGCAGGGCTGGGGTTCGCGCGGCGCGGAAGGAAAAATCGCCACCATTCGTTATTGCCGCGAAAATAAAATTCCGTACTTTGGTTTGTGCTATGGCATGCAAATGGCCGTGATTGAATTTGCGCGCGATGTTTTGGGTTTCAAAGACGCCAATTCCGAAGAAGTGAATCCAAAAACCAAACATCCCGTAATCCACATTATGCCCGGACAAAAAGAATTGATTGCCAAGCATCAATACGGCGGCACAATCCGATTGGGTGGCTGGCCGTGTAAAATTATTCCCGGAACGCACTTGGAAAAATCTTATTTGAAAAAATTCAAAAAAGGAGAAATTATTTCCGAGCGCCATCGCCATCGCTATGAATACAACAATGAATTTAGAGAATTATTTGAGAAAAAAGGTTTGCGCGTTGCCGGCACTTCGCCGGACGGAAAAATTGTTGAAGCAGTTGAAATTACCACTCATCCATTTTTTATTGGCACACAGTTTCATCCCGAATATATTTCCCGTCCGCTCGATCCGCATCCGCTTTTTGTGGAATTTGTGAAGGTTTGTTTGAACAAAAAGAAGTAGAAATAAAAATTATAAAAAATCACCAGTTTAAAAGCTAGTGATTTTTTTTGTTGACTATTTATAAAAAATTAGATAAGTTGATATAAATAAGTCAGTTCATTTGTCAACGCCAACAAAGGCACGGGAGGCAACGTCATGGATCAATGTCTGAGGTTCTTCAGGCCTTATGAAAAATGCTTTCTCCTTGCGCTTGAATTGAGGCGCGGAGGAACGCATTTCCAGTCCGAGAAGGAGGGGGAGGTAGTAGGCGAAAAACTTCGCGCTTTTCTCCTCGCGAAACGCATCAAGCTCATTGATAACTCTTCAGTGAGAAAAAACCGAGAAGAAGTCGGTTTTTATTCTTACTGGGGAGGAGTAGTTTACATTCACTTCTCCGTTGGTTCAGAGGATATGCGAATCGTCCTGCTGGGGGCTCTGGCGGCTTTCGCCAGCGAGAACGGTTTCCAAATGGAGCCGGCAGGGGGCAATATAGCCATTGTCTTCTCTTTGACCCAATGCTAGGGGCAAACAAAAAAAGCGCCCAACTTTTTCACAGCGGGCGCTCTTTTTATATTTTTGTGATTTTTTATTTTTGCGGAATGACGTTAATAACTTTTACTTTTTTCAAAGCGTTATTAAATTTTTTCATGCTTTTGTTGGTAAATTTTACGATACCGGATTTGATGGCAAATAACGTGTCGTCTTTGCCTCTCTTAACGTTAACACCGGGATGATATTTGGTGCCACGTTGTCTAATAATAATTGAGCCGATTTTAGCAAATTCGCCGTCATAGAGTTTTACTCCAAGGCGTTGAGCTCTAGAATCTCGCCCTAAGGCTGTGGAGCCGCCGGCTTTTTTATGTGCCATATTTTTATAATTGAAAAAGAAGTCCGAAATTCAGCTTCTTAAATCAAGAAATAAGTAAATAATTTTAACTTTTAATATCATAACAAATTGCTTAAATAATGTCAATGTTTGCCGAGACAGGAATGTAAGTGATATAATAATATCATAAATTAAAGCTAAAATATGTTTTATATAACTATATTTTTTTCAGCGCTCATACTCTCTATAATTTTTACTATTTTGACAAGGAAGTTTGCTATCAAATATGATATTGTTGATCGTCCTGTGTTAGAAAGAAAAATACACAAAAAAGACACTCCATTCCTTGGTGGTATAGCAATATTTTTGGCATTTTTTGTTGTTTCGTATTTTGTTCGTGATAAATTAACTTCTCCAAATCTGGAAATGCATCACTGGCTTGGTGTATTTGTTGGCGCTTGTTTTTTAATGATTGGCGGATTTTTGGATGACAAATATAACCTTAAAGCCAAACAGCAAATCATTTGGCCGATATTGGCGGCTTTGAGCGTGATTATTGGCGGCGTAGGAATTGAAAAAATAACCAATCCGTTGGGGGGAATAATTAAATTTGATTTAATATTTTTACCGCAATTTTTAACTTTTTTTTGGTTGATGGTAATGATGTATACCACAAAATTGTTAGATGGCATAGACGGCTTGGTAACAAGCATCGCAGCAACTGGCAGTCTGATAATTTTTCTTTTTACCATGACGACCAAATATTATCAGCCGGACATGGGTGCGGCGGCTTTAATATTTTTTGCCGCTTGTCTGGGATTTTTAATATTTAATTGGCATCCGGCAAAGATTTTTTTGGGCGAAGGCGGTTCGTTATTTCTCGGTTTTATTTTAGGGGTGCTCGCCATAATTTCCGGCGGAAAAATCGCCATCGCGCTTTTGATTATGGGCATTCCTATTTTGGACACTTTTTGGACAATTTTGCGGCGCTTGGCCGCCGGCCAAAATCCGTTTAAACATTCTGATCGGCTTCATTTGCATTTCCGGATATTGGATCTGGGTATCGGCCAGCGTAAAACCGTGCTTATTTATTCCGGTTTAGCTTTAATTTTTGGGCTAAGCGGATTATTCTTGCAGAGCTTGGGAAAAATTTACGCCTTGATCGTTTTATTTTTTGTGATGCTGGCTCTAGTAGTCGGCTCAAATTTTTTGAACAAAAATACGAGAAATAAATGTTAAATAAATTTCCCAAAATTTTATTAGTGATTTCTTGGACTATTTTTATATTTGTAATTTTAACCAAGGAAATTTCCTCAGACTATTCCGTCTTCGCTGACATAGTAAAAACATTTCAATTAGACAAATTGATTCATTTTTTATTATTTGGCATTTTAGCGTTTTTGTTATTGGATTGTTATGAAAAGAAGAATCATAGTTTTAATTTTTACGCTTTTGAGGTTTTTGTCCTTGGCGCTTTTTATGCTTTGTTTTGCGAATGGGTGCAAAAATTTATTTACACTCGCACCTCGGATATTTTTGATCTTTTAGCGGGAATTTTGGGCATTGCCTTGTTTATTTATTTTGGTTATCGGAGAATTCAGAAACAAAAGCCGAAATTGCTTTTGCATATTTGTTGCGTGGGGTGCGGAGTTTATATCAGCCAAATTTTAAAAAATGATTTTCGCGTATCTTTGTATTTTTATAATCCCAATATTTTTCCCAAAGAAGAATATGACAGGAGATTGATAGAGGCGGAAAAAATAGCCAAAAAGTTCAAACTAAAATTAATTGTAGAAAAATATGATCATGATTTTTGGTTGGAAAAGGTGAGGGGACGAGAAGCGGATCGCGAAAGAGGGGAACGGTGTTTGATTTGTTACGAAGAGCGTTTGCGGAGGACGGCACAAAAAGCCAAAGAGTTAAATTTTGATTTTTTTTCCACTACCTTGACAATGAGTCCGCATAAAGACGCAAAAGCAATCAGCGATTTGGGAAGGGTGATGGAAAAAAAATTTGGAATAAAATTCCTTGATCGAGATTTCAAAAAACAAGATGGATTCAAGAAATCCTCAGAATTGTCACGCCAACTTGGCTTGTATCGTCAGAATTATTGTGGTTGCGAGTTTAGCCGAAAAGCTTGATTATTTAAAATATTAGTATTATTGTTTATATAAATGCACTTTAATTAGTCTAAGGAGGTCGTGCCATGCCCGATCTAGACAAATGTTGTCTCGGAAAATTTTGCGTTGTTGGCTCGGACGACGCAAGCGGTAAGCCTCCGAACTTATATTATTGGGGAAGAATAAAAAAATTTCCTAAACCGGTGGGCGTACATGTTTTTGTTGTCGTAGCTATTTGCGGCTACGGGCGAGAACTATGGCCGCTCTCTTGCGTAAAGGTAGTTTTTGGTTCAAAGGAGGAGGCAAGGGAATATCTGCTTAGATGGAGGGAGCAAAGGCAAATAAGAAGCAAATAAAGACAAGATATAACCGCATTTTTTTATGTGGTTATTTTTTTTGAAATTGTTTATAGGAAATGCTATAATAATATAAAATTATTAATTCTACTAAAATTATGGATATTTCATCGTATTTTAAACAAGCGATTGACAAAAAAGCGTCTGACTTGCATTTAGTGGCCGGTTGCGAGGCGGCGCTTCGCGTGGACGGAGAATTAGTGAAATTAAATCATGACAAAATAAAAGATAAAGATCTGGAAGAGTCAGTCCGTAAATTGATTAATAAAGAAGTTTGGGAAAATTTTAAGAAAAAAAAAGAATTAGATTTTTCTCAGGAATTTTTTAGTGCTCGTTTTCGTGTGAATTTACATTACCAAGAAGGCAAGCTTGGTTTATCGGCGCGTTTTGTTCCGACTGACGTTCCTGAGCCGAAATCATTAAATTTTAACGAGACTATTTATAATTTGACTCATTTGAAGGATGGGCTTATCTTAGTTACTGGGCCTTCCGGTTCGGGTAAATCAACAACTCTGGCTTCAATGATTAATATAATTAATAAAGAACGGCGCGCGCATATAATTACGATTGAAGATCCGATTGAATTTTTATTTAAAGAAGAGCAAAGTATTATTGAGCAAAGAGAACTGGGGATTGATACCAATTCGTTCGCTTCTGCGTTAAAATATACTTTGCGCCAGGATCCAAATGTTATTATGGTGGGCGAGATGCGCGATTTGGAAACTATTTCCGCCGCGCTGACAGCCGCAGAAACCGGTCATTTGGTATTATCCACTCTGCATACTTCTACCGCTCCGGAAACAATCGCGAGAATTGTTGATGTTTTTCCCGCTCATCAACAACAGCAGATTCTTTATCAGCTCGCCTCTACGCTTCGGGCGGTAATTGCGCAGGAATTAATGTCAAAAATCGGCGGTGGCATGATTGCGGCGCGAGAAATACTTATAAATAATAATGCCGTTGCCAATTTGATCAGGCGGAATCAATTCAGCCAGATTTATAGCGTAATTCAGACAAGTCAAAAAGAAGGAATGATCACCATGAATAAATGCATTGATAAATTATTAGAAGAGGGTTTAATTAGCGAGGATGTTGCCAAAAATCGCAAACGCAATTTGGAAACAAAAGCAGCTTATTATTAATTTAATATTTATGACTCCAGAAAAATGGCAAAGCATAGTCGGAAATGTCAAAGATAAATTTGAAGTATTGGAATATGACAAAGAGCACTTGGACGAAGAAGGCGGTATTGATATTGAATATATTATCTTTAACGGACCGATGGGCAAAATGCGTCTGGAATTTATCGCCAAACCAGTGGTGCTTGATAAAAAAACTACTTATTCTAACCGAATCGGTTCGGAAACGAAAATTGACTATATTTATAGCGATGCTGAAAAAAGCCATCAATTGTTAACTTATAAATGGGACGAAACGGCCAATGATTGGGTGGAAATTGATTCGGCTAATTTTGGGAATTAACTATGCGGATATTAATCCAAAAATATAAAAAATATTTTTTCCCTTTGTTAGCGGCAATTATTTTATTGCTACTTATTTTTTTATTCTGCAAATTTGGAGTTCAGGTAAAAGAGAAATTTTCTAAAAATTATATTGATTACAAAACGGCAAATATTGAAAGAAATTATCAAAATAATTTATCCGATATTATTAATGAATATTTAGTTTATCGGGAAAATAATACTTTAAATATAGAAAATATTGAGAAATTAAAAAATGAGCTCCTTGGGCTAAAAGTGCCCGGAGATCTGAAAGATTTGCATTTGGCTATTTTTTTATCTTTGAATAAAATTGAAGATGCGATAACGCGAGGTGATGAAAAAGAAAAAAATTTTAATATTGAAAAAATAAACGAACAAATGTCTAAATACCCTTGGCTTAAAAAATAATATGAATATTTTTAAAAATCCGCGCTTATTAACTTTGTTAGCCCCGATTGTTACTCTTGCAATATTTGAGATTTTTATTTTTTTTCCAAAATCTTTTTATTATTTGCTAATTTTATTAATTTTAATTATAGTTTATATAATTAGGCAATTCGCGGCGTTTAGTGAAAACAAAAAAATCTGGCTTGGTTATTTTATTTTTCCTAATTTATTTATTATTTCCTCCGCGCTTTATCTTATTCTGATTACCAGCAATTTAGTAATTCAATTGATTGTTTTCGCGGCCGCCGGCTTTGTGTATTTATATTTAAAACACCTTTACTTTATTATTATAAAAAAAGAAGATTATTTTCCCGATGTTTTTAAAAATATTTCCGCTTTTGGCAATTTTTTATTGGCTTTTTACTTTTTTTCATTTATTTTTGGTTTGCAATCCTTCCTAAATACACCGACTTGGCTCTTGGCTTTGATTTCTTTGCCTATTATATTTTTGATTATTAACGAAGATTTTAAAATAAATGCCATTGCTTTTAAGCCAAATTTGTTTTATATTTTAATTAATACTTTGATATTATCAGAATTACTCTGGTCGCTATCGTTTTTGCCTCAGAACTATAATGTAATCGGGTTAGTTTTGGCCATTTCTTATTATTTGTTAATAAATTTGACAAAATTGCGTATAGAAAAAAATTTAAACACAAGTAATTTAAAAAAATATTTAATTTTTGGTTTCGTTTGTATCTTATTAATAATATTAACGTCAAGGTGGATGTAATAAATATGAAAAAAAATTTATTTTATATTATCATTATTTCTGTAGTTCTTGGTTTGTTTGGTGGTATAGCTAGCCAAATTATTACCAGAACGTATTTTGCCGATTGGCTTTATGAGATGCCTTTTTGGGGAGACGTAACCCTTCCGGAAGCGAAAAATCCAAATCAATTGATTATCAGTGGCGCGAAAAAAGTGGTGGTTGAACAAGACACCAAAATAGTTGAAACAATAAATTCGGTTAATGAAAGTATTGTAGGAATATATAGCAAAAAAAAGGAGGCGACTGATCAGAAATTTAACCCGGAAAATTTTTATCAAATTAATGGTAATATCGGCCAGGGTTTGGTAATAACCAGCGATGGCTGGGTAGTTGCCATGCCGTTTTCTGCTGATAAAAATCCTGATAATTACGTAATCATCGCGGAAGACAAAAAAATATACAATATTGACAAGATAATTGAAGATCCGTTAACCAAATTTTATTTTATACATGCGCAGGATGCGCGTGATTTGAGCATAAGCAAATTTGTTGATAAAAACGAAAATAATATCGGACAAATCGCCTTGGCTGTCGGTTGGGGAAATAATAGCATGGCGACTTCTGTTGTTGGCCGTGAAGATTCTGACTTAATTAAATCCAGCGATTATTTTGTAGAAAAAATTATTTTAGCTGATTCTTTGGAAAAATTTTTTTATGGTTCCCCAATATTTAATTTAAGCGGTAATTTAATTGGCTTAATAAATAAAAATGGAGAAATAATCGCAACCGAAAGTTTTCGGGCGGCGATAAACAGTTTGCTTAAATATAAGGAAATTAGACGGGCAAGCTTGGGAATTAACTACATAGAACTTACGGACTTGGTTACGGCCAACAAGAATTATGAAAAAGGAATTTTGATTTATAAGAATTCTTCTGGCGCCAGCGTAGTAAAAAATAGTTCCGCCGATAAGGCCGGTTTAAAAGAAGGTGATATAATCATTTCTTTTGACAATGTTGAAATGAACAAAGATGTCAGACTATTTGATTTAATGCAGAATTATTTAGCCGGCGATAAGATTAATTTGATATTTTCCAGAGAAGGCAAGAGCCAGGAGGCAGCAATAGAATTAGGCAAAATTTCCAATTAAAATGGAGTTAAAATAAAAAGAATAATCCGAGAAGTCGGATTATTCTTTTTTTTATTCAAAAAAAATGTTATAATAATGCCATGCTAATAGCAGAAGGTAATAATAAAATTAGAGCGTTGAATAAAGCTAAAAATATTAGTAAAAAAACCGTATTACTGCGGTCAGATTTTAATGTTCCGGTAAGCGGGGGAAAAATTCAAGATGATTATAAAATAATTTCTTCATTGCCGACTATTCGTTATCTTTTGCGTTATAAATGTAAAGTTGTAATTTTGACCCATCTTTCTGATACGAAAAAAGATAAGCGAAAAATGAAAAAAAGAGAAAAGAGCTCCACTAAAATAATCGCCCAAAGACTGAGCAAATTGTTAAATCGCGAAGTTAAATATATCAACGATTGTATCGGAGAGAAGGCGCAAGGAGAAGCTCGCAGATTAAAACCCGGAGAAATATTAATGCTAGAAGATGTGCGTCGGCATAGCGGCGAAGAAGAAAACAATCCGCAATTTGCTCGCGAGTTAGCTCGTCTCGCGGATGTTTACGTTAATGATGCCTTTGCAGTCAGTCACAGAAATCACGCTTCTTTAAGCGCAATAAAAAAATATTTGCCCGCTTACGCTGGTTTATTGTTAGAAAAAGAAGTAAATAGCTTAGACAAGGTTTTGTATCCGAAACAGCCGTTAATTACAATATTGGGCGGAGCGAAAATCGCCACCAAATTGCCATTGATTAAAAATCTTGGCAAAAAATCATTTCGTCTGTTGATCGGCGGGGTTATGGCAAATAATTTTCTCGCCGCTCGCGGATTCCAGGTTGGAAAATCCATGGCCGACAAAGAAAGTATTGATATTGCGAAAAAATTAAGCTATAAAAATATAATTTTACCGGTTGATGCGGTAATTAGCCAAGATTTTCAAGGTAAAATAGTAAAAGTTAAAAAAATAAACGATATTGAAAAAAATGATATAATTTTAGATATCGGACCGGAAACAATCAGATTATTTTCGCATTTTATAAAAAAGGCGCAAACAATAATCTGGAATGGGCCAATGGGAATGTTTGAAAATATACATTTTAAACATGGAACGATCGCGATTGCGAATTATGTTTCCAGTCGTTCTCGCGGAAAAGCTTATGGCGTAGTTGGCGGAGGAGAAACAATTGAATCTTTGAAATTAGCCAAAGCGGAAGATGAAATTGACTGGGTTTCAACTGCCGGCGGAGCAATGCTTGCATATTTGGGCGGCGAAAAAATGCCGGGGTTGGAAGACATAGTAAAATAATTTGTCTTAGAAATATATTTTAAATTTATAATTTATTTAATTTTTTAAAACTATGCAACAACACAAAATCATCTCAATTTTACTCGGCATTTTAGCGGTTGCCGGCGTGATTTATTTGGGCGTCTTGAGCAGAAACGCTATGAAAACTTATGACTATATTGGCATTTCAGCCGAGCAGAGACATTCAATTACAATTACCGGTGAAGGCAAGGTAGTGGGCGTGCCTGATATAGCGAAAATTCAATTAGGATATAATATAGAAAAGAAAACTGTTGCCGAAGCGCAGAAAGATAATACCGACAAAATGAACGCGTTGATTGATAAACTAAAAAAAGATTTTAAAATTGATGCAAAAGATATTCAAACCACTAATTATAATATATATCCGCAATATGACTGGAGCAATAATAGGCAAACTTTACGCGGTTATCAAGTAAGCCAGAACGTCAGTATAAAAGTTCGCGAGATAGATAAGGTTAGCAGTATTTTAGATTCGGCCGGACAACTGGATTTAAATCAAGTTGGCAGTTTGGCTTTTGAAATTGATAATCCGGAAAATTTAAAACAACAAGCGCGGGAATTGGCAATTAAAGCGGCTAAAGAAAAAGCGGAAGCACTGGCAAAGATTGCCGGAGTAAAATTGGGGAAAATTATCAGTTTTAGCGAGTCAATAAATGAACCATCGTCAATTTATCGCGATTATGGAATGGGGGCGGAAAAAGCAATGAGTTCTGTTGCAGTGCCAGCGCCGCAAGTTGAAGCCGGAAGCACCGAGATAATAATCAATGCGATTGTAGAATATGAAATATTGTAGTTAAAAGTTATAAAGTTCATAAAGTTGAAAGTTTGTCAGAATTTTGTCCGTTTAAATTTTTATATAACAATAATAAAGTATGCCAAAAATTAAAAATATAACGGCGCGGGAAATTCTTGATTCGCGCGGTAATCCGACAATTGAAACAAAAATAGAGCTGGATAATGGTATGGTTGCTAAAGCCAGTGTGCCCTCCGGGGCCTCTACGGGCTCGTATGAAGCTTTGGAGCTTCGGGATGGTGACTTGGGTCGTTATGGCGGAATGGGCGTGTTTAAAGCGATAAAAAATGTCAATGAAATTATCGCTAAAAAATTGATAAATTTTGATATTAATGAACAAGAAAAAATTGATCGAGCAATGATTGATTATGACGGCTCTAAAAATAAAAGAAATTTAGGCGCCAACGCGATTCTTTCGGTTTCATTAGCTTGTGCTCGAGCCGGCGCTATAGCTATCAATCTTGAATTATATAAATATATCGCTAAAAACTTTCATTTTTCAACTGAAAGTTTTAAATTACCGATTCCTGCTTTTAACATTTTTAACGGCGGGAAACACGCTGATACCAATCTTGATTTTCAGGAATTTCTAATTATTCCCACAAAAAATATCAGTTTTTCCGAGAAGGTGAGAATGGGTTCGGAAATTTTTCATGAATTAGGAAAGGTTTTGAAGCGCGGCGGATTTGACACGGATGTCGGCAACGAAGGCGGCTACGCGCCTGATTTGTCTTCAAGTATTCAAGCGCTGGAATTTATCATGGCGGCGATTTTAAACGCCGGCTACAATCCGGGAAAAGATTTGGGCATTGGCATTGATGTTGGCTCTTCAACTCTTTATAATCCGGAAACCAAAAAATATATTTTTAAATTGGATCAAGCAAATTTTACCGCCAATACTTTGGTTGGTTTGTATAATGAATGGTTGAGAAAATTTCCGATAATCTCTATTGAGGATGGTGTGGCGGAAGATGATTGGGATGGCTGGAAAGAATTAACTCGCGAATTGGGCAAAGAAATTATGCTCATCGGCGACGATTTGTTTACCACCAACACCGAACGTTTTCGCCAAGGGTTAAAAGAAAAAGTCGCCAATTCAATTTTAATCAAACCTAATCAAATTGGAACTTTAACCGAAACAATTGAATGCATAAAATTGGCGCAGAAGCATAATTATAAAATTATGATTTCACATCGGAGCGGCGAAACTTGCGATGATTTTATCGCTGATCTGGCGGTGGCGGTGGGCGCGGATTATATAAAAGCCGGATCATTATCGCGTGGCGAGAGATTGGCAAAATATAATCGCTTGATGGAAATTGAAGAAAATTTAAAAAATATTTATGAAAAATAAACCGAAAGGAAAAAATATACTACCCTTAGTTCTCGTCATTCTTGACGGCTGGGGGATTGCGCCGCCCAACAAAGGAAATGCGGTAACTTTAGCAAAAACACCGACTATGAACGGGCTTTTAAAAAAATATCCAAATACATTGCTTTGTGCTCATGGCGAGTGTGTCGGTCTGCCGGATAATCAAGTCGGAAATAGTGAAGCCGGACATATGAACATTGGCGCGGGAAGAGTAGTGGAACAAGATGAAGTGCGTATTAGCAAAAGCATCACTGACGGGATATTTTTTAAAAATACCGCTTTTCTTGAAGCGGTTAAACATGTTGAAAAAAATAAATCAAATCTTCATATTATGGGGATGCTTTCTAACGGCCAGAGTCCGCATAGCGATCCCGATCATTTGCTTGCCTTGTTAGAATTTGCCAAAAGGAATGATATAAAAAATGTGTATTTGCATCTTTTTACCGATGGCCGTGATTCGGGAAAATATGCTTCTTTAAAATTAGTGCAGGATTTGCGTAAATCATTTAAAAATGGCGAATGCATTGCTACGGTTATGGGGCGTTTTTATGCTATGGATAGAAAGAAAAAGTGGATTAGAACTGAGAAAGCTTACAATGCCTTAGTTATGGGCGAAGGTAAAACCGCCAAGAGCGCCGAAGAAGCTATTACCAAAAGTTATAATCAGGGGGAGAGCGATGAATTTCTTGAGCCGCATATTATTTTAAATAGCAAATTAAAACAATGCCCGAGGATTAATGATAATGACAGCGTCATTTTTTTTAATTTGCGGTCTGATCGGGCTCGCCAGCTTTCCAAAGTTTTTGTGCAAAAAGATTTTAATAAAGATAACCCCGCAGCATTTAAAAGAAAAAAGGTATTAAAAAATTTATTTTTTGTTGCTATGACTGATTTTGGTCCTGACCTAGATTCTATTCTTTCCGCATTTCCGAGTTTAGACTTGAAAAATACCCTGCCTATGGTATTATCAGATTTAACTCAGCTTTATATTGCCGAGACAGAAAAATACGCCCATGTTACTTATTTTTTCAACGGCGGCTATTCCGGCAGGGTTAATGGCGAGGAACAGCAAATGATTCCTTCGCCGGATGTAAAATCGTATGATGAAACACCAGCAATGAGAACCAAGGAATTATCTATTAAGGTGATTAAAAATTTGAATAAAATAGAAAAAAAATGGAAATACGATTTTACGGTTTTAAATTTCGCCGCTCCAGACATGGTGGCACACACCGGCAATTTGGAGGCGGGAATTAAATGTTGTGAAGCCGTGGATCATTATTTGGGAGATATTGTTAGGGCTTATTTGAGAATTGGCGGTACGGTTTTGGTAACAGCCGATCACGGCAATATTGAAGAAATGATAAATCTGGAAACCGGAGAAGTTGATACAAAACATTCGGTTAACTCCGTTCCATTTATTATCGTCGGAAAAAATTTAGAGCCGAATATTAAATTACGTAAAGGTGGAAATTTAGGCGATATTATGCCAACTATATTGGATTTGCTAAATAGAAAAAAAACGAAAGAAATAACGGGTAGGAGTTTAATAAGATAATTTATTATTTTTTTATGGATAAAGATTTAAATATTTTGCCCCCCAAACCTTTGCTTCTGATTATTTTAGACGGATGGGGAGTGAAGCAAAATTATAGCGGTAATGCAATTACTCAGGCGGAAACGCCGTTTTTTAATAAGTTAATTGCTAATTATCCTGCCGCTACGCTAAAAGCAGCCGGTAGTGCCGTGGGATTGCCGGATAGTCAGCCAGGTAATAGCGAGGTAGGTCATATGAATATCGGCTTGGGCAGGATAGTTACTGAAGATTTATTACGAATAAATAAATCTATCAAAGATAAAAGTTTTTTTAGGAATCCGGTTTTAAAAAGCGCGATAAAAAATGTTAAAGAGAATAACTCAAATTTGCATCTTCTGGGGTTAATTTCCGATGCTAATAAGCATGCTTCTACCGAGCATTTGTTTGCTTTGTTGAAACTGGCGAAAACAAACAAAATCAAAGAAGTTTATCTCCATTTGTTTCTTGACGGTTTGGATATTAATAATCAAAGAGGATTGGAATTAATTAATAAGATAAAAGATGAGTTGGAAAAAATTGGAATCGGTATAATTGCAACGGTTTCCGGAAGATTTTATGCCATGGATCGCGATAATCACTGGGAGCGAACGGCTATGGTTTATGAAGCTATTGTTAATGGTGAAGGTAAAAAAGTTGAAAATATTAATGACGCTATCAGCCAGTGCTATCAAAACAAAATTTATGACGAAGAAATTTCTTCATTGGTAGCTGCAAAGTATGGAGAAAGTATAACCAAGGTAGGTGATAATGATTCGGTAATTTTTTTCAATTTTCGTCCCGATCGCGCCAGGCAATTAACTAAAGCATTTTTGTTTCCCGACAAAGTAAAAAGTTCAAAAATTTTTAAAAATTTATTTTTTATCAGTTTTACGGAGTATGAAAAAGATTTGGCGGTCAGTGTTGCTTTTCCTCCCGAGTATTTTAAAAATTCAATCAGCGAGGTTATTGCTAACGCGGGTTTGAAACAATTGCATATTGCCGAGACGGAAAAATATGCCCATGTCACTTATTTTTTTAATGGCGGGGAGGACAAAAAGTTTGCTGGCGAGGACGACATATTAGTTCCTTCACCGATTGTATCTAGCTACGATTTAAAGCCAGAGATGTCCGCATTAAAAATTACCGAGGAGTTACTTAAACAGATAGAAAAGAATTATTACGATTTTATCGCGGTTAATTATGCAAATCCCGATATGGTGGCGCATGCCGGAGACGTAAAGGCGGTAATTAAAGCCATTGAATGTCTGGATAAATGTTTGGAGAAATTAGTAAATTTAGTTTTAATTAAAAATGGAACAATAATTATTACATCTGACCATGGAAATGCGGAATCAATGTTAAATATGCAGACAGAGGTTTATGAGAAAGGCCACAGCAATAGTCCGGTGCCGTTTATTATTGTCAGTAAAGAATTTGAAGGGAAAAATATCGGTTTTGAAGAAGCTCCGGGGCATGATTTAAGTCTTTTGGAGCCAGAAGGAGCATTGGCGGATATTTCCCCTACAATTTTAAAAATTTTAAATTTGGAGCAACCGAAGGAAATGACAGGAGAAAGTTTAATATAATTATAAAAATAAAAATATCCCGACTTTTTGGGATATTTTTATTTAATTAATTTTTTTATATATCTAGATTTTCAACTTTTTTGGCATGCGTCTGGATAAAGTGCTTGCGGGGCGCGACATCTCCGCCCATCAGCATATCAAATACTTTGTCAGCCAAAGCTGCGTCTTCAACCGTAACTTGTTGCATAATACGTGTTTCCGGGTTCATAGTTGTTTCCCAAAGTTGTTCTGGGTTCATTTCGCCGAGACCTTTGTAGCGTTGAATATTAATTTTTGTAGATGTTTTTTTAGCTTCCGCTATTTCCGCAATTGCTTCTTCAACTTCGGTTTTATTTTCTTCTTCGTCATTTTCTTTTACTTCTTCAATCTCTGCCGAATCGCCGCCAAATTCTTTAACTATTTTTAATTTTTCTTCGTCAGAAAATGCCCATCGCGCGGTAGTTCCTTTTTTGATTTGGTAAAGAGGCGGTTGTGCGATGTAAAGATTTCCGTTTAGTACTAGCGGGTTAAAATGTCTAAAAAATAAAGTTAAAAGAAGAGTGCGAATATGCGCGCCGTCAACATCAGCATCGGTCATAATAATAATTCGGTGATAGCGAAGTTTTTCCAGATCAAATTGCTCATCAATATTTGTACCCAAAGCGATTACTAAATTTTTTACTTCATTATTTGCTAGCATTTTATCAAGTCTGGCTCTTTCTACGTTTAGAATTTTACCGCGTAACGGTAATATTGCTTGGAATTTTCTGTCCCTTCCTTGTTTGGCTGAGCCGCCGGCCGAATCACCCTCAACGATAAATAGTTCGCATTCCTCGGCCTTACGGCTGGAGCAATCAGCAAGTTTTCCCGGTAGAGTCATTCCTTCCAATGCGCCTTTGCGTAGAATCGTAGCTCGGGCAGTTCTCGCCGCGATTCTTGCTTGTGCTGATAACACGCACTTGCCAATTATTGCCTCAGCTTCTCTTGGGTGTTCTTCTAAAAATATTTGAAAAGCATCGCCAAAAATTTGTTCAACGTAAGTTTTCATTTCCGCGTTTCCCAATTTTCCTTTAGTTTGGCCCTCAAATTGCGGATCGGTTAGTTTAACACTAACGATAGCATTGAGACCTTCTCTAACATCATCACCGGTTAAATTTTCATCTTTTTCTTTTAGCAAATTGTGGTTTCTGGCGTACGAATTCAGAGTTCTAGTCAGAGATGTTCTAAAACCGACTATATGCGTACCGCCTTCGGGATTATGGATGTTATTAGCAAAAGGTAGAACTATTTCGTTAAATTCGTCATTGTATTGCAGGGCGATTTCAACTTTTGAATCGGCAATTTCCTTTTCAACATAAAAAATAGTTTCATTTTTTACGGTTTTATTTTGGTTAATCGCTTTGATGTATGATTTTATTCCGCCTTCAAAATGAAATTTATAATTTTTTTCCCGGTGATCGTTGCGATTGTCTTTTACTATCATCGTTATGCCTTTGGTGAGATAAGCTTGTTGGCGGATACGATCTAATATTTTTCCCCAGCTAAATTCTAGTTCAGTAAAAATTGTGGAATCAGGCTTAAAAATTATTGTCGTGCCGGTTCTTTTTGAACTGCCGATTGGTTTAATTTTTTTTATCGGTTTGCCATATTTATATTCTTGCATCCAGATTTTGCCATCACGATGCACTTCGGCGCGCAGATATTCGCTCAGAGCATTAACAACTGAAACGCCGACGCCATGCAGACCTCCGGATACTTTATAGCCGCTTCCTTCGCCACCAAATTTTCCACCCGCGTGCAATTTGGTCAAAACGGTTTCCAGGGCAGACAAACCTGTTACTTTATGCCTTTCGACAGGAATACCGCGGCCATTATCAATCACTTCAACCATGCCATCAGGAAGCAAAGCAACACTGACTTCGTTCGCATGACCGGCCATTGCTTCGTCAATACTGTTATCAACAACTTCCCAAATTAAATGGTGAAGTCCGGTGCTGGAAGTTGAGCCGATGTACATGCCCGGTCTTTTGCGTACCGGATCCAGACCTTCAAGAACGGTGATTGATTCAGCGCCGTAGTAATCTGATTTTTTTTCTTTATTATTAGTTATTTTTTTAGCAACCATACAATATTTATATTATGTTTATAAATTAAAATTTAGCCCGATACCCAAGGCTATAAGTAATCATATTTTAGCAAATTGTTAAGTAATTGACAAGGGAAAAATGTACATAAATTCATACCTTTTTTTAAAGTAAAAAATATGTTAAAATATAATTATAATTTTTGAATATATAAATATGGAAAACAAGGAGAACAATAAGGGGGCGGAAAATGAATTAAATGATATAGAAAAAAAAGTAGAGGGATACAAAGATATTAGCGGCGTATCAACAAAAGAATTGGAAGCTGGCCTTTGGTATATTGAACACCGGGAAAAAATAAAAAAGGGTATAATTATTTTTTTGCTTATTTTTTCAGTGTTAACTTGGGGGTATAGTATCTACGGCTTGGGTTATTATTGGTATAAAGGCGTAATTGAAGACGAAAGGCTTTTGAGAGATATTACTGAGCCAAAATTAGTTAGTCATGAATATCTTTTATCCTTAGCTGCTCAAAATTTGGCTGTATCTTCGGTGAATGTTTTAAGAAATGGAAGCGGTAAATATGATTATTTTGTCAAACTAGAAAATCCAAATCCAGATTTTATTGCTAATTTTTCATATTGTTTTGTTTCTCCCCAAGAAGAAATTGAATGCGCAAATAATTTTGCCCTGCCTCAAGAAACTAAATATATTATGGCTTTAGCCAAGCCGAATTCGGCAAATAGTGTTATTTTCACTCTTAAATCACTCTCATGGGAAAGAGTAAATAAACATCAAATACCGGATTGGAATAATTTTTATTCCGAACATTTAAATGTATCATTTGAAAATATTAGCTTTGGTTCGGCAAAGTTAGGCACGGTATCGGAAGGCGTGGGAATAAATATTTTAGAATTTACAATTAACAATAAAACTGCCTATAATTACGTTGCTTTACCTTTGAACATTATACTTTCCAGCGGTAATATTGTAGTCGGGGTTGACCGTTTGATAGTTAGCGAATTGAAATCTGGAGAAACGAGGAAGATTACCGTTAATTGGCCGAGCAATTTCAGTTACGCCGGCAATATTCAAATTAATCCCGATCTCAATATTTCGCGTGATGATATTTATATGAAATTTGAAGGCGGAGTAGGCGAAGAGAAATAAGGAATAATTAATGATTGATAGAAATATAAAACAAATAAAAAATTTTGATTGGATATTGTTTTTTTCCGCAATTTTGTTAGCCGCATTAGGTTTAGTTGAGATTTATAGCATTGCGTTGGGGCAGGAAAATATCACCCTAATAAATTTTAAAAAGCAAGCTTTTTTTATTTTATTAGGGATTTTATTATTTTTTACATTTGCATTCCTGGATTATCACTGGCTGGCTAATAATAATAAATATTTATTTTTTATCGGATTTTTTGCGCTTTTAGGTGTACTTATCTTCGGTAATACTGTGCGTGGAACGCGAGGCTGGTTTTCTTTGGGCGGATTTAATCTTCAGCCGGTTGAATTTATAAAAATAATTTTAATTATTTTTTTAGCAAAATATTTTTCTAGCAGTTCTGCTAAAATAAGGCCGCTTAAGCAATTAATTTTTTCCGGATTATTAAGTTTAATTTTTGTTTTTTTAGTTTTGCTTCAGCCGGATTTTGGCTCGGCTTTAATATTAGTTTCTATTTGGCTGGGGATGCTTTTGATAGTCGGTTTTAAAAAGAAATATTTTTTAGCAATTATTTTATTATTTGTTTTGATTTTAATACCCGCATGGTCATTCGGTTTTAAAGATTATCAAAAAGAGAGAATATTAAGTTTCGTGAGCCCGGTGTTTAATAATTTAAAACAGGATTACAACGTAGCACAAGCCATGATTGCGGTTGGCTCCGGCGGTTTAACGGGCAGGGGATTGGGATTTGGATCGCAGTCGCAGTTAAAATTTCTTCCCGAAGCCCAAAATGACTTTATTTTTGCTGTAGTTGCTGAGGAATTAGGGCTTTTTGGCGTGTTACTTGTCTTTTTCTTTTTTTCACTTATTTTTTATAGAATAATAATTAATATCAAGAGAATCAATAATGATTTTGGCATTTTTTTTATAATTAGCTTTTTGGGCTTGATTTTTCTGGAAATGTTTATTAATATTGGTATGAACCTGGGGATCTTGCCTGTCGTAGGCATTTCATTGCCATTTCTAAGCTATGGTGGCAGTTCAATTATTTCAAATTTTATCCTTTTGGGGATAGTTGAAAGCGTAATAATTAGATCAAGAGTAAATTATTAATTAATTAATTAATATAGAATAAATAACTATTGGTTTTTCGGCCAATAGTTATTAATTAATAAAATATGGCAAAGAATATTTCATTGAGCGCAGAGGCGAGACAAGAAAAAGAAGGGAAATTGCAAAAGGTTGATAAAAAAGATTATCTACCCGCAGTTTTGTATGGTCCGGGAGCGAAAAATCGACATTTAAAAATAAAAAAACTTGATTTTGAAAAAATATACAAGGAAGCGGGCGTGTCTAATTTAGTAGAGTTAAAGATAGATCAAGACGCTCCGGTAAAAATTATTATTAAAGATGTTCAAAGAGATGTTATTAAAAATAATCTTACTCATGCAGATTTTTATCAGATTGATATGACCAAGACGATTACGACTGAAATACCGTTACATTTTACAGGCGAATCAAAGGCTGTTAAAGATTTAGGATTAATTTTAGTAAAAAACATCGATAATTTGGAGGTTGAATGTTTGCCGGGCGATTTGATAGACCATATTAATGTTGATATTTCTTCTTTGAATACTCAGGAGGATATCATTAAAATTAGTAATTTAAACATACCGACTGGCTTGAAGGTTTTGCACCATAATATTGATGACATCGTGGCTAATATCGTAGAGCAAGAGATTGAGGAAACAAAAGTTGAAGCTCCAGCTGCTGAAGCAACGGCAGGGGGTAGCGAAAACGTGGAAGAAAAAGCCGGTGGAAAATCCGAAGAAAAAACTCCAGCCGCGAAAAAATAGTTTAGATAAATTGGAGGGAATGAATAAAGACGTGCTCAAAAATAAAATTATTAATTATTCCACGAGAAAATGGAAATTATTTTGTTATATTTCCATTTTTTTGTTTATCATTGTAATTGCTGGCGGCGGTGTTTATTTATCAAAATTTTATAATTTTTTTCAAAATGATAATATAAGCAATGCAACAGAAATTCAAGAGAAAAAAGATATCTGTGAAAATTGCGTTCGCAGAATGATTGACGGCATAATAAGCGAGGAAACAAACCCCGTACTTTATGCAGCTGTCATTGATAATTTTCCTACCGCTAGGCCTCTTTACGGCCTGGATAAAGCCAGTCTCGTATATGAAGCTGAGGTGGAGGGAGTGACTACCAGATTTTTAGCAATTTTTAGCGAAGACAAAGATGTAGAAAAAATTGGTCCGATTAGAAGCGCCCGTCCTTATTTTCTTGATTGGATTAACGAATACGGAGCGATATTTTTGCATTGCGGTGGAAGTCCAGAAGCTTTGGCTCTCATAACAAAATATCAAGTCAACGATTTAGACGAGTATTATAACACGGCTTATTTTTGGCGAGAGAAAAGCCTAAAAGCGCCGCACAACCTCTTGACCTCATCCGCTTTAATAAAAAAGAAAATTGAGGAAAATAAAACAATGGCCAAGGAATTTTTTTCCTGGAAATATAAAGACGAAGCGCCAGTAGATTCTCAAAATTTGAATAATAAAATAACGGTAAAATATAATTCTGGCTATGCTGCCAATTGGGAGTATAATAGTGATAATAATGTTTATGAGCGGAGCGATTTAACTGAGAAGCCAGTAGAAGCAAAAAATTTAATTATTCAGGCAGTTAAATCGGAGGTAGTTGACGAAAAATTGAGATTGCATTTAGAGACAATAGGAAAGGGCGAAGTGATGGTTTGTCTTGATGGAGTTTGTCAAAATGGCACTTGGGAAAAAACTTCGGTTTCCAGCCGCACCCGATATTACAAAAATACCGGCGAAGAATTTGAGTTTAATGCCGGAGCAACATGGATTGAAGTAGCAGATACTTTGGCTGCGGTTGAATTTTAAAATTCTAATATAACTAATCGGTTTAGACCCGCGAGGTCTTTTTTTATTTTTAATTTTGCGTGCGGTAATTCTTTTTTAATCAGTTTTTTTATTTTAGTATTTTGCCCAGGATCTATTTCACATAAAATATAACGCACAGCATATAAAGATTGTAATTTTTTAATTTGTTGGAATAGTTTGTAATAATATTTAAGACCATCACTTCCGGCCTGTAAAGCTAATTTTGGTTCGTATTTTATTGAAGCAGATTTTTTAATTTGTTCAGGTGTCAAATAGGGAAGGTTAGCGATAATTATAAGATCGTTAGGATTTTTAGAATTGTTAAGATATTTAGGATTATCAAGAATTGGTTTTAATAAATTGCCTTGGATAAATTTTATTTTATTTTGGACTTTGTTTAATTTAGCGTTTTGTTTTGCGATCCTTAAAGCATTCAGAGAGATATCTAGACCAAAGAAATTGAAACTTATTTTCGGGTGCCCGGAACTAAATTTTTTCGCTAATGAAATAATAATATTACCTGAGCCCGTGCCAATATCAATAAGATTTAAGCGACGCGAGATATGAGAAGCGAGATGTGCAGTTTCGTCAATTAATAATTCAGTTTCCGGACGCGGTATCAAAACATTTTTGTTTACTAAATATTTGTTACCGTAAAAATATTTATAACCGATTAAATAGGCGGTTGGCTCGCCCTTACTTCGTTTTTTGACTAATCGGTTAAATTTGGAAATTTGTTTTAGCGATAATTTTTTTTCCGAATGAGTCAAAATATATTCTCTTGGTTTATTTAAAATGTGCGATAATAAAATTTCCGCTTCATAGTGCGGATTTTTTATTTTGGTATTATTTAATTTTAGAACAGCATTAATTAATGTTTCTTTTGCAGTCATAAAATAAGCTTATTTTCTTAAAGCTTTTTCTGCTTTTTTTAGTTCTTCAATAATTTCTCCAATATCGCCGTCCATTACTCTTTCAATAGAATGCCAATTCATTTTTATGCGATGATCGGTAATTCTATCTTGCGGGAAGTTGTAGGTTCTAATTTTTTCACTGCGGTCGCCGGAGCCGATTTGCGATTTTCTTTCCGCAGATTCTTTGGCGTTTTTTTCCTCTTCTAATTTTTGGAGAATTCTAGAGCGAAGAATTAACATTGCTTTGGCTTTGTTTTGATGTTGATCTTTTTGGTCTTGGCATTGAACCACGACGCCTGTGGGCAAATGCGTAATGCGCACCGCGGAATTAGTGGTGTTTACGCATTGTCCGCCCGGTCCGGAGGCGGCGTAGGTATCAATTCTAATATCTTGCGGCTTGATTTCCAGCTCAACTTCTTCGGCTTCGGGTAATACAGCTACGGTTACTGCGGAAGTATGAATACGTCCGGCTTTTTCAGTTTCCGGCACACGTTGAACGCGATGTGTTCCAGCTTCAAATTTTAAACTCCCATATACGTTTTTTCCTTCTACGGAAAATATTACTTCTTTGAAACCTCCTATGCCAATCCGGCTGGAATTATAGATATTAATTTTCCAGCCCATTCTTTCGGCAAAGCGGGAATAAAGACGAAAGAGTTCGGCGGTAAAAAGCGCGGATTCGTCGCCGCCGGTGCCGGCGCGAATTTCTACAATTACATTTTTTTTGTCATTTGGATCGGCAGGATGCAGTTCTTCTTCAATTTTGTTTTTTAAATTTTCCGCCTGATTTTTTAGCTGGATTATTTCTTCGCTCGCCATCGTTTTTATCTCACTGTCGTTTTCCTTGGCGATTACTTCCTCGTTTTCTTTGATATTTTTTTCTGTTTTTTCCAAATTCAAAATCATCTCAATTAATTCTTTGAGGTTGGCATGTTCTCGGGAAACGGATTTTAATTTTTCGGGGTTATTAACAATTTCCGGATTGCTTAGCTTGTCTTCCAAATTTTTAAATTTTTCTTTAATATCATCGTACATATTTTTTAGTTTAGTAAATAAAAAAACAATTGCCCTAAATCAATTATAACACAAACAAAGGCAATTGTTTTTTTAAAGCTATTTTTCGTCTTTTTTTGCAGCTTTTTTCGTAGCTCGAGCAGCGCGTTTAATCTTCTTGCCGGTTCTTGTTTTGGCAGTTGATTTTTGCGCTTCCATTTTCGCTTGGAATTTTTCCACACGTCTGGCAGTATCTACTAATTTCTGCTTACCTGTATAGAAAGGATGGCAAGCTGAACAAAGCTCTGTTTTGATTTCAGGCATTGTTGAGCCGGTTGTAAAAGTATTTCCGCAAGCGCATGATACTTTTGCGTCATTGTAATATTTTGGATGAATATCTTTTTTCATAAAAAGTTAGTTATTTTGTTATAAAAAAACCACGTAATTGTTAAGTTTTGTGGGTATAATAAGATACTAACACAAACTATTAAATTGGTCAATTTTTCGTTTTTATTTTTTGTATAGATAAAATTTGCTAGGTTTCGTGTCTATAATTTTGTCTATTTTCCAGCTAGGCAATGTAAAACCATAGGAAATAATTATTGTTCCAGATTTTAGCTCGTTTTTTAATTTTTGGCTTAAATCAGCAATGCCTTTTTTTGTCAGAAAAATAAAGATCGCATCCGCCTTGTTCAAATCTGCTTTTAAAAAGTTTTTTTGATAAATTTCAACTTGGCTATGAATTAAGAATTTTTTTATTTTTGCTTTTAAATAAGGATATAAAGACAATTCGTATCCTATAGATTTGTATCCATATTTTTCTGCTAAAAATAAAACCCGACCGTCGCCGCACCCCAAATCATAAATTAGGGAATTTTTCGGCAGGTTAATCTCATTGAAAATACGCTTAATGTTGTCTTCTGGGGTTCTTGCAAAAGGAACTTTGGTTTTAAACAGCGTAATCACTGTCCATGACCAAAAAAATAAATATACAACCATAAAAATTCCCGTCACGATTGCTATAATTATTAGCACTAAAATAAAAGTGTCCATAGTTTGCTTTAATATATTTTATGCTATAATTATAGCATGAATAAAATTGCAAATGTAGCCAAAAACACAAGCTATTTTACTTTTGCCTTGATTTTGCAAAAAATCATTTCTTTTAGTTATTTTATAATTATTGCGCGTGTTTTGGGACCGGAAGATTTGGGTAAATATTATTTTGCCATTTCTTTCACGACGATTTTTTCAATCCTTATTGATATTGGTCAGACCAATGTCTTAACTCGCGAAATTGCGCGGGAAAATGGCGCTCAAGAAGATAAAAATAAAATTAATAATTTAGTTAGTGGTGTTGTCGGTATAAAGTTTTTGTTAGCAGTTTTGGTGTCCTTGGCGGTAATTTCACTGATTAATTTAATGGATTATCCGGAAATTACTCGGCATCTGGTATATTTATCAATGTTTTGTATGGTTTTGGACACTTTTACCGCTAGTTTTTTCGCCGTGGCGCGCGGTTATCATAATCTTTTTTGGGAAAGCATCTCTTCAGTTATTTTTCAGATAATAGTATTAACATCAGGGTTAGTGATTTTAAAATTAAATTTGGGTTTGCACTGGCTAATGTTATCCCTGGTTTTTGCCAGTTTTTTTAATTTTTTATATTCCTATATTTTAATCAGAAAAAAATGGCAAATAAAAATTAAACTGTTATTTAATAGAAAAATAATGCGCTATATTTTACTATTAACCGCTCCTTTTGCTCTTTATGCTATCTTCCAGCGCGGGTATACTTATTTTGATTCCGTGCTTTTGTCAATTTTGGCCGGCGACAGAGAAGTGGGAATTTATCAGGTGCCATTTAAAATTATTTTTGCTTTGCAGTTTTTGCCCATGGCATTTACCGCTTCGTTATATCCGGCTATGAGTTCATATTGGATGAATAACAAAGCGCAATTAGCTGTTTCATTTGAACGCGCGATGAATTATTTAATGATTATTTCCATTCCGATTACTGCCGGGACGATTGTTTTGGCTGACAAAATAATTTTACTTTTTAAATCCGGTTATAGCGAAGCAATAACGCCAATGATTATTACCATTTCGGCCTTGGTATTTATGTTTGTTAATTTTGCGATCGGCGCTCTGCTTAACGCTTGCGACAAACAAAAAGTTAATACAATCAACATGGTGATTGTAGCTATGATTAGTGTGTTTTTAAATTTGTTGTTAATTCCCAAAATGCAATCAGTCGGCGCGAGCATCACCGTGTTAGTTACTAATTTTTTAATGTTTGCACTGGGGATATATTGGGTGCCAAAGATTATTAGCCTGAGGTCAAAAAAAATATTTTTAGTATTTTTAAAATCATTATTTGCGGCCGTGGTAATGGCTTTTGCGGTATTTTATTTAAAGCCGTTTATCAATATCGTCTTTCTGGTTATTTTGGGTGGAATAATATATTTTTTGTTAGTATATATTTTAGGAGGTTTTAAAAAAGAAGATATTTTAAGTGTTTATAAGTCGTTTAAAAAACAAACAGTATAAAATAAATGAAAACATTGCTTTTTACATTGGAGTATCCGCCGTTCAAGGGCGGGGTAGCGGAATATTATAAAAATTTAATTATTAACTGGCCGGAAAGCGAGAATATTTTTGTTTTGGATAATAATGATGGTAAATTAATCAATAATAAATTACCGCTTCTAAAATGGTTACCGGCGATTTGGCGGTTGCGAGATGAAGTCAAAAAAAATAAAATAGAATATGTAATAGTGGGGAATATTTTACCGCTCGGAACCGCGGCATTTTTGCTCGCAAAGTTTTCAAAAATTAAATACGGCATCATTTTGCATGGGACCGATATCGCTTACACGCGAAAAAACTGGAGAAAAAAATGGTTAGCCAAAAAAATTTTAGAAAATGCCGAACATATAATTTGCAATAGCGAATTTACGCAAAGCATCTTCATGGAATTGGGCGCGAAGTTAAAAGGAAAAAACATTGTGGTTTGCCCGGGAGTGGAAAGGAGTTTAGGGCGTGACGCGGAACGCGTAATACAAATAAAAAATAAATATAATTTGGAAAATAAAATTGTTTTGTTCAGTATTGGGCGTTTGATAAAACGAAAGGGAATTGATAAGGTATTGGAGGCGATGCCGGAAATTTCAAAAAAAATTTCCAATTTAGTTTATTGTATCGCGGGCAGCGGGCCGGATGAAGAATTTCTAAGAAAATTAGCGGGCTCGCAAAAAAATGTTTATTTTCTGGGTGCGATTTCCGATGAAGAAAAATGGGCTTGGCTGGATCTTTGTGATGTTTTTGTTCAGCCGACGCGGGAAGAGGCGGGAAATTTTGACGGCTTTGGTATAGTTTATCTGGAAGCGAATCTGGCCGGCAAACCGGTGATCGCCGGTCGTAGCGGCGGCGTAGCCGAGGCGATATTTGATGGCGTTAGCGGAATACTGGTTAATCCGGAAAATATTTTGGAAATAAAAGAGGCGATAAGTAAATTGGCGCTGGATCAAGACTTGCGAAAGAAAATAGGAGAACAAGGGAAAGAACGGGCGATAAAAGATTTTAATTGGAAAGACCACGTTAGAAATATTTATAATTTTATTCAAAAATAAAGTCTTAATTTTTAATTTATTTTATGATTTCAATAATAATTCCAATTTATAACATGGCAGATAAAATAGGAAATTGTTTAGATTCAATTTTTAAGCAAACTTTCAAGGATTTTGAAATTATTATTGTTAACGACGGCTCAACCGACGATTTTGATAAAAGAATCGGCAGTATTTTGGAAAAATTTGAATATACTCAATCCGTAAATGTTTTTAATCAAGAAAATCAGGGACCACCAAGCGCCAGAAATAAGGGGTTTAGAGAATCGCGCGGCGAATATTTGTTTTTTTGCGATGCCGATTCGGTATTGGAGCCAAGTGCTTTGGAAAAATTACGTGAAGCATTAAAAAATCATCCGGAAGCAAGCTATGCTTATCCAAGCTTTGTTTGGGGCAGAAAGCTATTTGCGGTTGATGAATTTAGCGTAGAAAGATTAAAAGCCGGCCCGTGTATTCACACCATGTCTTTAATCAGGCGAGAGCATTTTCCAAAAACCGGCTGGGACGAATCAATCAGAAAATTTCAGGATTGGGATTTGTATTTAACAATGCTCGAGGAAAACCATGTTGGCGTTTGGGTTAATGAAATTCTGTTTACTCTTAAGCCTGGCGGCACAATCAGCTCCTGGCTGCCAAGTTTTGCCTACAAATTTTTTCCCTGGCTTAAGGCCGTAAAAAAATATAATCAGGCGGTTGAGATTGTGAAAAAGAAACATAATTTATGACAAAATATTTTATAATTTTATTAGTGATTGTGATTGTTGTTGCCATAATTTTGTTTTTCCCGCGTAAAACCGCTTCAAAAATTAACGAAGTGGAAATTAACGATGCGAAGATTAAAGTGGAAATTGTCGATAATCCGTATTCGCGTTATCGCGGTTTAAGCGATCGGGAGGACCTCTGCGCAGATTGCGGTATGTTTTTTGTTTTTCCCTGGAAAGCCACACAAAGTTTTGCGATGCGCCGGATGAAATTTCCTCTGGATATAATTTGGATTAGCGATGATAAAATAATAAAGATAGATAAAAATTTGCCACCCGAAGGTATCATGCCAAAGAATATTTATTCAAGCGGCAATACGGTAAATTATGTTCTGGAAGTTAACGGTGGTTTTGCGGACAAAAATAATATTAAAGTAGGGGATAGTATAAAATTTTAATGATTTGATTCACCCAACCATAAATGGATTGGGCTACTCGCTAAAAAAGCCCCATTAATGGGGCTTGCAGAAATATAGTCCAATCCATTTATGGTTGGGCGTAGGTGATATGAATAAATCTTATAAAAACATTTTAACAATTTTTTCAGTAATATTTTTTTTAGAGATTATTTCTTTCTTGGGTTTTAAATTTCCCGAAGTTAGACAAATCGTTTTTGTTATAATCTGTTTGGCCACTTTGCTTTTAACCATCAAAGATTTGCGTTGGGGAGTTTTTATTCTATTGGCGGAACTTTTTATCGGTTCCAAGGGATATTTATTTTATTTTTCGTTTGGACATTTTGTTTTATCCATTCGCATCGCGATTTGGTCCATATTAATGTTGGTATGGTTTTTTAAACAAATTCCAAATTTTAAAATACAAATTCCCAATTTTTGCAACCGCAAATTTTTATATTTTTATATTTTTATATTTTTATTATTTTTGGGAGTGATCAATGCTTTTGCGCGTCATAACGCTCTCTCTAATATTTATTCAGATTTTAATAATTGGTTGTATATTTTAGCGGTTTTACCAATATTTACCGCAATTAAATCAAAAGATGATTGGAAAAGGATTTTGGAAATTTTTGTTGCTGCAACTTTGTGGCTTGGGTTTGAGACTTTATTTTTATTTTTTATTTTTTCCCACGATTTGCCGCAGACCGCGAATTTACTTTATAGTTGGATTCGCAACACTTTGGTTGGTGAAATCACTTTTGTGCAATACGGTTTTTTCCGCATATTTATTCAATCGCAAATTTATAATTTGTTAGCGATATTTTTGTTTTTGCCTTGGCTTTTGGCAGAAAATAAAAAAGAAACCACCCGCCTCATCGGCGGACAAGCTTTATACTTTCTACTTTTAACTTTCAACTTGACTGCAGTCATCATTTGTCTTTCGCGCAGTTTTTGGCTTGGCTTGGCCACGGGTTTATCGGTTTTCGGAATTTATTTAATTTGGAAAAGACAGTGGCGAAAATTATTAAGATATTTCATGATAATAATTTCATCTTTGATTTTGAGTTTGATTTTGATTGTTGGTATTTTAAAATTTCCCATTCCGGCGCCTCTGTCCGGGGCTTCGGCGCTTGATTTGCTGGCGGGACGAGCCAGCCAGTTTGAGGGCGAGGCCGCCGTGTCATCGCGCTGGAATCTTTTGCCCGTGCTTTGGGGGGAAATTAAAAAAGCGCCGCTTCTAGGCGAAGGATTTGGCGCGACCGCTACTTACAAAACTTTTGATCCGCGCGCTTTGGCGAATAATGCCAATGGTTTGTACACCACTTATGCTTTTGAATGGGGCTGGCTGGATATTTGGATAAAAATTGGTTTTCTCGGCATGGCTTGTTATTTATTTCTGATTGCAAAAATATTTTGGAAATCCATGAAAATAAATAGCAAAATATCAATCGGTTTGGGCGTGGGAATTTTATCTTTGGCAGTTATCCACTTTTTTACGCCTTATTTAAATCATCCGTTAGGCATCGGATTTTTGATATTGACAAGCATGGCGATAAATAATTATAAAGAGATAAATTATTAAATTTTAGCCAAAAATAAAACAATTTAAAAAAAATTAATCATGCCCCTTGCATGATTTTTTATTTTATTGTATATTAGTTATTATGTTAAAAAAATTTTTTTAAAAATATGCCAGACCAAATAATTACAAAAGAGGGATACGAAAAATTAAAAAATGAGCTTGAATATTTACTTAATGTAAAAAGAAAGGAAATTGCCGAAAGAATTGAAACCGCCAAGGAATTAGGCGATTTGAGCGAAAATGCCGAATATCATGACGCCAAAGACGCCCAGGCTTTTAATGATGGCAGAATTGGGGAACTAACAGCCATACTTAAGAATGTAACGATTGTTGAAAGTGAGCACAGTAAAAATGAGGTATCAATGGGCTCAAAAATTACCGTGGAAAATGGCAATGGCAAAAAAGAATTTACCATTGTCAGCTTCAACGAGGTTGATCCCGCGCAAGGAAAAATTTCCAATGAATCTCCTTTGGGTTTAGCTTTCCTTGGCAAGAAGAAAGGCGATAAAGTTAAGGTTAATACGCCAAGAGGAGAAGTGGAATATAAAATTGTGAAGATTGAGTAAAAATTTTTTTATTATCAAATATTAAAAACCGCTTAAACGCGGTTTTTTTGATCTCAAAAATTTTTGTCATTCCCGCCCGCTTCGCCATAGCTCCAGCGAGGCGAGCGAAGGCGGGAATCAATGAGCCAACGGCAAAATCATCAAATAATCTTCGTAAGAATTTTTTCGCAGGTACGGCTCTCTCCTGGATTCCGGATCGCTTTGCGTCCGGAATGACAAAAGAATTGTGCAAATATAAAAAGAAACTCAGTTTCCAATTGGAAACTGAGTTTCTTTAGTTTTCTTTGACTTTATCTTTAAAATATCTTAAAATATAATCACATTGTTAATAATAAATTAGCTAAAAATATGGAGAAAATAAGCGAACGAGATGAGCGAATTAAAAAAATAGACGAACTCAAAAAATTAAATATTGATCCATTTCCGGCAAAAACCGACCGCGACCGCACAGTTGCCGAAGTTTTGGCTGAATTTGAGAAGCTGGAAGGGGAGAAGGCCTTAATTTGCGTGGCTGGGCGTTTACGCACCATTCGCGTCATGGGCAATTTAATATTCGCGCATCTGGAAGATGGGACGGGGAAAATTCAAATTGCGATTTCCAAAAAAGATATTGGACAAGAAGATTTTAAAATAATTTCCAAACTAGTTGATATCGGAGATTTTGTGGAGATAAAGGGGGAGTGCTTTGTCACGCACAAAGGCGAAAAAAGCATTAATGCCAAAACATGGAAATTATTAACCAAAGCCATTCGGTCATTGCCGGACAAGTGGCACGGCATTCAGGATGAAGAAGATAAACTGCGCAAAAGATATCTAGATATTTTATTCAATGACGAGACGCGCGAGATGTTTGTGAAGAAAGCGAAGTTTTGGCAAGCAGTCCGCGAATTTTTGGTTGCCAAAGGATTTTTGGAAGTAGAAACGCCGGTTCTTGAAGTAACAACCGGCGGCGCTGATGCCCGACCGTTTATCACGCATCACAACGCGCTGGACTTGGACGTTTATTTGCGCATTTCCATGGGTGAATTGTGGCAAAAGAAATTAATGGTGGCGGGTTATGACAAAACTTTTGAGATTGGCCGCCAATTTAGGAACGAAGGCATGGATGCCGAGCATTTGCAGGATTACACGCAGATGGAGTTCTATTGGGCTTATGCTGATTTTGAAAAAGGTATGAAATTAACCGAAGAATTATTTAAATATGTCGCGGAAAAAACTTTTGGCACGCTAAAATTTAAAATTCGTGACTGGGAAATTGACTTGGGGAAAAAATGGGAGCGCTATGATTATGCCGAAACGATAAAGAAAATGACTGGAGTGGATATTTTAACCGCCGATATTGAGGAAATTGAAAAGAAATTAAAAGAATTGAAGGTGGAATATGACAAAAAGGGATTTAATATTACGAGAGCGATTGATAATCTCTGGAAATTTTGCCGCAAGCAAATCGCCGGTCCGGGTTTCTTGGTTGGTATTCCAGTGGAAGTGGCGCCGCTTGCTAAGCGCATTGAAGGCAACCCTAGATTAACACAGAAATTTCATCCGATTATTGCCGGATCCGAACTTGGCAACGGTTATAGCGAACTTAATGATCCGCTTGACCAGGCCGCGAGATTTGCCGAACAACAAAAATTACGCGAAGCTGGAGATGAAGAAGCGCAGATGTTTGATCACGAATTCGTAGAAGCGCTGGAATATGGAATGCCGCCAACCTGCGGTTTTGGCCTCAGTGAACGTGTTTTTGCCTTTTTATCCGACAAATCCATGCGCGAGTGCCAGATCTTTCCCTTGATGAAGCCAAAATCGCGTAACGCATAACATATAACGTGTAGCAAGTTTATGGAAAATTTAGGTATAAACTACAACAAAGCTAAGGAGTTAGTGGCTGAATATACTAAAGACAGAATAAATAATCTTCATTATCTTGAAACTGAAGCGATCATGCGAGCTTTGGCGCGCCATTTTAATGAAAATGAAGAAGAGTGGGCAATTATCGGCTTGCTTCATTATATTGATTGGGAACTAACCAAAGATGACACCAAAAATCATTGTCTTAAAGCCGTGGAAATCTTAAAAAATGCCGGCGGCAGTGATTTCTTAATCAAAACAATCCAATCGCATTGCTATGGGCAAGGATGGGGAGAGGGGAAATTTTATGGCCCGGAAGAATTAAAAGATAAAAAACGCGAAGGATTATTGGAACATTGTCTAGCCGCCGCCGAAACCGCCACGGGCCTGATTGTTGCCAGCACGTTGGTGCAACCGGAGAAAAAATTAGCTTTGCTAAAATTAGAATCATTAAAAAAGAAATTTAAAAATAAAAAATTTGCCGCCAACTGCAATCGGGAAATCATCAAGGAGTGCGAGCAAGTCGGTTTGAGTTTGGAGGAATTTTTGCATATTGGCTTAGAATCTTTGCGCGGCATCAGCGACCAACTGGGTTTATAAATTTATGAAAATTGTTATCTGCGGCAGTATTAATTTTGTTCAAGAAATCAAAAAAATATCGGATGAATTGGTAAAAATCGGTTATGAAGTTGAAATGCCCTTAACGGCTCAAAAAATTTTAAATGGAGAATTAAGCATGGAAGATTACAACAAAGAGAAGTTTGATAATGATGCTCATTTAAGAAAAATTCAAGACGACGTAATTAGAAGGTATTTTAATGTAATAAAAGAGTGTGATGGCATATTGGTTGTTAATTATGATAAAAACGGAATAAGCAATTATATTGGCGGAAATACTTTTTTGGAAATTGGTTTCGCCCATATTTTGAATAAAAATTTTTTTTATTAAATCAAATTCCTATATTAAATTATTCTGATGAAATAAAAGCTATGCAACCAATTATTCTTAACGGAGATTTGGAAAAAATCAGAAAATATTTTTAGTGATTATGAAATATTTTAATGTTATTGTGGAATTCAAATTAACAAAAAAACCTGATTGGTTTGACGGTTTTAGAAAAAAATATGATAAACCGTTCAAATTTCATATATCGTTAAAAAACGGAACAAAAGTAAAAGAAAAAGATATTAACAATTTAAAAGAGGATATTAAAATTATTGCTAAAAATTTTAGGTCTATAAAATTAGGTTTTTCAAAGCTATGGACGAGCAATAAATCTTCGCGTGGTTGGTGTATAATGGTTAAAGCTGACAAAAATCCAGAATTATTAAAGTTGCAAAAAGTGATCAGCAAAAATTTAGCAAAATATGGCGATTATGTTTTGCCAGAATATAAGGATTATGAAAAGAAATTTAAACCGCACGTTACCATTGGTCGCCATTTAACCGATGAAAAAATAAAAGAAGCTAAAAAAGAGATAGGAAAAAATTTATATTGCGAGGCGGAAATTAATAGTTTAACTTTGATGATAGTTAATAATTTTACTTTAAAAAGTTTGTTAGACAGAAAAAATTGTAAAATTTATAAATTATGGAAATAATAAAGTATTATAATTTTATAAAATTATCCTCATCCCCCAAGGGGGATTTGATTTATTTTTAATTTTTTAAATTATTTAATTTTTACAATATGTTAGACATAAAATTTATCCGTGATAATGCGAAAAAAATAAAGGAGGCGGCAAAAAATAAAAATATTAAAATAGATATTGATAGACTGATGGCATTGGATGAGGAAAAGAGGGAAGCACAGGCGGAGATTGAGAATTTACGTGCGCGCCGTAACGAGCTGGCTGAATCAGCCAAGGGAAAAAAGCCGTCTGATGAGCAAATTGAAGAGGGTAAAAAAATAAAAGAAGAAATAAGCAAATTGGAACCGGCATTGGAAAAAATTGACGGAGAATATTTTGATTTAATGGTAAAAGTGCCAACCATTCCGGCGACCGATGTACCAATTGGCAAAGATGAAAGTGAAAATGTGGAAATTTATAAATGGGGAGAGCCGACAAAGTTTGAGTTTACGCCAAAATCACACGTTGAATTGGCGCGCGATTTGGACTTGATAGATTTTGAGAGGGGAGTGAAGGTGAGTGGCTATCGCGGATATTACTTAAAAAATGAAGCGGCATCACTGCAATTGGCTTTAATGATGTTCGCGTTGGAAAAATTAATTTCCAAAGGATTCACGCCGATGATCCCGCCAACGTTAGTAAAAGAGTTTGCTCTGTTTGGTTCGGGGTATTTTTCCGGTAAACATTACAATTCAGAAATTGATGAAATTTATAAAATTGAAAATGCCGAAGTTGAAGCTGACGGCGCCGTAAAAAAAGAAAATAAATTTTTGATCGGCACGGCTGAACCTTCGCTACTCGCTTATTATTCCGGTGAGATTTTGAAAGAGGAAAATTTACCTTTGAAAATGTGCGGATTTTCGCCATGTTATCGCAGTGAAATCGGCAGCTATGGCAAGGACACAAAAGGCCTTTATCGCGTGCATGAATTTATGAAAGTTGAACAGGTGATATTGATGCCGGCCAATATTGAAGCATCTGACAAAATGCAATTGGAAATGTTGAATATCTCAAAAGAAATGCATGAGGAATTAAAATTGCCTTACCGCGTATTGCAAATTTGTACTGGCGATATGAGCGCTGGAAAATATAAAATGTTTGACATGGAAGCGTGGATTCCGAGTCGCGATGGCTACGGAGAAACCGGATCGGCGTCAAATTTCTTGGATTGGCAAGCCAGAAGACTGAACGTTAAATATAAAACAAAAGAAGGTAAAAATGAATTTGTCTACATGTTAAATAATACTGCAATTCCCAGTCCGAGATTTTTAATTGCAATTCTGGAAAATTTCCAGCAGGCCGATGGCAGCGTAGTGATTCCGGAAGTTTTACGTAAATGGATGCCGGGAAATAATAGTCAAATAAAAATAAAAAAATAAAAAAAACGACCTTGGAAATTCAGGGTCGCTCAAAAGTGCTTTGACGGCTTTTTAACCGACGCCCCATAATATGGGCAAACGACGGTAAATCGCCGAAAGAGTTTTTTCCCACCGCGATAGCGGGATTGTGATTCTGCTTTCCGGGCATTTTTTCGCCCATATTTTTGCCAATTCAGGGAACTGTTGTAAAATTTCAGCTCCAGTCCTAGTTCCCGCCAAACATCCTTGTTCTGCCGTCTCTTTGGGCATTGGGCCATGAGCAAACGGACACGGTTTATATTGCCCAAACCCACACAGCCTTAAATCATTCGGCAGTCTAGGCATTAGTTTCTCCTTGTCGTGAAGGTTCAAGAAAATAGACGTGTGTATATCAATAAATTTATTCCTTTTAATAAATAATGTCAAAATTATGTCAATAACAATAAATTACGAAAAATGTTGTTGGAAAGATGGTAAATGCACTAGTTGTTCTTGCGGCGGAGCTTGTGTTGGCTGCGCCGAAGCTTGCCCGGTTGGCGCAATCACTAGAAAAGAGTTGGTAGAAATTGATAATAGCAAATGCGTGAATTGTGGCGCGTGTGTTAACGCCTGCAAACACGATGCTTTATCGTTAGCTTAAAAAATATGTCAAAAATTAAAATAGCTTTGTTATCCGGCGGCATTTCCGGCGAAAGGGAGGTGTCATTAAAAACCGGAGATAAAATTTATGACGCTTTGGATAAAAATAAATACGAAATTTTTCGCTATGATCCAAAAACTGATTTAAAGCAATTTTTTTTGGATTGTTTGGAAAAAAAGTTTGATGTTATTTTTCCGGCGCTTCATGGCCCGTTCGGCGAAGATGGAAAATTGCAAGGCATGCTTGATTGGCTTAATGTTCCTTATGTTTTTTCCGGCTGTTTGGCGGGCGCCTTGGCGATGAATAAATATAAGACAAAAATAATTGTCAAAAATAAAGGAGTGGCAACCGCGCCGGATTTTGTCGTCAATAAAAATAAAAAATTTGATTCCGATGAAATTATAAAAAAATTATCTTTACCGATCGTCATCAAGCCGATTGAGCTTGGCTCTTCGGTGGGAATGTCAATCGCCAAAACCAAAGAAGAATTGGAAGATGGGATTGAGTTGGGATTTCAGCACGACCAGTCTTTGATTCTAGAAAAATTTGTCAAAGGCAGGGAACTAACCGTAGCTGTGATGGGAAACAACCCGCCGCAGGCCTTGCCGGTTGTTGAAATTATTCCCAAGGTTTCCGGTTGGTTTGATTATAAAGCAAAATACGAAATAGGAGGGAGCGAAGAGGTTTGCCCGGCGAATATTCCCGATGAGATAAAAAATAAGATTCAAAAAGACGCGATCAACGCCTATGAAGCTATTGACTGCAAGGACTTGGCGCGCGCTGATTTTATTTGGTCGGAAGATGATAATCAGCTTTATTTTTTGGAAATAAACACCATTCCCGGCATGACCGCCACATCGCTCGCGCCTCAGGCCGCCAAGGCCGCTGGCATGGAATTTGGTGAATTTTTGGATAAATTAATTGAAGGAAATATAAAGTAATATTGATATTTTATCTAATATTAAATAAAATATGTTTCAAAGAGGGAATAATTTTAAAGAAAAAAAGTTTTTTACTCAGTCCGGAAGAGTAAATAAGAGAGGGAAGAGGTTTGAAAATCCTTTTTTTCATAACAAAAAAACCAAATTCGCCAGTTCTTTGCCAAAATTTTCTGTAAAAATAAAATTAATATTTTTTTTAATTTTGCTATTGGCGATTTTTATTTTTTATTTTTTATTTTTTTCTAATTTTCTTTCAATAAAAAGTATATCAATAAATAATAGCTTATTAAGAGTTAACTCCGATGAGATTTTAAATATTGCATGGAGCCAGGTTGGTGAAAGACGATACGCTATAATGCCTCAGGATAATATTTTTGTTTTTAACACCAATAAATTGGCAAACGATTTAGCCGCGCAATATAATTTTAAAAATGTTTCCGCGCATAAAAATTTGATTAAAAGGTCAATTGTTATAAAGGTGGAAGAAAAAATAATAATTTTAATTTGGAATGAGGGGGATAAATATTACAATATTGATAGCGAAGGGAATATAATTAATGAGATAAATTCTTTGGAAATAAAAGTAGGGGAATACCCGATAGTTTATAACCAGGGTGGTTCAAAAATAAATAATAATAAAATTGATTTGAATAATACTGATATTGTCGCTATAACTTATTTATTCAATGAGTTTCAGAAAATTAACCCGATAAATGAAACGATTGAAAAATTTATAATTGACCAAAACGTAAATACTGTTAAAATTAAAATAAATAATGGACCGGAAATATATTTTAATTCGCAGGAAGATATAAAATCACAGTTAGACAGATTAGTGATTCTCAGAAAAGAAAAATTAGAAAATAATTTTAAAAATCTGAAGTATATTGATCTAAGGTTTAAAGAAAGGGTATATTATCGTTAAATTATTCAATTTTAGCTAAAATTAGCAAAATATTATATATTTTAAGTAAATTAAAGCCATTTTACGAGATAAAGCGTTTAATTTGCGCTTATTTCGTGAAAGACATAAATAAATATGAGCAGCGGACCATCAGCAGAAAAAATGTTTAAAGTTATTTTTGTTCTTGCGATTATTTTATTTTGCGTTTTGATTGTTGGAATATTTTTAGTTCTGTTAAAAATATTGTTATTATTTTTTCCCGAGTTACATGTTATGGGTCTAGTTATTCAGTAAATACAAATTAGCTTTAAGCGTTAATTGAATGCATATTATACGTTAATTAATCTACATTATGCGAAGTATAGTATAACAAAAATTCAGCCATTTCGGCTGTTTTTTTGTTTCTCCCCTATGGATTGCCGACAGTCTTTAAAACTTTAATATTTAATTTTGTTAAATTAAATAGAATTAAAAGTATTAAAATAAATTTTATTAATTCAAATATCAGTTTATTGCTTTGTCAGACCATTATCTATTTATACCTCTCTTTTTCCCTCCCCTTTTTATCCTTCTCTATAAGAGGCCATATTTTGATAAATTTGTGATATAATAATATTATGACAAAAAATAAAACAATAATTCAATACTTAACCGACTTTTTGGATTATTCCGAAATTGAAAAAGGCTTGAGCTCTAAAACTCAGGAAAATTATACTCGTTTTTTGCAGAGATTCTTTAGCTGGTTGAGGGACAACAAGTTGGATAAACTGAAGCCTAAAGACTTGACCAGCGATCACGTTTGGAAGTATCGTGTTTTTTTATCTCGCCATGTTGATCCGCGAACAAAAAAATCATTAAAAAAATCTACACAGAATTATTACTTGATTGCTCTACGCAGCTTGCTGGAATTTTTTGTAGAAAAAGATATTGCCACTTTGTCGCCTTCTAAAATCAAATTAGCCAAGGACAAGGCCGATAAAGAAGTTAAATTTTTAAATTTAGACCAGGTTGAACGCCTGCTTCTGACCCCGGATATAAAAACCAAGATTGGTTTAAGGGATCGAGCGCTTCTAGAAACTTTATTTTCTACCGGATTGCGCGTGGCTGAACTGGTTGCTTTGAATCGCGAGCAGTTAAAAATAAAAACCGGCATTAAAGATTTGGAGATTTCCGTGATTGGCAAAGGGCAAAAGGTTCGCACGGTTTATTTTTCCGAGCGCGCGATTGAATGGTTGAGAAAATATTTAGACGGCCGTGGCGATCTAGATGAAGCGTTGTTTATAAATTATAAGCCAGGTACCGGTAAAACCGCCGCTTCTAGACGTCTAACACCTAAAAGCGTTGAAGATATTGTCAAAAAATACGTCAAAATTGGCGGTTTGCCGGTAATGGCTACTCCGCATACCCTTCGCCACTCATTTGCCACAGATCTACTGTCTAACGGCGTAGATTTGCGCTTGGTGCAAGAATTTCTTGGTCACAGGAATATTGCAACTACGCAAATTTATACTCACGTTACTAATAAGCAACTCCGCGACATTCATAAGAATCTACATAGCGGTAAGAAGTTAAAAAACTAACCCCAAAAAACGGAGGGAAAGATGGCCAAACTCAAAGAGGCAGATCTGCGTGGCGGAATGAAAGTGAAGAATGCACGCTCGGGTCTCATCGGGGAGCTAATATCGGCTAAAATATACCCGCGTCATTTCTCGCATGATACTAAACGGTCCGTATATGTTCGTGTCAGAATTGTAAGTGGTAAAAACAAAGGACGTTTGGAAAGGAGGGAGTGGAATCTTGAAAACCTTGAAAGGGTTTAACAAGATTACAGATAAAAATTTGTCCACAGGAGAAGACTCACAGACTTCTCCTTTTTTATTAGCTAAGTTGTAAATTTTAAAAAAACTCTATTACTATACAAAGTATTCCCCCATCTCCTTATTGTTTTTTAGTCTCAATATATTCTTCTTCACTTGTCTATAAAACTTCGGATAATGCCGCCTGATGATAAGGTGGCCTTTGTATTTTTGCCGGTACGGAGGCTTTTGGTGATGAGCTATTTCATGGCAGAGTATGGATAGGATGCTGGAAATTTTTTTTGCTTCTTGTTTCTTAGGCGTCCAAATATCAATAGTAATCAAGCCGGTTTTCAGATTTGTTCGTCCTATTATGTAACTTTTTTTCGTGTTGACTAATCCTCTTCTCGCCATTGGGCGAAATTTCAAGTGAGGCATTTTTAATATTTTTAATGCTTCATTGCAAATATTTTGCGCTAGGATTTCGTGTTCCATAAAAAATAAATCCCCCTCCGAAGGGAGAGGGATAAAGAGTAATAATTAAGGCAAATATTCAAGAGGGTTGGCAGGAATACCGTTAACACGAACTTCAAAATGAAGATGTGGCCCGGTAGTTAGAGGTCCCGCTCCCCTGGTTCCGGGCATGCCGCCGCTCAAACCGATTGTTTGGCCCTGAACAACATATTCATCTTCAGCTACGTAAATTTGTGAAACATGACCATAAACCGTAGATATGCCATTGCCATGAACAAGCATGATATAACTATAACCTTTGCCAGCATCTTTAGCGCGTGCTACATAGCCGGAAGCAGCTGCTTTTATGGCAGTCCCCTGCCCGGCTTTAATATCAACCGCCGGATGTTCAAAAATATATTTAAAAGGATAGTCAGGGTCATGAAAAATCGAAGTAATAGTATTTTTTCGCACAGGCCAAATCAAGCCATTGTCGTTAAATTCAAGCCTTTGATCATTGATGTCGGCAATTTTGGCGCGGACTGTTTTTTCCAAATTAGCGATATCATTAGACGCTTGAAGCTGCTCTTTTTTCGCTTGCGCCAGCAAGCGCTGGTATTCACTCTCGGAATTTTCCGACTGTTCCAAAAGGTAATTTTTATTATCGCTTTCGCTGGCTAACATGTCTTTTTTGCTTTCTAAGTCAGCTTTTAATTTTTCTAATTCTTTGCCTTTTTCATCTAGATTTATTTTTTGGTCTTCAAGCTGTTTTTTGTAATCTTTTAAATTTTCAACACTATTTAATATTTCACTATTGACGTCCTCCAAATACTTCATTTCGTTGAGAAAATCAGACAAAGAATCGTTCATTAATAAAATTTCCAGAGATGATACCTGATCTTGTTTGTAAATAATGCGCAAAACATTGGAAATATGTTCTTTTTCTCGCTCAATTTCCCTATTTTTTGTGTCAATTTCTAAGTTTGTTTTTTTTATCTCCAAATTAGTTTTGTCAATTTCCAATTCCGCGCTTTCTAACTCTATCTCGGATTTGGCAATACGGTCTTCAATGATGGAAAGCTGATTATTTAAATTGGCTTGTTCTTTTTGTTTTTTTTGTATAGCCGAAGAATAGTCTTTTTGTTTTTTTTGCAGTTCTTCAAGCCTGCTTCTTTTATCGGAAATTTCGCTATTCAGATCTTTAACCTCGTTATTTATCGCTTCATCTTGGCCCAACGCAAAATTATTAACGTTTAAAATTACGCTTAAAATAAAAATTGCGCTAATTAATTTAATTAGTTTATTCATGATTTTAGTATAACATAATTTTAAAAATAAAAAAAGCGCATGTTGTGGCATGCGCGTGTTTTGCTATGGTTGGCCGGATTTTTTTATTCTTTTTTTTATTCTTTTTTTCCGCCTCCTTTGTTTCATTGCATCCCAGGCATCTGGGAAAAACACCCTTATTGGAAACGTAAAAAAAAGAATAAATACAAACCACTCGTTTCTAAAAAATTCAAAAAAAGCGTTTTTTTTATCCCCTTTTACTCCTTGCGCTTGAAATGAACTATGTATTTTTATTTTTCAATTATTATTTTATCATTTTTATTTTTTTCCGTTGAAATGGCAATAAAACTAAACGGCAATTTTATCGCTTTGACAATCCGATGTTTCTCGTTCGGCTCAACCATGATCATTGAATTGCTATTTAAAATAATTTCTTTATTTTCCACTTCCAGAATCCCCTCCCCTTCAAGAATAATGTAAAATTCTTTTGATTTAAGATGATAATGCAGTTTATCTTGCATTTCATCTTGATTATTCTTATCAATTGTCACAAACGAAACTCCAATCGGTATTTCGCCATAATCGCCAAAATAAAAATCGTCTGTCTGCCTGTCTGATTTTGATTGTTTTGGGTATATTTTCATAATATTTTTTAAAATTTTTTATATTTTCTTAACTCTTGAATAGCTTCTATTGGTTTAATATCTCTCACGGCTTCAATAACTCGTTTTGATAAATTGTCCGCCGCTTCATTACTAAAATCATTTTCAAAGATTGGTCCGAATTTCGTGACCGCGCTAAGCATGGATCTGGTTGCGCAAGCTCTGTAATCTAAAATGAAGTCACTGTAAGAATAATTGGATTTTATTTTTTCAGGCAGCAAATTATAATATTCCTCAAGTAAATTTTCTTCATACTCCCTTCTCTGCTCCACGGTTAGCGCTTTTACCAAAAAATAAGAAAGATCAAACGGAAGCACTTTTTGCCCGGAAAGTTGCCAGTCGATAAGTATCGGTTTATTTTTTTTGTCGTTGGGAAAAAGCAAATTAGACCTGTTTACATCGCCGTGGCACATAGTTGTCGGACTTGAATTGTAATAGCTTGAGATAATTTCACGATTTTTCCACATCCATTCAAAGTCGGCAATCTCCCCTCCCAATTCTTTTTCGCATCTATTCTTAAATTTATTCCAGCCCTTCTCAAAATTTATGTTGATTGAATTGACGAAATGGCTCAAATTATCCTTGGGAATTTTGGAATCGCCCCAAAATCTGCTATCAAGATCGGCAAGCAGTGAAAGTACTTGTCTGATCTGGTCAATGGTAAAAGTTTCTTGCACCGAATGAGTTGAAGATAAATCTTCCAGAACCAAATTTCCCTCGCCGAATTTTCCGTACAAATGCGGGATATAAGAAACGCCAGCATTTTCCAAAAGCTGATAAATTTCCGCTTCTTTTTTCGGGTTGGAACATTTTTGAAATTTAATAATTACCGATCCGGGATTTTGGTTTTGGACGGCATAATTAATATTAATTTTTTCAATTTTTCCCAAGTGTCCGTTTGGTCTAAATTTTTCATCCGCCTCTATGGAAATAATTTCGTTGCTTATTTTTTGAGGAAGTATTGTTTTTAGCCATTCAACTGTTATTTCTGATGGCGATTGAGGTGTTTCAATATTTTTAGATTTTTCCATATTTAATTAATTAAACCAAGAACAAGCAGTAATCCGGAAAAAATATTTTTTTTTCATATTGAGGTTGCTAAGGTAAAAAATTATTTTTAACCAGTATTTCAATAAAACATTTGGTTGTCGGAAGAAAATCATACATATCAAGTTCTGAAAATTGAACCCATTTCAGATCTTGAATCTTGTGATCGTTTAAGTGGAGAGTCACATCTAGCATCTTACAATAATAACAAACAACAATAGCATGTTGCTTAAAATCTTTATGATTCCAGAGGTGAGAAATACTTTTTGGAAACATTTTAATTATTGCAATTTTTAGACCCGTTTCTTCTAACATCTCTCGTTCTAACGTTTCCTCCAAACTTTCTCCAAATTCATTTGTTCCACCAGGTAAATCCCACTTTAAATGTGCTTCAGGGACGTCAGGATCATAACGTTGGCTTAACAAATATTCGTGGTTTTGATTTTCAACAAGCCCTAAAACAACCAATTTAGATTTTTTTTCCATATGTTTTTAAATTTTTTGCCGATCCAAAATATCTATTTCAAAATTCAAAACTAACTTAACCTCTCCAACCCCTCTTTGATTCTTTCCAAACTTTTTTCTTTGCCTAATACTTCAGCAACATCAAAAGGTCCGGGACTGGCTTCACGTCCAGTCAGCGCCGCGCGCATCGGCCAGAGATAATCGCCGTTTTTGCCGCCGACTGCTTGAATGTGGCTCATCAGAGCATCGCCGATGCTGTTGTTTGTCCAGCTATCATCTGGAATTTTTTCCAGTACTTTATAAACTTGATCAAAATTTTCTTTTGTCTGTTCAGGAGTTGATTTTTTCCAAACCAAAAGCTTGGCGTCGTATTCCAGTTTGTCTGTGAAAAAATATTCCGTTCGCTCCCCTATTTCGGATAATTTTTTTAATCTTTCCTGCTCCAACCGCACGACATTTTTTAAATATTCTTTTGTCTGTTGTTTTTTGTCTGATGTCTTCGCTAAATTTTCCTCCAAATATGGCTTGCACAATTCTGCGAGCTCATCCAACGACTTTTGTCTAATGTAATAGCCATTAAAATAATCAAGTTTTTCAACATCAAAAATTGAACCGCTCGGACGAATGTCTTTGTAGTCAAATTTTTCAATTATTTCGCTCATGGATAAAATTTCGTTGTCATCTTTCGGATGCCAGCCGAGAAGAATGCAGAAATTTATTATCGCTTCCACTAAATATCCTTTGTTCAAATAATCTTCAACCGCCACGTCGCCGTCGCGCTTGCTTAATTTTCCGCCGTTCTTGCTCAAGACCGCGGGATAGTGAATAAATTTTGGCGGCTCCCAACCAAAAGATTGGTAGAGTAAAATATTTTTTGGTAATGACGGAATCCATTCTTCGGCCCGAGTGACGTGTGATATTTCCATCTCATGATCATCAACGACGGACGCGAATTGATAAGTAGGGACGCCGTCTGATTTAATTAAAACATGGTCGTCTAAATCTTGGGCTTTGTAAATTATTTCACCGCGGATTTCATCAAACACTTTAACAACGCCATCCAATGGCATTTTTTGCCTAATAACAAATTTTTCTCCGGTTTTGATTTTTGCTTCCACAATTTCCGGACTCAGATCGCGGCAGGCGCGATCATATCTGGGCGCTTGTTTGTTGGCGGCTTGGTCGGCGCGCATTTTTCCCAATCTTTCCGGCGTGCAGAAACAATGATACGCTTCGCCCTTGGCCAATAAATCTTTTAAATGTTTATTATAAATTTCCAATCTCTGTGTTTGGATGTAGGGACCAAAATCACCGCCAACGTGCGGACCTTCATCAAAATTAATATTAAATTTTTCCAAAGATTTAATTAATTCCTCAGTCGCGCCTTCAACTTCTCTTTTTTGATCCGTGTCTTCAATGCGCAGAATAAATTTTCCCTCCATTTTTTTTACAATCGCGTAAGTAAACAAGACAGTCCGCAAACTGCCGATATGCAAAAAGCCGGTAGGGCTGGGAGCAAAACGTAAACGAATATTTTTCATATTCTGTATTTGTTGAAACTTAGTTTCGGGTACCCGAAACTAAGTTTCCCTAAAAATAATAATCAAATAATTTTCTAAAAATTGTTTTTAAATGTTTTTTGTGTAATGCTGGCTTATTTTCGTAATCCTGATTGTCAATATCAACAAGCAAAGCGCCAATACATCTCTCCAATATCATTATATTGAATTTTTTCTCAAAATCATAGTCCTTTTTGATGAAATCAAGTTTTTTGTACTCATTACACCATTTTTGCGTGTATTCAATCACTTGTTGCGATTTAATTTTTAAATCTCTAATGCTTTTGATTCCTGCCCAAAGATTAAATGCCGCGTCGTAATACTCCGGTCGATATGACCAAAATAAATTGGACATTAAGACAAATTTTTCATTGTTAATTTGGTAAATATCGCGGCTCATCAGATGACCATGCATAAATTGCATTTTAATCTTGGGTGAATATTTTTTGGCGAGCGCTAAGAATTTATCCGAATAAATTTTGTCTTGATTATCAAGCGTCTTTTTGGCTTGGGCGATTTTTAGCCAATGGTTAACGCGCCGCTCGGTGAGATTATAGATATTTTTATCCGGCGCGATACGTAAAAATGGCTTATCGGAAATTTTTTCTTTATAATTTTTATAAAAATTTACAAAAGTTTTGATTTGTTTATCAGTCGCCAATGGCGCATTGTAAATTTGCGGGGCGTCAATATATTCCGTAATCAAATAACCATATCCGCTTTTTGCGTTCCATTTTTTATAATCAAATAATCGCGGCGCTCTGATATTTCTGAATTTTTTCAGTCCATTAAATTTTTTAATAATTTCTACTTCGTCTATTTCAATTTTTAAAAATTGAATTTTCAGAATCGCGGTTTTATTTTTCCATTTACCCTTATAAATAATACTGCCAACTTTGTTTTGATCGTAAATAACGCCGCGGAAAATTTCTTTTTCAATTTTAAAATTAGTTTCTAAGAGTACTTGATTAATATTTTTTTCAAGATTTTTATTATCGCTTGAATATTTAAAATATTTTTTAGTAATTTTGTTGGACATAATTTATTTTTGTCATCCTGAGTTCCGAAGCTTCGGAACGAAGTCTGCCTGCCGGCAGGCAGGGATCTCAGTGAAACCGTTGAGCGCCTTCTATAAAATAAAACCTGCTTATTTTGCTTTCCGAGATTCTTCGGCTGCGCCTGTCTGCCGGCAGGCGTAGGCCGTGGCGATCTTTAATGGCTTGCTGTTCGTTCAAATCGCCAAATATTATAGATTGCTTCGCCCCGAAGTTTCGGGGCTCGCAATGACAGTATTAAACTTCTCCAAATAAATCTTCGCGGCGGGTTGGCGTAAAAAATACACTTCGCGAACCAATTTCTCCGCGTCAACCCACTTCCAACCAAGATGATCCCAAAAATTAATTTTAATATCCTCATCTTTTCCCAAAAATTCGGCGATAAACAAACTTTGCTTTTGGCCTTTGTAGCCCGTGTGCATTTGTTTTTCCTCTTTGCTTATTTTTTTATCAAATGTATATTTATGAAGATTTTTTTCGGCCATCACCGCTTTGAATTTATCCGTGCCGGCTTCTTCGCGTAATTCTCTCTTGCCGGCGGTAAATAAATTTTCGCTTTTATCAATTCCTCCCTGTGGTAGCTGCCAATGTTCATCTTTCGCGTTCTGTCTTTTTACCAAAAAAATTTTATACTTATTCCCTTCCCTTTTGTACATCAGGCAAGCGACATTATTACGATATAAAAAAGGCAAAATAATTCGCCATTTTATAAATTTCCAAGGAAAGGCAAAAATCGCTTTAAGTATCCTTTTTTTGCGATTATAATCCTTTTGTCCGGAAAAGATGCCGCAAAGTCGCCAGAGCCATTCTAGGCCTAAATTTCGCATGATTTTCGGCGCTCGACGCGCTTTTTCAGTAATGTAATCAAAACTGCCGCCCACGCCAATCGCCAGTTTAACCGAAGGCAATTTTTTTAAATTATGAAAAATAAATTTTTCCTGATATGGCGCGCCAAGCGCGGCGAAGAGAATGTCGGGATTGAAATTCAAAAAATCAGAAGCTAAGCTTCCTATAGGAAGCTTAGCTTCTTCGCGATTAACATCTTCAACCGCAAAATTTAATTTCGGATATTTTTGTTTCAATGAATTTGAAATATCTTTTTTATTTGACAATCCCTTGTTCCAATTCACAATCCCGACTTTCAGATTTTTTTCTCCGGCACTTTTCAAAATTTTTAAAACCAAATCAGCGCCGGTAATCCGTTTGAGATTTTCTCCCAGAAACCAACCGGCGAATTTCAGCCCGATGCCATCGGGAATCGCGAGATCGGCGTGATTCAAAATATAAAAAAGTTCTTCGTCCTCGCCGGCCTGAAGGAGTATTTCCGGATTGGGCGTAACTAAATAATGCTGTTTTCCGTCAACTAAAAAATCGCCAATCTTTTTTAAGACCTCGTCTTTTTTAATATTGGAAATTTTAATGCCGAAAATATTCATACCATTACCCGCAAATCAACAAATTCGTAAACAAATCTACAAATTTTAGGTAGAATGTTTTATTTAATATTTGTAAATTTGTGAAAAGATTTGTTGGTTTGTGGGTCATTATAATTTATAACTCCTCACTATTCTATAAACGCTGCCATTAAAAGTTAGTTCTGATTCCATTAATTCAAAACTGGTTACGGAAAAATCAAAAGGTAGAGCGCTGAAATTTTGTTTTAAGTTTGCATAGGCGCGATCGTTTTTTACTCGTCCCAAAGTAATGTGCGGCGTCCACGGGCGATTGTCGGTTCTGATACCGAAGTTTTCCGCCATTTCTTTTACTTTATAATACAAATTGCTAGCCGTTTGGCCATTAGTCTGAAAACTGTCAAGATAAATAACGCGCGGTTCGTCTGAATTCGGAAAAGCACTCAAATCTCTCGCCTGAAATTTCAATTCGCCAAAGTTATTTTCCAATTTTTCTAATTCCAATTTTATTTCTTCTTCTAATTCGGTATCAATATCGCCCAAAAATCGCAAAGTGATATGCAGATTTTCCGGCCCCACCCATTTTATGCCGTTGCTTTGCGCCGCCAAAACTTCGATTGTGCTGAAAATTATATCTTTTTCCTTGCTTGATAAATTTAATGCTAAAAATAGACGTTTAGTCTCCATAATTAAATAATACCCAAACTACTTGATTTTAGCAATATTTTATGATAGATTAATCTAATTCATGTTCGCGTGGGGCGGGTTATGAATACAACGATTATTTCAAATTCAAGGGGGGGGCATGAAAAAAATAGAAGACGAGGAAAAGAACAGTGTAGGTTGGGATTTGCTCGAACTTACTTGCCTTATTTTGTTCGAGTCGGTCAAAAACAAAAAACCTTTCTGCTTTTTCCTCGGTTTTATCGAGGATGACAAGGTGAAGACCGAAGTGAGAGCTAGATTACACGCTCTTGAAGAGGTATTTGCCGAAAAATAAGGCGCTCGGTCTTCCGAACATTTTAGCTCCGTTATCAAAGGCGGAGCTTTTATTTTTGTCTAAATTTGGTAAAATATAAATATGGAAGCAAAATTTTATACAAAATTAAATAATAAAACTGTTCAATGTAACCTCTGCCATCATTTCTGTAAAATTCAAGATGGAAATGTAGGAATTTGCGGAGTTAGAAAAAATGAGAACGGAATTTTAGAGTCTTTAGTTTATGGCTATCCGGTGGCTATAAATATTGACCCGATTGAGAAAAAACCGCTTTTTCATTTTTTACCAGGAAGTTATACATATTCCCTAGGAACTTTTGGTTGTAATTTTCGCTGCGCCAATTGTTTGAATTGGGATATTAGCCAAAAAAAGTTAAAAAGCTTGCCCGCCGAAGAGGCGGGTCAAAAGTATTTTACGCCAAAAGAAATTGTTGAGACAGCTTTAGAAAATAATTGCCAGTCAATTTCGTATACCTATAATGAGCCGACAATTTTTGCCGAGTATGCGCTGGATATTATGAAATTGGCTAAGAAAAATAAATTAAAAAATATTTGGGTATCAAATGGTTTTATGTCGGACGAATGCTTGGAAGCAATAATCCCCTATCTTGATGCCGTGAATATTGATTTAAAATCAATTGATGATAAATTCTACCAGAAATATTGCGGAGCAAAAGTTAAGCCGGTTTTAAAAAATTTAAAAAAATTAAAAGCCGAACAAATTCACACGGAAATTACCTCTTTAATTATTCCGACTCTATCCGATGATACGAAAATGTTAAAAGGTTTAGCTGAGTTTATCGTAAAAGAATTAGGTGCAGAAACGCCTTGGCATATTAGCAAATTTTCTCCGGAAATTTCCTGGAAATTGAAAGATTTATCGCCAACACCGAATGAAGCAATTTATCGCGCTTATGAAATCGGCAAAAATGTTGGACTTAAATATATTTATGCCGGCAATATGCCGGGCGATGAAAAAGAAAATACCTATTGCCCTGCCTGCGGTGAGCTAGCGATCCGGCGTTTCGATTATAATATTGAGAGATTTGACAATCATGGGCATTGCGCGAAATGCGATAAAAATTTGTAAATAATAAAAAATATCCCCGCACACGAAGTACAGGGATTCATAGATGACTTCTAAGAGAAGTTTACGTTCTATTTATCATAAATGTAAAAAAAAGACATAAAACAAGACAAGCAATATAAACAAAAGATTGCAATACCATATTATGAATAGCATTGGCTGTTGAGCCAAGACTATTCATAATTATTGCGTATATGCAGTAGAATGTCGCCACTCCTACTGCCATAACCAGAAAAACAGTTTGTCTCTCTTGCTCAAGCTTTATTCTGTTCTCAATTTGAGAGAAAAAATCTAGCTTGAGTAATAATTTGGTGATTAGGACGGTCAGGAAGCAAGCACAGACCACGGATATGGTCGCGGATTTTGCAAGCTCGCGTGGAAAAACTTGCCACCACGACGACCATGGATAGCTGTCTCCGCTTAACATCGTATAGCAGCGATGGTCAAGAAAAAGCGCAAGGCTAATAGCTGAAACAAACAAGGCCCAATCTTGAATTATTTTCGCTTTCATTTTTAATTTCCCTCCCCCTTGATGTGAAAAATGAGCAGAATTAGTTAATAATAAAACAATATTATATTATTAATTGTTAGTCAATATTTGTCGCTTGACATTAATTTTAGTATATTTTATATTTAAATTAGCACTCGCATCTTATGAGTGCTAATAAATTAAAATTAACTTTTTACTAATTACTATTTACTAATTTTATGTTCAATAAATTTACCAATAAATCTCAAGAAGCGATTATTAACGCGCAAATCATCGCGCAGGACAACGGCCAGCAGCACATTGAGGCATTGCACGTGCTTGCTTCCCTACTCCAACAAAAAGAAAGTTTAGTTTTGCCAATTTTGGAAAAACTATCCATTGATACGGATTTTGTAGAGAGTAAAATTTTATCCGATATTGAAAATTTACCCAAGGAAAGCATAGCTCAAGGAGCAAATATTGGTGCGGTTCAGGGCACAGCTGAAGTTGCCATGATTTTGGAGCGTTCCAAGAAAGAAGCGGACAAAATGGGCGATGAATTCATTTCTACTGAGCATATTTTTTTGTCTTTAATCGGAATCAAATCAAAAGCCCAGGAAATTTTATTAAGTCTTGGCGTGGAATACGAAAAAGTTTTAAAAATTTTATCAGAATTGCGCGGTTCGCAAACTATTACCGATCCGGAGCCGGAAACAAAATATAAAATTCTAGAAAAATATACAGTTAATTTAACGGAAATGGCGCGGCAGAAAAAATTAGATCCGGTGATTGGCCGTGATGAAGAAATTAGAAGAATTATGCAGGTGCTACTTCGCCGCACGAAGAATAATCCGGTTTTAATAGGCGAAGCCGGCACTGGAAAAACTGCAATTGTTGAAGGTTTGGCGCAAAGAATTATTGCCGGTGATGTGCCGGAAAATTTAAAAAACAAAGAGATTGTAAGCCTTGATCTTGGCACTATGATTGCTGGCGCGAAATTCAGAGGCGAATTTGAAGATCGCTTGAAAGCAGTACTCAAAGAAATTAAATCACAACAAGGCAAAGTTATTTTATTTATTGATGAACTTCATACGCTTGTCGGCGCTGGCGCAGCCGAAGGCGCGATGGACGCTTCTAATATGTTAAAACCAGCTCTGGCGCGCGGCGATTTACGCACGATTGGCGCGACCACGACAAAAGAATATCAAAAATATATTGAACGCGATCAGGCACTGGAAAGACGCTTCCAGCCGATTTATGTGTCAGAGCCAAGCCAGGAAGACGCGATTGCCATTCTTCGCGGCATCAAAGAAAAATATGAAGTGCATCATGGCGTTCGGATTACCGATGATGCGATAATTTCCGCGGTAAAATTATCCAGCCGTTATATTACCGACAGATTTTTACCGGATAAAGCCGTTGACCTAATTGACGAAGCGACTTCTGCTTTGCGCATGGATATTGATTCTATGCCTGAAGAATTAGATAATTTAAAGCGAGAAATTAAACGCCTGGAAATCGCTAAGGCCGGTATTGTTTCGCCCAAGTCAAAAGAGAAAAAAGACGAAATAAAATTAAAAGAAATAAACAAAGAGCTAGAACAGCTTAAAGAAAAAGCTGATCAACTGGAACTTCATTGGAGCAATGAAAAAAATATTATTTCCAAAATCCGTGAAAGCAAAAAGAAAATTGATGAACTGAAGATTGAAGCGGAAATTACCGAACGTAAGGGTGATGATTTAACGCGCGTTGCGGAAATCAGATATTCACAAATTCCGAGTTTGGAAAAAGAAATTAAAAAACTGGAAGCGGAATTGATAAAAATTCAGCAAAAAGGCCAGCGCATTTTGAAAGAAGAAGTTGACGAAGAAGATATTGCCAAAGTTGTTTCCCGCTGGACAGGTGTGCCGGTTTCCAAAATGTTGGAAGGCGAAATAAAAAAATTAAGCAAAGCCGAGGAAGAACTGAATAAACGCGTGGTTGGCCAAAAAGAAGCGATTAAAGCAGTGTCAAACGCAATCAGGCGTTCCAGAGCTGGAATTAGCGAGGAAAAGCGGCCAATTGGCTCGTTTCTCTTCGTTGGACCCACAGGCGTCGGTAAGACAGAGTTAGCCAAGGCCTTGGCCGAATTTATGTTTAATGACGAAAACGCGCTTATACGGCTGGATATGAGCGAATTTATGGAGAAGCACAGCGTGGCGCGGATGATCGGCTCCCCTCCCGGCTATATCGGCCATGAGGAAGGCGGGCAATTAACGGAAAAGATTCGCCGCCGTCCGTATAGCGTTGTGCTTTTTGATGAAATAGAAAAAGCGCATCCGGAAGTATTTAATATGCTGCTTCAAATTCTTGATGATGGCCGATTAACTGATTCCAAGGGCCGAGTGGCGAATTTCAAGAATACAATAATTATCATGACTTCAAATCTTGGTAATGAAGTCATCAAACAATATTCAATCGGTTTCTCTGACGGGAGCGATGCCAAACATGCCGCGGAAATGCGTAAAGAAGAAATGAAAGAAAAGATTGATAAAATTCTTAAAGAACATTTCAAGTTGGAATTTTTAAATAGAATTGACGAGATTGTAATTTTCAGAAATTTAAACGAGGAAGCATTAACTAAAATTGTTGACTTGGAATTGGATAAAGTGCGGAAGCGGCTTAAAAATAAAGAAATAAATATAAATATCAGCGCAAAGGTGAAAAAAATGTTGGCAGAAAAAGGCTATGACGTCACCTTTGGCGCCCGGCCGCTCAAACGGATAATCCAAAATATGATTTTGGACGAGTTGGCCCTGGAAATTATTGAAGGAAAAGTCAAGGCTGGCGATAAAATCGTGATTGATCTGGGGATAAAGAATGAAGTGGTAATGAGGACGAAATAATGTTATTGCTTCCAAAAATTAACACTATAAAAAGACGCCCGATGTCTCCCGCAAGACATCGGGCGTCTTAAATTTAAAAATAAAAAAAAATCACTCTTTTAAAATGATAAAAAATGAGGAGGACGATTACCTCGTCCTCCTCGGAAGAAAAATAACTCACATTGCCCGTGAAATTTGTGGCCAGAGCTGCTTCTGTCCGCTCATCATCTCATAGATGTCTTCGGGCGCGATGGCGAACTCGGGTTTTTCCTCCTCGGGGGGGTCATTTGTCGGCTTGGCGCGCCCAGTGATTACCATCAGCTGGGCGATGGTTACCGCCAAAACATCATAGGCAGCGAAGTTTGGCAGGAGATGACCGGTGGTGAACGAAATCGGCAGTTTTTTTCTTTTCCTTGTTTCAAACCAAGGCTTTCTGCCGTTGCAACGATGCGCCTGCATCTTTATTCGACGGGTGGTAACCTTGCTTTTGCCAAGAGTGCCTCCCGCAGAACAGCCCCTGTCTCTGATGATCGTACTTGCCGTGAGCAGCACAACGCCGAATATCGGATCTTTGTCGCCTGCCAGCGCCAAATAATCCGTAAGCATGAGACCACCGGCGGTCACCAGCTCTTCCCAGCCCGTAGCTAAAGGCGGTACGGGATTTGCTTTGACGACAACGTCATCGGGTTCTTCGTCTCCGTCAGGCTCGGGCAAGTAGCATCGTTCTTCTTCGCCGGCGATCCATTTCCCTGACAGTGGAGCATACCCCTTATCAACCTCTTCTTCGCCAAGAAGATCCGGGTCGATAAAGTTTGTCTGGTTTAGTCCGAGAATCCAACTTGGCATAGCCCCCTCCTTTTCCTTGTTTGTGACGTGATTAGTGTTGGTGATATTAAATGAACGTAAAAGTTTATGAAATATAATACCACCATGTTAACACAATGTCAATATTTCAAAAAGTAAAATAATTTTAGTTATTTTAAAATATTTTCCGCATCTTTCTCTTCAATGTCCGGCCAATATTTGTTGGACAAAATTATCCGGCTATTGATAGATTGCCAAGGCAAAAAGTCTGGTAAATTTTTAATGCCGCCGGTTAATAAAATCAAATCAAGGTCAGGCGCCTCGCTGCTTAATAAATATTTTCTTAAAATTCCCTCGTGAGTTTGTTCAACTTGTATATTATTGTTTATCATTTTTTGCACCGCGCCTATTATTTCTCCTCGGCCGCTGTAATTTATAAAAAGGTTTAGTGCCCCCTCGGAATTGTTTTTTGTTTTATCAATAATTTCCGCGCAAAGATCTGGTAGATCACCGGGAAGCTCATTGGTCGCGCCATAAATATTTATTTTGAAATGAAAATCTTCTTTCAACTGGTTTTCCAGAGAAATTTTTAGTTGTTTGAGCAAATTATTTAATTTTTCCTGATCTTTTTCCCAATCGCTGGCGGATAAAATCAAAACCGAAATAATTTTTACGCCATTATTAAAAAACCAACTTGGCGCGCGCCAAATTTTTTCAAAAGACTTGGCATAGCCGTCTTCTTTCGGCAGATTGCGTTCACGCGCCCATTCTTCTTGGCCGCCGATGATTATGCCGATATGATTGGGAATTTTTTTAGAATTGGTTTCCATACATCATTTTTGTCATTCCGAGTCCCGCCGCGGGCGGGATCGTTGAGATGACAAAATAAAATTATCCAATAATTTTTACCAATTTTACTCTCTCCCCCGCTCCGCTGATAATTTTGATATTATTTTTTGTCACGCCAAATTCTTGCGCCAGAAATTTTATCAATTCCTGATTTGCCTTTCCTTTGACCGGCTGCGCGGCGATATTGATTTTAACGGTTTCATCAGACATTATTTCCGTAATTTTATTTTGGGAAGAGTTGGGATGAATTTTTACGCGCAAATAAACTTCTTTTTTATCTTGAAATGTTTTGATAATTTTTTTTAACATGTTTTTATAATGAAAATATTTTTTTTCGATACACGGCAAACAATAAAATTGAATTGGCTAGTAAAAGATAAATTTGGAAAGCAGAATTTTTAATATCCCAAACAGGGATGGAAGGCAGGACTAGTATGACACTTATTAATGCGGCGGCATAAGTTATTCCAGTTTCACTCTCGGGAAATTTCCAAGCTTTTCTAATAGTGGGCAGAGCAGCAAAACCATCTCCAATCGCAGACATAAGTATTGCTATTTGTGGTGAATTTATTAACCACCAAGCAATTAAAGCGACTACAGAACAAATACCGCAGATAACATCAAATATGGTTAATTTCCAATAACTTTTTGGGTTTACAAAAGAAAATATAAAAACTAGCAGGGGGAAAAATCCTGCCAAAAAAATACGAGAAGTTGCCCAAAAATCAGCTTTTATTGATAAAGCAGCTAAAGTTCCAATAAGCGGCGCCAATGACCACATTAACCAAGACACGCGATTTGGTTTTGTTTTTCCGCTTAACGTATCACGAATATACGCGTAGGAACCGCTAGCGCTTACAAATACGCTTAATATAACTAACCAATGGGCAAAATTCATAATTTAAATTTATTATATTACAATTATTTTAAGCCGATATACGCGATCATTGCTTTAATATCTTTGGTTTTTTCACGACGATGCGAAAAATATTTATTTTTTTGGTGATACGTACATTCTTTGCTGATTTTTATATTTTTCTTTATTATATCCCCTCTTATTAATTGCCCTCTGGCAATTTCCGCCAAATCAATAAATATTTTTTTATCTTTTATAATTATCGCATTTTTATATTTTTTAAATTTATTTGCGACGTCGTTTTTTACCTCAAAATGGCATTTACTAATATACGGACCAATATGAACTAACAAATTTTTTGGATTGATTTTGTATTTATTTTTTAATAGCTCAACGGCCTGGGATAAAATATTCAAACGCAAATTGCGCCAGCTGGCATGAATAATTCCCGCAATCTTTTTCTCGCGATCATAAATAAAAATTGGCAGGCAATCGGCAACTGTTACGGTTAAAATTAAATTTTTTTCAATAGTGACGAGTCCGTCGCAATTCTTGATTATTTTTCCTTTGTCTTTTTGCGAAATTATTTTTATATTATCTTGGTGCGACAGGCCGGCGGAAATAATATTATTTTCTTTGATATTAATTTTGGCAAAGAATTTTTTTCTGTTATTTTTAATTAATTCATCTTGAATGTTGCCGAGAAATTTCATTGAGCCGTTTTTTCTGAGAGAAATTCCGTGAATTATTTTTTTATTTTTTATAATCATAATTATTTCGTGCGTCTTTTTCCCGCCAACTGTCCGCAAGCGCCTTTAATATCAACGCCGTAACGATATCTTTGAATGGCGTCTACTCCGCATTTTTCCAGATTTTCTTTAAATTTTTCAATTCTTTCGGAGCGTGACGGTTTATATATTCCCGTTGGGTTATAGGAAATTAAATTTACGAAGTACAAACTTTCTAAATTATTGTTCAATAACTCCGCTAATTGAACGGCTTGCTCGGGATAGTCATTGATATTTTCAAGCATCAAATATTCTATCATTACTTTGCGGTTAGTTCTCGCGATATATTCTTTTATCGTACTCAGTATTTTTTTTAGCGGATATTTATTGTTTATCGGCATGAGTTCATTCCTTAGTTTATCGTCGGGCGCGTGTAGAGAAAGCGCTAAATTTATTTGCAGAGGTTCTTTGGTTAATTTTTTTATGCCTTCAATAATTCCGACAGTGGAAACGGAAATTTTTCTCGCGCCGATATTAAATTTATTTTTGTCATTGATAATTTTAATCGCTCTTATCACCTCGTCGTAATTTAATAATGGCTCCCCCATTCCCATAAATACTACATTAGTAATTGCTTGGCCTTCTTTTTTTAAGAAACGAGCAAAAAATAAAACCTGCTCAATAATTTCTCCGCTGGTCAAATTTCTTTTAAAACCTGATTTTCCAGTGGCGCAGAAATCACAGCCCAGCGCGCAGCCGACTTGCGAGGAAACACAGACGGTATTTCGGTCATCTTTATGGCGCATCAGGACTGTCTCAATAGCGTTTTCATCTTCCAAATTAATTAAAGCTTTGTAAGTTTTTCCGTCTTTAGATTTTAGCAATTCAGCTTTAATTTCCAGCGGACATTCTTTGCTTAATAATTCTTTCAGTTCTTTCGGTAAATTTGATTCATTCCAATTAGAGATTAGATTTTTGTAAATCGCCTCTTCAGCTTGTTTAAAGCGAAAAGACGGAAACGATTTTAAGATTACATTTAGATTGCCAAGATTCATAAATTTTAATTTAGTTTAACAGTTTTACTTAAAATTATTTTTGACAATTTATTCAGCCCTTTGCTTAAAAACCAAACAAACGCCAGACAAAAAACAGTCGCGAGCCAAGCCGGCAAGTATTTATAAAATACATCATAACGATAAGCCAGCGGCCAATGAATTAAATAAATTTCATAAGAGTACACGCCAAACCAATAAAACAATTTAAATTCAATTTTTTTTATGATGAACAAAAACATAATCGCCAGGACTGTAATTATACTAATCCATTGTTCCTTGTCGAGCCCCTCACCCACTCCGGAATAACAAACAAAGTGCATAATAAAAACGATCAAAGAAATCATTAGAAAATAATAACTGGCGGGTTTAATATTTTTTACCAGCTTGGCAAATTTATTTTGGCATTTGAGTTTTTCGGCGATTACTTTAAACCATGGCAATCGCGCCAAGCAGCCGGGATTATAAAATAACCAGCCAAAAATCATTCCCAACGGAAAAGCCATGAGATGCACCTGATACATTCCCAAAACATTAATCAGCCAGCCCGGATTTTCCCGTAAGATAAAATACGGAACAAAATAAATAATCAAAGCCGAGAGCCAAGGGTATTTTTTTGAAAAAACCAAAGGAAAAATCAAATAATAAAATAAAATCAAAGTGAAATACCAAAGCGGCGAATTGATATCGGTATAGAGGTTCGCGTGGCGAAAGATGCCCAAAAATGCCTGAAGAACTACCGGCCAAGAATAAGTCAAATGCAAAACAAAATAATCCAAAGTTAAGAAAACAATTAGCGTGATCCAAAGCGGCGCGAACAATTTCAACAAACGTTTTTTATAAAATTGGAAAATGGGCAACGGTTTTTTCAGGGCGCTGGTAACCAACCCGAGCCCGGAAAGAAGCAAAAACAGATTAACGCCCACGCCCGCCAAGGTGGATAGCGGAAATAAAAAATGATTATCGCTTGTCAAAAAATAACCGAAATGCGAAAAGACCACGGCTAAAATCGCCAACCCCTTCAACTCTTGCGTGAGTGCGAGAGAAAAAAAATCGTTGTCTTTCTTGCGGCGCGCGGTGGCCAGCAACGCGATAATTAAAATAATGGAAAAAATCCAAGTGGCTTCAATGGGATTACTGATTGATTTGATCATAAATTATTTGCGCCCAAACAGCGTAACCTTCGGCGGAAGGGTGAAAAGAATCGGCCGAATAATGCGGGCCGTTTTTTTTGAACTGGTCTACGGTCGGGGTGTATAAATCAATATATTTAAGTTGATATTTTTCCGCCAATTCCTTAATTACGACGTTAAATTCTTGAGCGCGCGACTCAAAATAAGAATCATAAGGCGGCAATATCAAATCATTGGCGCCGATGTAAGGAATATTAATCAAATAAATTTTGGCTTTTGTTTTCGCGGTAAGTTGTCGCAAAATTTCATCGTAATTTTTTTGGAATTCGTCTTTGCCAACCCGATAATGCACATCATTAACGCCAATCAATAGTGTCAGAATATCCGGCTGATCGGTAATCGCTGAATTTAAAAGTTTTTCTATCAAATCATCGGTCTTAGCGCCTGGCAATCCGTAATCTTTTAAAGTTATCTGATTATCGCCGGCTATTTTTTGCGCTAATAAATAAGTAAAAGATTGTTCGTATTTATCCGCGCCTACGCCGGCAGTTAAACTATCGCCCAGGGCAACGTAGATCAAATTTTTACCGGATTGCATATTGTTATTGATTAAATAAATTTTTTGGCTGTCAGGCGATCTTAAGCCAGCCCAATCAATTTTTTTGTAAATAAAAACATAGGAGCAATACAAATAGGCGCCTAAAATAATAATAAAAATAATTAACAGGTATAATTTTTTCATAGAGTAAGAGTTTTTTGATTTTGTCGGAGTGCCGGGAATTGAACCCGGATTACACGCACCCGAAGCGTGCGTAATACCGTTATACCACACTCCGATATAACAACTTTAGTTATTAAAAGTAATTTGATTTTTTTTAACCCAAATCTGAACCCGGATTATCCCGCCGCGGCGGGACGTAATACCGCTATATCACACTTCGCGATTGTTATTATTCAAACGCTTTGAATAAACTATTTAACAAATAACTGATTAATGACAAAACAATGCTAAATAACATCGCGATCCAAAAACCGCTAACTTCAAAACCCTTAATTATACTTGATGCCAGCAAAATCATTAAGGCATTGATGACAAATGTAAATAAGCCGAGCGTTAGAATATTCACTGGCAAAGTTAATAAAATAAGTAATGGTTTTAAGGTTACATTTATTATTCCAATAATTATTGCCACCCAGATTGCCGACCAAATTCCACCAATAACTACGCCAGGCAATAGATAGGCGGTAATTAATATTGCTGCAATCATGATTAAAAATTTTATTAATAAATTCATATATTTTGATAAATGATAAGGATAATACTATTCTATGTAATTTTAAATAAATTTGCAAATAAAATCATTGCTTTAAATTTAAAATTTTACTATAATAAAAATATAACAATAATTTGAATATTTATTGCGTTTTTTGTTTTATGATGAATTTATTTTTAAAAAAATTTATTTTGCCGCCCCTGATTGTTTGTTTATTTTTTTGCGCTTTTCCCGCTGAAGCTACCGAAGTTGAAGATGCTGATTTTAACCCCAGCTATATTATTAGCGATGATCAGGTGTTAAATTATCAGTCCATGAGCTTGGAACAGATCAAAATTTTTCTGAATAACAAAGGCGGATATTTGGCAAATTATTCCTGTGCTAACCCGGACGGCAAGTTAATGACAGCGGCGGAAATCATTTATGATCGCGCTACAACAAACCAAATCAGCCCGAAATTTTTAATAGTATTACTGCAAAAAGAACAAGGATTAATTGAAGATAAAAATCCTAAACAAAGCAAGTTGGACTGGGCTACCGGTTATGGCTGCCCTGACAGTGGCGGTTGTAATGCGCGCTGGCAGGGATTTTGGAAACAAGTAAATAGCGCTTCTCTGCAATTTCGCGATTACATCGACAATCCTCAGCTTTATACTTATAAAGCCGGGCAAACCTATACTTTTTATAGTTTAAATGATGTCAATAAAACTAACGGGGCTTTAGTGACGCCAGTAAACCGCGCAACCGCGGCTCTGTACAATTACACTCCGCACGTATTTAACGGAAATTACAATTTTTATAAACTTTGGAAAAAATATTTCGGCAGTTTTGTGGATTATCCTGACGGATCATTATTGCAAGCGTCCGGTGAGCCGGGAATCTGGCTGATTCAAAACGGCATGAAGAGGCCGTTCACTTCAAAAGGCGCGCTTACTTCAAGATTTGATATTAAAAAAGTTATTGTTGTAAGCAAAGATATATTAGACAACTATGGAACCGGCGATTCAATAAAGTTTCCTCAATATTCTCTCGTAAAAACGCCGGATAAAAAAATTTATTTACTTGTGGACGATAAAAAAAGATTAATCGCCGACACCAAAACTTTTAAGAAAATCGGCTTTAATCCCGAAGAAGTTATTGAAGGCGGTGTTGATGATTTAAAATCATACGCCGACGGCCAGATTATTACCGCTACTTCAACCGCCGTTACCGGAGAATTGATGCAGAACAAAAAAACCGGCGGGGTGTATTGGGTTTATGAAAACAAAAAAGCGCCAATTATTGATCGAATATTTTTAACTACAAAGTTTAAAAATAAAAAAATAAAAGCAACTGATCCAAAATTATTAGACGGTTATGAGACGACAAGTCCGGTACTTTTTGAAAATGGCGAATTGTTAAAAACATCAATAGATCCCGGAGTTTATTTGATCGCTAACGGTGAAAAGAGAGCTTTTACTTCCGGAGAATTATTTGAAAAGCTTGGCTATAAATGGGAAAATATTGTGACTGTGTCGGCAAAAATTTTATATCTTTACCCCTTAGGACAACCAGTTATAGGGATTAATCAATAATATTTATGTTTATTTTTAAATTAATTGGAGCCTTCGGTCTGCTCGTAATTTCTCTGGGAATTATAAAAAAAGATAGATTGGCTCAAGATGTGCTGTATATTCTGGGGGGGGTATGCCTAGAAATATACAGCATATTTTTGGGTGATTACATATTTATAATATTACAGATTGTTTTTACCTGTTCTGCAATTTACGATTTGAAAAAATATGCAGAATAAAAAATAATCAAACTAATATTTAATTTTCAAATTATGTCCATTGTTTTTGGAGCAATTACTCCGCATCCGCCAATACTTATACCGACCATTGGCCGAGAAAATTTAGAATTGTTGGAAAAAACTGTAAATGGATTAAAAAAATTGCAAGAAAATTTAGCCGATAGTAAAGCAGAAACAATTTTAATAATTTCGCCGCATGGCTTTATTCAACCAGATTGTTTTACCATGAATTTATGTCCGGAATATCATTTGGATTTTGAAGATTTTGGCGATTTTTCTACTAAATTAAAATTTAAAGGCGACATTAAATCTATTAATAAAATCAAAGAAGCCCTGGAAACCAAAGCGGCTCTCCAATTAGTAAGTGAACCGCGATTGGATCATGGTTGCGGCGTTCCACTTTATTGCCTGACTAAAAGTTTAAAAAATATAGAAATAATTCCTTTATATTTTTCCGGTTTGAGTCTCAGGGATCACTTCGAGTTTGGTCAATTATTAAAACAAGAATTAGTGCAAAGCAAAGAAAAATTTGCAATTATTGCTTCCGGCGATATGTCGCATCGTCTAACCAAGTCTGCGCCCGCCGGTTATTCACCCAAGGCCGCGAAATTTGATCAAAAATTGATTGAGTTTGTTAAAAATAAAAAGATTGATGAAATATTAAATTTAAACGAAAATTTCATTGAAGACGCTGGCGAATGCGGTTTGCGTTCCATTTTGATTCTTCTCGGAATTCTTGATGGCATGGAGTATGAAACGGAGATTATATCATATGAAGGACCGTTCGGCGTAGGCTATTTAACCGCAAATTTTAAATTTTAACATTTTCAGTAAATACAAAAACGGCCGTTAATATTACGGTCGTTTTTTATTATCCTCATTGTATTAATAAAAATCTGGAATCAAACCGCGTTTTTTTAATTCTTCGCAAAGAGCGCAATAAAATACGGAGTTTACTTCCCATTCGGGTTTATTACTATTATTCAAAAAAATTATTAGCTCCTGATCGCTCATGAATATCTGATGCTGTTTTTGCACGACAGCTTCACTGTCTTTGGGGCTAGCCTCTTGGTGAAATTTGCTCGCAAAAACTAATAAATCAGTTAATCTCTTAATATCCAAGCGAGCTTCTTGCGGATTTTCATCGGAAGGGAACTTAAAATTTTTCGCAGTCATATTATTTTTTAATTATTTTATACAAAGTAAAATCTTTTGTAATTCTTGCAATTTTTTTGATTTGGATATTTAAATCTCTGAATTTAGTATTATTCAGATATTCGATATCTTCGCCTGTTAAACTAAAATGATAATAATAAACAGGCAGATAGTCTGATAGTTTAGCATAGATTTTGTTCATTTCCGGATCATTGAGATTGCCAATAATAATTTTTCTTTCCGGAAAAATTATTTTATCGGCATAAAAAGTTATAATGGCGGAGTTATTTTCCGTGCTATTTAGCAGTTTATTCTGTTCAATTTTTGCCAATCTTTGCGTTTCATAAGAATAAATCAGCCCCTCCTCTGAGCCGTGCAAAATAAAAGAAATTGAATAATAGTAAATAAAGAGTGTGCTAACTATCAATAAACTATTTATTAAAAAATCGCGATTGGGTAAGCGTAAAATTTTTAAAATAAAATTTAAAAATTTGTTTTTAAGTTTGATGACGTCGTTATCTTTGAGAAAAAAAATTGTTTTGCCTAATTCAATGAGAAAATAACTTGCCAATGGGATAAGGCCAAAATAGACTGGTAGCCAATAGCGCGTGTAAGAATTGCCGATAGTAGTTTTGGTAGGATCGGGATTGTCATGAAAATTCCAACTCCCATAATATATTATCAGAATAATTGAAATGGTAATTAATATTAAAAAATATTGCCAATCCTTTTTTTTCCATTTGTTTATTCTAAACAACGATGCTATAAATCCGGAAACCCCCAAAATAAACAGCCAGGGAAACATCAAAATTATATAATTTTGCGCCATTTTCCAAGCTTGCATTGGTTTAAGGCCGAAATAAAAAATATTACGTTTTAAAACTTTTATTAAATCAACTAAATAATTAAATTTTCCTTTTATAAATTCTTTGGGAATGCTTAAACTCGCTTGAGAAATATTTGTTACCGCCTGATTCATTTCCGTGTAGCCGCCTTTTAGAGGTGAAGAATACAAAACGTCGTTCCAGTAAATAACCGGCAGAATCGCAAAAAATACAAATGTCAGAAATATTATTAGTTTGACGAAGCCAATTCTTTTTATATTAAAAATCCATAAAATAAGAAGGGCTGGCAATAACCAAATTAATTCCGAGGTTCGGGTAATAATCGTTAGCCCGATAAATAATCCAGCGATGGCGGCGAAGAGATAATTAATGTATTCTCTTTTATTTTCTCTTTTTTGAACAAGCAATATTGAAAAATATAATCCGATAATCAATAAAACCATGAATAATATATTGTGAAACATACTCCGAGCGGAATAGTACATAAAGGGCGGAAAGACTGCAAAAATAAAAGAAGAAATCAAAGCATTTTTTGCGCCAAATAATTTTTTTATTAGCAAATAAAAAAATATTATGCCAATAGCTCCAAAAAGTGGCGTCAGATAAGGAATTATTTTTATTCCAAATATTGAAGCGATTTTTCCATAAATAATTATAATTCCCAAAAAGCTCACCGGTTTTACATATCCCAAATCACTGCGCATGCTTCGCGGATGAATTATGTCGCCGGCAACTAAATTATATTTTTCCAGAATCTGCAGATTGCCGGTTTCTGCGTATAGCTTGGCAAAATTATAATTAGCCGTTTCATCTGGCGAAGAAAATTTTACAAAATTATTTTTTTGCGTAAAATAAATATAGCTGGAAGTACCAACAAAAAAACAGGCCGCTAATAGGATGATAACCGGCCAATGCCAATATTTTTTTAGATAGTTAAATGCCATAGCTTAGCAGGCTAACAATAGCAAAAGCGATTGCGAGATAAAGAGTCCCGGAAGCGAAAGGAAGAAGGCCTGCCCAATCAAAGACTATGGAGATCAAAAGGATTGTTACACCTAGTACTTGCAAACACATTTTAATTTTTCCCCAAATATTCGCTTCCACCTTCCCTCCCCTCTCTTTTCTTCTCCACGCAACTAATACTATTATAGTTTCCAGTATTATTATAATTAAAGAAGTCCAAAGATCAACATATCGTAAAACTATGGTAAAAATAGCGCAAGCAATGAGAATTTTGTCGGCTAAAGGATCGTAGATTTTACCCCAGTTGGTTATTTGGTTTCGCGTGCGTGCCATTGATCCGTCTAGGGCGTCGCTAAATGCTACAAGAAGAAAGGCGACTAGCCCCACCACAAAACTGTCGCAAAGCATCAATATCCCAACGATAGGACTAGCCAAAAAGCGAAAAACGGTGATATGGTTAGGGGTGATTGATTTAGGAAAAAGTTTTAGCGCTGTTTTTGCTAAAATTTTATCTTGCGGGAAAAATTTTTCCGCCGCTTGATAGTTGGTGTCTATCATACAAAACTGATATAATTAATTTATGTTTCAATATATTAAAGAAAACTTATTATATTTTTTGGCGGTATTTGCAGGGATTATATCGATTATTGGATCGATTATTTACCGCCTATATTCGCTAAATAACATCGGCTGGATTTTGGCTCTAATTATTTCAGTTTTATTTTTTATTATTATAATATATTTTTATAGTAAAAGCAATAAATTATCACTTAATTTTAGCAAAAAGCCTAGTGACAAAAAAAATAAAATTGTAAATTTTCTACTTTCTACTTTTTACTTTCTACTTTCTGCGATTTGCCTGTTTACTTTATTCAAATCCCAAACTGCTCAGTCGATAAATTCTCCTTGGAATATTACCCCGAAATATTTATTTATAATTTATTTTTTAGCCACAGTTATTTTAATTTTTAAAATTTGTAATTACAAAAGATTTTCTATAATTTTTATATCACTACATTATTTTTTGTCGTTTTCAGTCGCCCTGATTGTCTATAAGATCGGCTACGGTTTTGACCCGTTTATCCATCAAGCGACTTTGGATTTAATTGATAAAAAAGGGCTTGTTGATCCTAAACCATTTTACTATTTGGGACAATATTCGCTGGAAATAATCGCTCATAAAATTATTGGCATCTCAATAGTAAATATTGATAAATTTTTAGTTCCGGTTTTGGCCAGTATCCTGCTTCCCTGCTCCTTATTTATTTTTCTCAAAAAATGGTTTGAAAATACTAGAAATATTTTATTAGTAATTTTATCATTATTAATCATTCCTTTTTCTTTTTTTATTGTAACTACGCCGCAGAATTTAGCATATTTATTTTTAATTTTAACCATTTTATATGGCTTGATTTGCTCAAGCATCGTTGAACTGATAATCGTTTTTATTTTTGCGTTAGCAAGTTTAGTCGCTCATCCGATCGCCGGAATCCCGGCGTTATTTTTTGCGATTTTAATCACTATTTTTAATAGCAACAAGATAAAGATAAAAAAAATATTGTATCTAATTATTTTTGTTATCTCATCAATATCCCTGCCTTTGATTTTTTATTTTATTGAGTTTAAAAGCAGTTTGAAAGCATTGAAGCTGAATAATTTAGAAGTGGAAAAGCAATTTTTACTTGATTTTATCCCTAAAACTACCGGACAAGAAAATTTTATTTTAAATTTTGTCTATTTGTATGCTTTTAATATTAAAATAGTTTTACTTTTATTAATAATCTTCGGGATTGTTTTAGTCTGCAAATACAAAAAACAATGCGGCATATTTTTTTTAAATTTGTTATTAGCGCTTTCGCTATTTGTTTCTTATATTTTAACCGGCTTATTATCATTTAATTATTTGATTGAATATGAGAGAAATGATTTTAGAGATAGAATATTAATAATTACGGTTATAATTCTATTGCCTTTTATTATTTCATCTTTATATTGGATAATAGAACGCGCAAGAAAACAAAGTTTAATAATTAAAGCCGTGTTAGCATTATTTCTAGCTATATTAATCACAACGTCTTTTTATATCACTTACCCTCGCCAGGATAGATATGAATTTTCGCATAACTATTCAGTCGGCGAAAATGAAATTTCCGCTGTGAAATGGATTGAAAATGATGCGGGAAGTATGAATTATATTGTGCTGGCAAATCAGCAAGTCAGCGCCGCAGCATTAAAGGTTTTTGGTTTTAACCGTTATTTCAGAATCCCCTCTCATTACCAAGGAGAGGGACTGGGTGAGGTTATTTATTTTTATCCCATACCGACAAGCTCGCCATTATATGAATATTATCTAAAAATGGTTTATGAAAAGCCAATTAAAAAAAACATGGTCGAAGCCATGGAATTCGTGGGGGTTAATGAAAGTTATTTTGTATTGAATAAATATTGGACTGATTTTCCAAAGATTTTAGAAGAAGCAAAATTAGAAGCAGATTCTTGGCAAGAGTTTAGTGGCGGCGAGATTTATGTTTTTAAATATTTGAAATAAATGAAGGTGGACAAACGTTTGTCCACCTTCATTTATTTTATTGATTTTTTTAAATTATTTAATTTTTATACAACGGATTCATTTCCCTTAATCTCTTAATAATCGGCGGTAAAACTTTAATAGTTTTTCTAATTTCCTCGGCGGTGTTATTTTTGCCTAGCGTAAAACGCACCGAGTTATGAGCGACTTCCACCTTGATACCCATCGCCAGAAGCACGTGAGAGGCCTTTAAACTGCCCGAGGCGCACGCTGAACCGGTGGAAACGGCAATTCCCTCCAGATCCAATGAAATCAGTGATGACTCCCCTTCTACGTCTAGAAATGAAAAATGCGCGTGCGAAGGCGTGGCGTTGGCTCTATCGGTATTCAAAACCACATCGGGAATATTTTTCTTTATTCCTAGAACCAACATATCGCGTAACGCCGCGATTTTTTTATTATTTTTTTCAACGTTTTTTTTATCAAGCATGCTAATCGCTTTTCCCAGACCGACAATTCCCACCACATTCAAAGTGCCGCTGCGCATGTTTTTTTCCTGATGCCCGCCCAGTTGCATTGCGGCAAGCGGCGTTTCATTTTTAACAAACAGGGCGCCGATGCCTTTAGGACCGTAAATTTTGTGGCCGGATAAGCTCAACATATCAACGTGCAGATATTTTGTATCGCAATTTAGAAAATTTACCGCCTGCGTGGCGTCGGTATGAAAATAAATTTTTTGCGGCTTCTCGCCTCTATCTTTGGCGCTTAATCTTTGCCAGTCTTTTAAGCGTTTTTCATTAATTTTTTTAATTATTTTTCCCATTTCTCTGATCGGCTGAATACTGCCAACCTCGCTATTCACATACATTACGCTTATTAAAACCGTATTGTCTTTTATTGATTTTTCAAATTTATTAATATCAACTACACCATTGGATTTGACCGGTAAATACGTCACCTCAATTCCATTTTTTTCCAATTCCATACATGGCTCAAGAATAGCGTCATGTTCAACCAATGAAGTGATAATATGAAATTTTTTGTTTTGATTGGCTTTATTTTTTTGAAGCGCTTTAATAAAACCTCTGACGGCAAGATTATTTGATTCGGTCGCGCCAGAAGTGAAAACTATCTCGCCGGTTTCACAATTCAAAAAATTAGCCACTTGTTCGCGGGCTCTGTCGGCGCCGGCTAAAGCCTCTTGGCCGAAACCGTGAATTGAAGAAGCATTGCCAAATTTTTGAGTAAAATATGGCAACATTTCTTTGAGAACTTTTGGATCAACCGGCGTGGTCGCACTATGATCAAGATAAATTTTTTTCATAAATATTATTATGGAATCGCAAACCCTTAAGGGTTTGCGATTCCTTTTATAATAATGGTTAGACTGACACAACATCTTTAACCTCTGGAGCTGCTTTGATAATTTCCTTGGCTACGCCTTGCTTTAAAGTTATTTGCGACATCGGACAGCCGGCGCAACGGCCGACTAAATGAACTTTGACGACTTTATTTTTTTCGTCCCAAGAAATCAATTCAACATCGCCGCCATCCATCTGCAAAGCCGGTCTGATTTTATCCAAAGCTTTTTTAATTTTAGATTCGGTTGATTTTTTTGTTGTAACTTTCTTTTTCATAAATTTATAATTAATAAAATTGTTGTAAAAATGGTGGGGCGTGTCAAACAGCGCGCGCCCCCGAGCCGTAATGTGCGGGTTATTTTTTTCTGCCCCTTGACACCCCTCCTTTGTAGGGGTTGCCCCAGAAACCGCACAGCGCCCAAAAAAATTTGATGTCACCCCATAATTCGGAGATTAAATTTTTCACCGCCATCCTCCCTTCTTTTTTGTGCGTTCTTCGTCCCATAAAGAAAGACAAACCAGAAAGGCCATCGGAATTCCGATAGCAGACCATATGAAGCAACGAACAATTTGCTTACCCCCTTCCGTGACCACAGCCACGCATTTCATCTTACGTTCCTCCTCGCTTCAAAAAGGCTATGTTTTATTTGAATGTTCTTTTTTATAATTCTTTATCGCTTCATGCAACGCCTCAACGCCTAACATTGAACAGTGGATTTTTGGCGCAGGCAAACCGCCCAGATCTTTAACTATCTGATCTTTGGTAATTTTTAACGCTTCTTTGATTGTTTTGCCTTTTACCAAGTCTGTCAGGGCCGAAGAAACCGCGATTGCCGCCGCGCAGCCCAGCGTTTCAAACTTCACATCTTTAATTATTTCTTCACCTTTTTTGTTTTTAGCCATTTTCAAATAGATCTTCATCACATCGCCGCAAACCGGATTGCCGGCCTCGCCAATCGCATCGGCGTCTTTAATCTTGCCCTGATTATGCGGATTTTTGAAATGACTGATAACTTTTTTTGTATACATATTTTTAAAAATCCAAGAATTTAAAAACTTAAAAATTTATTTTTTTATTTTAAATTTTTAGATTATTTAATTCCTGCCTGCCGGCAGGCAGGCAGGTTTAAATTTTTATTTATTTTATTACTACTGGTGTTCCGACTTCGACCCAATCATAAATTAATTTAGCCGGTCCGATTCCGAGGCGAACGCAACCGTGGGAAACCGGCGTACCTAAATGATTACTGCCTTCGCGGTAGCCATTCGGCCAATACGGCAATTCGTGAATGCCGAATTCGCCGTGCGAACCCAGCCCCAGCCAATATGGCATCCAAAGTCCGAATTTTGACCAAGCTTTCAAGCTTTTGTTCAAAACTTTATAAGTTCCTTTGGGCGTGGAATTATTTTTGCCGGATGAAACCGGAAATTCGCCCAATTCAACGTCACTCAAAAAATAACTTAATTTCTGATTTTTTATGTTAATTTCAATTTTTTTGGCTAATTTTTTCTTTTCCACGGAAAGCGGATCGTAACCATTTTTTATTTCATCGCCGTCAGTAAACCCGTCACCATCAGTATCTGAATTGGTTAAATCTGCGTGAAATTTAATTTCCAGATCGTCGGACAAGCTATCGTGGTCATAGTCGCTGTCTTTAAGTTTTGTTGGCTTGGGATCAAGCGGCGAATAACTGTTTTTTATTTCTACTCCATCATCAAAGCCATCATTATCCGTATCCGAATTATTCGCGTCAGAATGATAAACATTTGTTTCTTCTTGGTCGCTTAGACCGTCATTATCGCTATCAATCATGGTGTCCGCCGCCTTGACGACAAAAATTGGCGCGAATAAAAATATTAATATGAATAAATATTTCATAATAAGTCCGATAGCTTGATGCTTTTTAAAGTGTTCACTATCGCCTCCTGAACTTTTTTTAAGACTAAATTAGCGCCGCAGCCGCAAGCTTTGTTGCAATAAATTTTTCCGCGGCTATCCACGCAATAAAACGGATTAATCTCGCCTTCAAGAATTTTGATAATTTCATAAATATTTATTTTTTTAGGCGAATTTTTTAACTGGTAACCTCCGGACACGCCTTTCTGCGAATTAACCAAACCGGCATTTTTTAAAATCGCAAACAAACGTTCTAAATATTTGAGTGATATTTTTTCTTCCTTAGCGATAATATTTAAAGAAATACTTCCCTCTTGGTAATGCTTGCCGAGATTAATCATCGCCCGAAGGCCATAGGTTGTCCGCGTGGAAAATTTCATAAAAATAAATACCTACTAAATTAGTGGGTATTTATATAATAACATAGAAAATTTTTCTGTCAATAGCCTTATTTGCTCTCTGAATAATTGAATACCGGCCCGATTGCGAGATAATTTTTATTATTAATATTATAAACCAAGAGCGCAAATTTTATTCCGTTTATGCTTTCATTAATATTATTTTTGCTGTCAAAATAAATTGGAAGTTCTTTTTTACCCTTTCTGGCTACTTTATACTGTTTGGTTAATCTATCAATAAATTTACAATCGTCGGCATTTATATTTTGGTTATTCAACTCTTTCTGAATAATTTTACTTAGATCAGCCAATTTTAAAGATAAATCGTTCAATAGTATTTCCGCATTATTCGCTTTTGAGGTAGCGCTTAGAGCTTTGAGCATTTCTAAAATCATGTTTGTATTCGCTTCAAGTTCACGTACGAGCGGTAAATTTGGTTCAATATAGTTAAGGTAATTGCATTCAGAAAAGTTGCCTAATCCACCTGTTTTTTCAACGTTTAAAGTGAATTCGTCCATTGGAAGTTTTGGATTTAACCAAGCGCCTAACGCGGTGTTAACGTTTTTATTTCTCCATAAACTATTTTGCGTAAAGCTTAGTTTTGGCGAAGTATTGTTTTCTAAATAAGTTTTAATAATATTAAGATTGGACCAATAGCCACTATTATGCCAGGTGTTGAGATTAAAATCAGCAAGCTGTTTTTTTAGCGAAGCGGCTTGATTAGAATAATTTTTATAATTTATGTTACTGCTGAAATATTTAATTTCCGGCTGCAATGGATAGGCCAAATTGATTATATCCAAACCCATTCCGCGGCAACGCGATTCGGAATTACTGCAATAAGTCACGCTTGAGTTCGCCGTATTTTTTGTCCCAAGATAATCAGCGACTTTTGGCGAAATCAGCTGACTAAATAAATAATTGTCCGGCGAGTAATTCTCCGCTAGCACTCGCAAACCTAAATATGATTTTAAAGAGGAATTATTTCTATCGTAAGAGCCTTCAATTTCGTTAAATTTGATTCCTGCGATTTTATTCTTAAGTTTGGTTAAATTTTCATCTTGTTTACTGTTGGACAAAGAAAATAATTCTTCAATTTTGTAATCTTGGCCAAATATTTCTTTTAAAGCATTGTCATAATTTAAGTAAGTTAAATCCGCCCGAAGACCCGTAAAAAATGACATTATTTTATAAATTATTGCCCAATCGTTTTTTAAATTTTGGCTCGTGGCTAAATCTTTGGCGATAAAGCTGGCGGCAATCATGTTAACGCGCCAATCGTCTTTGTCCAATAAGCAAGTTTTGCAGTTAGCATCCTTAAAATAAACCGGAAACACCGAATTGAGCCACTTGGTCGCTAAATAAAAATTACTTAAGCGGGAATTATTTTTGTAATCCTCTGGAATGGTAAAATTAGCATAATTTACTGTGTACAAAAATGTTGGCGATTTAGCCGATGTATTTTGACCATAAATTAAAGCAGTTTCTTTGTTTATGTCTTCCTTGAGATATGACGGAGCATCAAAATTATAAAACGCATCATCGCCGGTTTTAAAATCCGAATTGTCGGTTGCTTCTTCTTTAATTTGTTTAATTTTCGGTTTTAGCAATTCTAGAGTTACGCCATAGTAAATGGCTTCAACGCGCGCCCCTTCTAGAATCGGATCATTGGGTAACTTTGAACTAGCTTTAAGCGCGCGATAGCGAGTGTCGGCGGTGTTAAATAAATTGGTATTTATTTTCCAAAGATTATCATAAAAAATATTATTTTCTATGTCTTTATAGATTTGCTTTAAGGTGTTTTGATAATAGTAAAACAAAAAATCATCGGTAATCAAAATCGGCAGGTTTTTATTATTCAAATAATCATAAGCGCTTAAAAAATTATCCGCTTCTTTCGGTGCGGGATTATTGGCGATAGTAAAGCCATTTTTATTTATTTCGCTTAAATAGTTATCCAGATTTATTTGGCGCGAAACATCATAATAATTCAGAGCGTCGGTTTTGATATTGATCGGAAGACGATAAGGCGCAATTTTTATTTCAAATTTTTCTTCATTTTTTTTATAAAAATCACTAAAATTTAATTTTTCCGCTTGCTTGGCGGCTATTTCTTCAGCGGTTAATTGTTTTTCACCTAAATCGCTCGGCAAGGTTACAGCTGCTTGCTGTTTAGCTTCTTCAACTTTTTTTGCTTCTTCGTTAGCTAAATTTATTTTGTTAATTTTATAAGTTCGGTAATAATAAAAACCCGCACCTAAGCCCAAAATAATAACAAAAATAACTACAAAAAAAACAATAATTTTTTTTATTGAATTATCTTTTTCTAAATATTCTTTATCTTGTTCCCCCTTGTCGATAAACATACACTTTTATTCCCCTCATTCATAAGGAGGGGTGCGGGGAGGTCACCTAGCAATTTAATTTGCGACCCCTCCTGATCCCTGCCGGCAAGCAGGTCCCCTTAAATCCGACGGTTGGCGGAAAAGGGATGAATGTTTATATTATAGCAAAAAATTATTATTTCAGATACTTCGCCTTGTTGGCGTTATGTTTATTAAGAGTTTTGGAAAAGATTGTTTTACCGGTTGCCGGATCGGATAGGAAATAATTGTAGCCGGTGTAAGTCGGGTAAATCGCCGCACTCAGCGCATTCATTCCCGGATTACTGATCGGGCTTGGTGGTAATCCCCTGTTGACATAAGTATTATAAGGCGACTCGGTGCGCGTGTCGGCATAAGAATATTGTTTCTTGTTTTCGCCCAAAATATAAGCGAGCGTGGCGCAGGATTCCAGCGCTTGGCCGTTTTTTATCCTGTCCCAAAAAACTCCGGAAACGATTTTCATGTCATCGGCGCTTCTCACTTCTTTTTCTATAACTGACGCCATAGTCACGATTTCATAAATCGTTCTCCCCTGCTTCGCAATGTCCGCGCGCATTTGGTCGGTTAATTTCCGGTCAAAATTATTAAGCATTTTCATTAAAATATCTTCCTGCGTAGCGTCTTTGAAAACGCGATAAGTATCGGGAAACAAAAATCCTTCCAGATCGGCAGTCTTGGATTTGTCGTTCAAAAATCCGTAATTCGCATTATATTTATTAGTGTTCACTAATTTTAAAAAATCATCGCCAGTTCCAAATCCTTGTTTTTCCAAATAAGCGGCAATTTCTTTGTTGTTCCAGCCCTCAATGATGGTGATATTTTTTTCATTGCTCAGTGGGCCGACACCGGTGAGATTTTTTATGATTTCCATGATGGACATTTTTGGATTAACGATGTATTCGCCAGCAATAAATTTCTTTTCAATGCCTTTTTGCCAGACATAAGTTTCAAAGAAAAACTGCGAACCAATAATCTGCGCGTCCACCAAATTCTTGGCGATTTTTTTTACGCCATCGCCCTGCGTTATCAAAAACTTCGCATCTGCGCCGTTTTTATTCAGGGGTGAGGAAATGGCGTGATAATAATAAAAATATCCGCCGAGCAGTAAAACTATGATTAGTATAATAATTTTTTTCATAATTATTTCCAATACTTATTAATTAATTTTTCCAGACGCGCCGCCTCTGACCGGCCGTAACGCGCATATTTTTTTCTGATTTCGGATAATTTTTTCTCTTTATCTAATTCGCTCGGTATTTTGGTAAAAAATAAATCAGACAGGCAAATAATTTCTTCTTCCGGAGTTTGGCAGAGAAAATCCTTTTTTGGCAAAGGCATTTTTTGTTTAATGATTGCCGCCCGAGACAAACCGACGCCAATATGACGTTCGCACACCAGCGCGTGTTTTCTTAGCCCTTCTTTTCTTAGAATTCTTGCGCCCAATATTCCATGCTTGATAAAAGGCTCTTTACCGAAGCAATAAATATTTGGCTCATCAGTTAAAAACACCCCGATATCATGAAGCATTGCCGCTTCTTCAATGAATTTCAAATCCAAATCCCCATCTTGGTAATTTTTGGCGATTTGCAAAGCTCTTTGGGCGACTTTTCGGCTATGCGTTATCAGAATATGATACAATTTCGTCCCGGGTTTATAATATTTCCTGATTATTTCCAAAGGTTTTACTTCTTTTTTCTTCATATTTAAATTATAAATAAAAATGGCATAATTGGCAAACAATTATAGAGAATTAGGCAAAACTAATTTTTTAAAAAATACCCATAAGAAAAAAGGGCCTCAACTAGTGTTAAGGTCCCCATGGCAACTGAGAGAACCAACTTTCAGTCTTGTTTGCCCTTCTTGACTTTCTCAATCGCCGCCAAGGCCTCGTCTCTCGACTGGAAGTGGCCAGTTATCGGTTTGTCCCCGAGGGTGGCAACAAATTTCCAGTCGCCAAGACAATCAAATCCATTGATACTGCCTATTTTCTCCTTGCCGTCAAAAACATCCCAATGATTTGGGCCAATACTTACTATCCGCGCCATGATGTGTCACTCCTTGTGTTTGTGTTTTTAGCTAAAAATGTATACCTATTTTTATGACATATTATCACAATTAAAATATTTGTCCAGAATACTAAATTATCCTGATTTTAAAACAGTACTTTCAAAAAACTAAACTCAAAAAAAGAAAGTGTCAAAAACCAAAAAGACGGTTTATAGCCGTCTTTTTGATTTTTAGTCATCCCGAACTGTTAAATAATTGGCTTGTTAATTTAATATTTTTTGTTATAATGAAATGTATATGAAAATAGGATACGCGCAAAATTCTCCGATTTAATGACGTAATAAAAGACAGAAAAACAGATTTTTATAATATTTAACTTGTTGATTTAATGTTTTTTGTTATAATAAGTTCAGGTATAGGGAACTAGCTGAAATAAAGGGGAAATAAGGAGCCTTCTCCACTCAGCTATGAAGACGATAAAATAATGAATTTAAAAATTTTAACAAAAAAAGTAAATAAAGCGCTGGACCTACTTTATAAAAATGATATTTATTTGTTTGAGCATGATTTGTGTGAAAGGTGTATTAGCCACAAATTTGCTAATTATCTTGAATTGCAAAATTTTGAAAATTACTATATAGATTGTGAATATAATAGAGCATATTCAAAACGAAACGGCGGAACAAGAACCAAGAAAATAACAACTAAGGACGGAAATTATGTTGACATAGTAATTACAAAAAGAAATGATAATGTAGATGATGATTTGGTCTGCTTTGAAGTAAAAAAATGGAATAATAGTGAAGGTGAAATAGGATTTAAAATTGATAGATTAAAATTAAAGATACTAACCGGTAAAAAATTACCAACCGATATTAAAAGTGGCGATGTCTTAAAAGATGAGGATGGCGAAAATTATTGCTTTAATTATAAATACGGCTTTTTCATTATTTTTGGTTTAACCAGGGATGAAGTAAAAATCGAATATTTTAAATAGTTATTTACAAAAAATATGTCAACACAAACGCAAATCCCCTACTTGCCTAATTCTGGAAACATAACCAAAATTTTAGAAAAAATTAAACAAGCCGAAACGCCCACAAACTTCAATTCGGATTTTTTGGGAACAAAGCTAGGATTCAACGGAGGAAACAACAGAATGTTTATTCCCTGGGCGAAAAAAGCCAGTCTACTTAATGATGATGGCACTCCCACTTCATTGTATAAACAATTCAGGAATAGCAAAACATCTAAAACTAGTTTAGCAACGGCACTCAGAAATGCATACTCCGAATTATATTCAAGAAATGAATATTGCCATTAACTTGATAGAGCCGCATTTAAGGGTCTAGTTCTTGAAGCTACAGGCGATTCAGAAAATTCCGGAAAGGTAAAAATGATTGTTTCAACATTTTTTAATGCAAAAGATATGGCAGATTTTGAAGCAACTACCACAGCTCTGGAGGAGACAGACGAAATAAAAAAACCGAAGGAAGCAGAGAAAAAAATTAAAGAAACTAAACTTGGTCTGAACTATACAATAAATCTTACCCTACCAAAAACTGATGACCCCGCAGTATACGATGCTATTTTTAAATCGCTGAGAGAAAACTTACTAAACGAATAATATGGATACAGAGTCTAAAATTCGATTATTTACTTTGGCTAATTCAATAACAGAAAATTTATTAGATAAAATTGAGAAGAAGTTTGATATTGATTTAAAAAGAAATGAAAAAGAAATTAAAGAAGAAAAAGAATACTATGCGCAGTTTGAGGCAAATTATAGAAAAGAGGCTAAGGTGATGAGCAAGTATTATGAATTATTTTATTGTCTAGAGCGATCAACAAGAAATCTAGTAACTCAACTAATGTTTGAAAAATTTGGAGCAAATTGGTGGGACACAAATGTTGATCAGCCCATAAAGGACAATGTCGAATTAAATATAAAAAGAGAAAGAGATTCTAGTTTTACAGAAAGATCGGATGAAAAAATAGAATACACAACGTTTGGCGAGCTGGGCCAGATCGCCACTTCCAACTGGGATGCTTTTGATGGTTTATTTAAAAGTAAAAGTGCATTTCAGAAAATCATGACTAATCTCAATCATTTGCGCGGACCAATAGCACATTGCTGTCCTCTTGCTGAAGATGAAATAGCCAGACTTGAAATAACAGTAAAAGATTGGTTTAGGGCAATGGACTATAAGTAATATTGTGTTTTGAGAGCAAAGGGTATTCATCCCTTTAATTCCCCTCCGCCCCTTACCCCAAAACGAAAAATAAAATTTAATTCTTTTAAAAGTGATTCACCAATCGCAATTTTACTAAAAACAGAAAAAATATTTTATTAAATGCTCAAAAAGACGGCTATAAACCGTCTTTTTGAATATTCGTAAATTCGTAGAGAATTCGTACTTCGTAGGAGTTTACATCATCCCCATCCCGCCCATGCCCGGCATGCCGGCTGGCGCGCCATGACTGCAAGATGATTTTTCTTCCGGTTTATCGGCTATCACAGCTTCAATGGTTAGAAACATTGTTGCGGCGGAAGCGGCATTTTCTAATGCGCTTCTTACGACTTTAGTCGGGTCAATAATACCAGCTTCTACCAAATCTTCGAATTTATCAGCAGCCGCGTTATAACCGATATTTTTACTTCCGCCTTTATTCTCGCGGATGATATTATAAAGAATTAGAGAGCCGTCTTTACCAGCATTGGCGGCAATTTGTTTGATTGGTTCTAGAATTGCTCGATCAACGATTTTTGCGCCAACGTTATCGCCGTTCTTTTCAATTACTTCTTCAAAAGCATTGCCAGCATAAGCCAGAGCCAAACCGCCTCCCGGGACAACGCCTTCTTCTTGCGCCGCGCGAGTGGCATTTAAAGCATCTTCAATTCTATCTTTTTTCTCTTTCATTTCTGTTTCAGTAGCTGCGCCGACTTTGATCACGGCGACGCCGCCGGACAATTTTGCCAAGCGTTCCTGCAATTTTTCTTTGTCATAATCGGAATCTGACGCTTCAATTTCTTTTTTAATCTGTTCAACTTTTGATTTAATTGTTTTTTGATCGCCCTTACCGTCAACGATTGTAGTATTATCTTTTGAAGCGATGACTTTATTAGCGCGGCCAAGATCGGTTAATTCAGCATTTTCTAATTTTAAACCGACTTCTTCAGAAATTACTTTTCCACCGGTAAGAACGGCAATATCTTCAAGCATTGCCTTGCGTCTATCACCAAAGCCGGGTGCTTTAATACCAAGGACGTTAAAAGTGCCGCGCAGTTTATTGACAACAAAAGTAGTCAAAGCTTCGCCTTCAATTTCATCGGCGATAATCACGACATCTTTTTTGCCTGATTGGATGATTTTTTCCAGTAATGGCAAAATTTCCTGAATTGATGATACTTTTTTGTTGGTGATCAAAATATATGGATCGTCAAATTCCGCTTTCATGGAATCGGCGTTGGTAATCATGTAAGGTGAAACATACCCCTTATCAAATTGCATGCCTTCCACAACTTCAACGTCCACGCCGAACGACTGGCCTTCTTCCACGGTAACTACGCCGTCCTTGCCGACTTGTCCATGGCTTCCGCGATCTTCTCGCCGATTTCTTTGTCATTGGCGCTGATAGAAGCGACTTGCGCGATTTCTTCTTTAGTGG
>JAQVLT010000011.1 GCA_028704015.1 Patescibacteria group bacterium | reverse complement strand
GCCGGTTTGCGAAATTTCTTATTACAATATTTAGCGTCAGCCGACTGTATCCTTGTGGTGCAGTTTTTTTATTGACTTTTTATTTTGTTTGTTTTATTATTAAAACATTAATAATTATTTATATTTATCCATCCGCAAATTCGCCAAGAATATTTATTGTCGGTTTGTTGGCTAAATTTTATGTCTCAAGACAATTTGATAAAAATGGAATGTAGCGTCTGCAAACGAGTAAATTATTTTTCACGCAAAAATAAAAAAACTCTTAAAGGCAGAATGGAATTAAAAAAATACTGCCGGCATTGCCGGAAGCATACTGTCCATAAGGAAACAAAATAATTTTATTATAAATTTTTCCGCCGAAGGCGGATTCGTCGAAGGAGGAAAATTATTTATTTTTTTTAGACTATGAACAAATCAATGTTGCCTAAGGCATTTTTAATTTTGTTAATAATTGCTGTTGTTTACGCATGTTATTTAGTATTTCAACCTTTTTTAATTGAAATAGTCGCTGCCATGATTTTAGTTTCAATTTTTTATGCTCCTTTTGAATGGCTGACAAACAAGCTTAAGGGAAGAAAACATATCGCTTCATTGATTATGTGTTTGTTGATAGTTTTGATAATTATCATTCCTTTGGTGAATTTATTGATTTACGGCGCCCAGAGATCGGTTTCCGCTTATTCGCAAACAGTTGATTTCTTGAATTCAAGCTCTGTAAACGTCACGGTAAAGAATAAAATTTTAGAAAAAACAAATTTACTTGGGTTAGATCAAGGCGGAGTAAAAAGCTTGATAGTTGATTTTGCCAAGAAGTCTACCGATATTTTTGTTAGTGGAGCGGCGAATTTTGTTAAAAGTACAGCCAGCATGTTGGCATCTCTCTTGTTGATCATTCTAACAATGTTTTTCTTTTTTGTTGAAGGCAAAGGGATGCTGGAAAAATTAATGTATTGGACGCCATTACCGAACAAATATGATAAGGAAATATTCAAGAAATTTCGTGACGTCAGTATCTACACTATGATTTCCACTTTTGTTTCTGCGGCGGCGCAAGGCATAGCAGGAGCGATTGGTTTCTTGGCAATAGGAATGCCTGCATTTTTTCCTGGTATTTTTATGACTCTTTTTTCCTTGGTGCCTTATATCGGATGCGCTATAATTTGGGCTCCGATAGGAATTTATTTATTGATTATCGGAAAAATTTGGCAAGGAGTATTTTTGTTAATTTGGGGCGCACTGGTAATTAGTAATATTGATAATTTAGTCAGAGCTTACATTATAAAAGGCAAAGCCGAGGTTCATCCGATATTAATTATTTTTTCCGTGTTAGGCGGAATTTCTTTGTTTGGCTTCTGGGGCGTGTTTATCGGACCGTTGGTTATTTCTCTAGCAGTAACAATTTTGCACATCTACGAAATGGAATACGCGGAAATACTGGAGAAATAATAAATTAACAATTGACAATTGACAATTAACAATTGACTTTTAATATGAAGACTTTGCGGTTTCTTGATTTTCCGGTATATGTTCAAACCAAGAGGTTGTATAGAAAAATTTTAGTAATTTCTCAGAGAGTTAACGACTATTCTTTTAAGGATCAAATAAAAAGAGCGGCATTATCGATTGTTCTGAATATAGCAGAGGGTTCTGCAAAAAAATCAGATAAAGATTTTGCGCGTTTTTTGGAAATATCAATTGGTTCAGCGAATGAAGTCGCAGCTTGTCTTGATGTAATGCATGATCTAAATAGACTAACAACTGAGGAGTTCAATATAACAATAAGTGAGATTGAGAGTATTATAAAACAGTTAGGAGGGTTTAGAAAAAAACTGAGAAACGATAATTAACTCTTGACAATTAACCTTTGACAGTTGACTTTTGACAATTGACAGAGTTGTAGTTTTGCAGTCAATAGTTAAAGGTCAACTGTCAATAGTCAGTAATGCGGGATTAGTATAATGGTAGTACAGCGGTTTCCAAAACCGTTAGCGTGGGTTCGATTCCTACATCCCGTGCTTGATAAAAGTATTTAAAACAACCCGTGCAACTGCGGGTAATCAAAAAGAGCCGAGAGGCTCTTTTTCGTTAAGCAAATATTTAAAGTTAGTTAAAGAAAAGATGGGGCAAATTTACCAATTTAGATTGATTTTTATATTTAATAATGGTATTTTTAATTTATAATATTAAAAAAATGGACATATCAAAATTACCATTTCAAGCAAAAACTCTTAAACGGGCAACGAGTCTTGATAAATATAATTTATATCGAGCGGCACTTGAATGGGATCTTGTCGAACCTATTGTTATTGAAGATCGGGAGGATATGCACTCGGAAAGTAAATGGCGAGACCGAGTCGAGCCATATCATCATCAAGTAACAAATCTTATCACTTTTTGTCGTCGGCTTCCTGTTACATTGCTAGCTGATGATGTTGGGTTAGGAAAAACGATAAGCGCTGGTTTAGTGATAAGCGAATTAATCTCTCGTAGTAGAATATCAAAAATACTTGTTATTTGTCCAAAGATTTTACGTGAGCAATGGAAAGAAGAGTTAAATATAAAATTTGATATACCTTCAATTATAGTAACCGGTAAAGAATTGGTTACTGCAGAACTGCCGGAGAATAATGGAGTCGTAATTACGACTTATAATACCGCGAGACTGTACCTCGACAAAATAAAACAAAACAGCTATGACATGTTGATATTAGATGAGGCGCATAAGCTGCGAAATCTTTATGGGGTAGACCCGACTCCGCAAGTTGCACAAAGATTTCGTAAGGCACTATCAGACCGGCTATTTAAATACGTGCTAATGCTCACTGCGACGCCAATTCAAAATAGACTTTGGGATCTTTATTCTTTGGTAGATTTGCTCACCATTGCTCGAGGACATGAAAATCCTTTCGGCAGTGAGGGTACTTTTGCAAGGAAATTTATAGCTGATAGCCGTACTCAGGCGCGGCAATTGAAACCTGAAATGCGCGATGAATTCCGTTCAATTGTTTATGGTTATATGTCGCGTGTTCGTCGTGGAGATGCTAATTTACATTTTCCAGAAAGAAAAGTGTTACTGCACAAAGTTGCTCCAACGGAAAGTGAACTTCAGCTTTTTAAAATAATTGCGGGGCCAATTCAAAAACTAAATTATCTTGCCCAGATAGTAATATTGCAAGCTCTAGTTAGTAGTCCTGAAGCATTAGTAAAATTATTAGAAGGGATGGCTAACAAAGGAACCGCACCACAATCCTTTGCGAATGAAGTTAAGAAAATTTCAAAAAATATTCATACCACTACAAAATTATATGGCCTAAGTACTTTGATTGACAAATTAAAAATAGAGCAACCTGATACCTGGCGAGTTGTTATTTTTACTAGATGGAGAGAAACTCAAGTAACTATCCAAAATTTTTTTGAGAATCAAAAAATTTCTTGTGGTCTTATAAACGGCGATTCTAGTACCAAAAATCAAGAAACCATCTCTAAATTTAAAAAAGATTTACCAGATGTTCATGTAATTATATCTACGGAAGCTGGATCAGAAGGTATTAACCTCCAAGCAGCGAATGTTTTAGTTAATTATGATCTACCATGGAATCCCATGATCGTTGAACAACGAATTGGACGCATTCAAAGATTATCTTCTAGTTTTGCTAATGTATCTATTTTTAATATAGTTTTGCAAAATACTTTTGAAGAGTATATAGTCGGTCGGTTGATGGAAAAATTACAATTAGCTTCTCACGCGATAGGAGATATTGAGGCTCTGCTCGAGGCTTCTGGAGTAGATGAAGGAGAGGAAAACGGTTCTAGTGGTTTTGAAGAAAAAATAAGGCAATTAGTAGTTGCGTCATTGGCTGGTAAAGATATTGAACAAGCCACACGGAAAGCTGAAAAAAGCATTGCAGATGCCAAAACGGTTTTAGAGCATGAAGAAAAGAATATTAATACGATGCTTGGAGGTATGGGTGACGTTCAGGATTCAAGTCCACGATGTCCGAAATTGCCCCAAACTTTAAAATCAATGGATGCAAGAGGTTTTGTGTTGGCCGCGTTAGCAGATCTTGGTGCAGAGTTAATACATCAAACAAATGGATTATATATTTCAAAATTAAAAGGGAAAAGAGAATTAATTAGATTTGATAACAATCATTTAAGTGATCGGGGAGAAAGTACTCTTTATGCCCCAGGTACTGCCTCATTTGATCGTTTAGTCAGAAAGATAACTAACACCGGTTTGCATCAAGTTGAAGACAATGACCATGAGCCGTTGTCACATGCCGAAAATATTACAATTAAATGGCTAGAGAGTTTTGAAGCCACTTTAAAAACGCTAAATATTTTAAGTGTAGCTAGATGTTTCACGGGCAAGGCTTTAATGCGTGTTCGCGCAACAGTAGCCCATGACAGTTATGAACGTCTCGTTGAGGTGGCATGCGATCCGAGTGAACATTTTAATCTCGTTTCAAAAATAGGTCTCGAACCGATTGGGGACCAAATTGAAAATCCCACATCTATTGGCGCGCTTTCAAAAAAATTATCAGAGAAAGCAAGCCAAGACTCAAATATTTTGGACTTCTGTCGATTTTATACCGAAAGGAGAGAACAGGAAATTATCTCCGCGGGTAGTGATTTAAGAAGGAGAAAAAAATTAGAAGATGAATTCACTCCAAGACTAGAAATTTCTTTAGTAGGTCTTGAGGGCAAAGTTTATAGAGAATTAAAGACAGAGGCAATCTACAAATTTGATTCCCATGATGAATATAAAAGCTTACTAACTATTACGCCGTCATCTGGTGTAATTATTGGTCCAATAATGGGAAAATGTATGAGGACAGGAAAAGAGGTCCCGGAAGATTGTCTTCATCGGTGTGAAATAAGTAAAATAGTAGTATTAAAGCATCTGCTTATCCAATCTGAAATAAGTGATCGGTTTGCTCTTCCGGATTATATTGTTTTATGTGCGTTTAGCCATAAAAAAGTTTTAGAAGATGAAGCAGAAAGGTCGGCTATTACTGGGGAGTTAATCGCAAAAAAGTTTTTAAAGATTTCTTCGTTGAGTGGTAAACGAGCAGAACCAACATATTTTACGACATGCGAATTTACCAAATCAGATGTATTAGAAAATGAAGTTGCAGTCAGTCAGGTTTCTGGAAAGAAGTATCGAATAGACGAACAGCTTAAATCAGTAGTATCAGGGAAAACCGGTCATAAACAAGAATTTATATTTTGTTCTGAAACTAATCAGCCGCTTCTACTAACTGAAGCGGAAAAATGTGAAGTAACCGGAAAAATTGTTATGCCTGGACTATTGCAGAATTGTGAGGTGACTGGAAAAAAAGTTTTACCATCAGAATTAAATAAAAGTTCTGTCACTGGCAGAATAGCGCTTAAGAAATTTTTTGTATCAAGTAGCATTTCTGGTGCCCGTCTTCTTGAAGAAGAAGCGGTACGTTCTATGTCTGGAAAATTTTGCGTTCCAATGGAAGCAAGATCGTGCCAATGGAGTGGGCGTAAATGTCACCCCGAAGATCTGAGAACTTGTGAATTAACGGGTATCTCGGTGCATTCTGAATATACAACAATTGAATTGCCTTCACGCTTGGAGGCGCTAAATGGTCTGTTGAATGGAACGATAAACAAAATTGATAAAATCGAGCTTTGGGATAAAATTGCTAACTACGCCTCAACTTTACTTAAAGGCGGAAAATTTAGAGTTGAACATGCCGTGCTATCACCCAATGGTAAAAAATTAGCCGCTGTATTAGAGGTTCGAACATGGATTGGTTTTAAAATACGCTATATGGGTTTGATTTATTTATTACAAGATAATATTAATATTGGTTATGTAATATCTGGTAAGCGTGGAGATAAAGGATGGATTAAATTTTAAATTTATGCCTTTTATTACTGCTTCAAAACTTTACGATTATACTCAATGTCCGCACCGTGTGTGGCGAGATGTTTATGGTCCTCAAGAGGAGAAAATAATCGAGACCAATCCTTTCGTGCAAATGCTTTGGGATAGAGGTGTGCAACACGAAAAAGACGTAATTAAAGGATTGGGTGAAATTTTAGATTTAAGTCATGGCAGTTACGAAGAGCGAGCCAAAAAAACTTTAGAGGTGTTGAATAATAAAATTCCTTTAATTTATCAAGGGGTTTTACGACACGAGAATCTTATGGGCATTCCCGATCTATTAAGACTAGAGCCTGACGGAACCTATATCCCTATAGAAATAAAATCGGGCATGGGTTTTGCTGGAGCAGACGAAGAAAGTGGGGAAGGCGGGAAAATGAAAAAGCATTATGCTGTTCAATTAGCTTTATATGTTGAACTTTTAGAGAGATTGGGTTTTGAGCATAAAAATAAAGGAATAATTTTAGATATTCATAAGGAAGAAGCGTTCTATAATTTAAATGAATTATTAAATAAAATTGAAAAGACGACTGTTTGGGATTATTACCAAAAAGTAAAGAATAATGTTGGCCTACTTTTAAAAAATGAATCTCAGAACCTACCGGCCTATTCCGGACAATGTAAACTTTGCCCCTGGTATGCTAGTTGCAAAAAGTGGGTTCTTGAAAATAATGATTTAACTGGATTATTTTACGTTGGTCGTAGTAAGCGCGATATTATAAATCAAGAACTCGGAGTTTATAAAATAGAGGATGTGCTGACTATAGATTTAAAATATATTGAAGAGAAAAAGAAGAAAGACAAAAAATTTTTAAAAGGAGTTGGCGCTGATACTTTAATTAAAATTATAAAACGAGCTAATATTTTAATAAATATAAAAGCTCCCGTGGCATACGATAAGATTGGATTACCTAAAACTAGTCATGAATTATTTTTTGATATCGAAGATGATCCGACCCAAGAATTCGTTTATTTGCACGGAGTGTATGAACGTGGTCCAAAAGGTGAGCGTTTTATAGATTTTACAGCCGAAGATAATTCGCCGAAGGGAGAAAAGAAAGCTTGGAGCAATTTTTGGAAGTATATTAAAACATTGCCAGAAAATGATTATTCCGTTTATTATTATTCACCCCATGAAAAAACAACTTATAAAAAACTGCAAAAGCAGTACCCGGATGTTATTTCCGCCGAAGAAGTGGTTCAATTTTTTGAACGAGAGAATACCATTGACTTGTATCATGTAGTTTTAAAACATACCGATTGGCCTTTGCCTAGTTATTCTATAAAAGAATTGGCGGTTTATTTAGGATTTAAATGGCGCGACAAAACTCCTTCTGGAGCTTTGTCAATTCAGTGGTATAATGATTATTTGGAAACTAAAGACGAAAAAATTTTGGAAAGAATTAAACTTTATAACGAAGATGACTGCAAGGCAACAATGGTTTTGAAAGACGCGTTAGTAAAATTATAATAAGGAGTATTGGTTTCGGGGCATTCACCCCTCCACTCTTTTTTATTTTTCTAAAATTATCTTTTTGTCTTTCAATATCAATTTGCTACTCAAATTGTCTAATATCTCACGCTTTTCCTCTGCCCTTCCATTTCTAAGCACATATTTGATATAAGATTTTGTATCAGTCTTTTTCTCTTTGATTTTAATATTATTCATATCTATTGAACCTAGGGCTTTAGCCATCTCATTATATTTCTCTACTTCTTTTTTGATTTTCTCCAGCACTAATTTACTCTTAAATTCAACTTTATCTATCGCACCGACAATTTGCTCCAATAATTCTTCTTCCCGGATATAAGGTTCTTGGCACTCGCGATCAATTTTTTTCACACAATGATAATAAATATATTTCTTGAGGCTTCCATCCGGCAGCCTTTTTATTTTTTCCTCGGCCGTGATCCCGCCGTCGCAGGTGCCGCATTTAATTAATTTAGTGAATTGGAATTCTTTTAAGCCGTATTTTTTTGGCGCGGAAATTAAATTAATTCTCGCTTTTTCGTAAAGTTCCTTGGTGATAATCGGTTCGTAATCGCCTTTATACCAATTACCTGAATTTACGGGGAATTCAAAGTCGCCATAGTAGAATGGCGATTCAAGTATCCGGTATAACCCGCTCAAAGTTAATGGCTTGTTGGTCCGGGTAGTAAATTTTAAATCATAATTCAGCCAGCGATAAATATCGCGCCCAGTCATGAATTCATATGCGACCTTTTCAAAAATCTGTTTGATAACCGGTGCCCGCTCAGTATCAAGGAGGATCCGGCTCTTGCCTCTAACATTGCTTTTCTCATTATAGTATCCTAGTGGACAATTGCCTGGCCGATGACCCATTTCACACTTAGCTCTTAACCCTCGCTTCACATTAACTCCTTTATTATCGTTTTCCAGTTTTGCTTGGCTGCACAAAATCATCAGCAAGAATTTTTCATTCGGTGAATTTTTAAATATTTGGCCGTTAGTTCTGATCTCATGCAAGAATTTTTGATCCATCAAATCAACTACGCTGCCAAGGTCGCCGGCATTTCGGCTGATACGATCTGGCGCCCAAGTTAGGATGGCATTAAACATCCCAGTTTTAATATCTTGTAGTAGCTGATTAAATACCGGCCGGCCGTTAGAATCCTTGGCTGAGTGCGATTCGCGTCGAATTTCGATAATGTTCAGTTTTTCTTTTTCTGCCAGTTCTAACATTTCTTTGATCTGCGACTCGATTGATAGAGCCTGCCTTTCGTCTTCCTCGGACGATTTTCTGGCATAAAGACAGTACCTTAAGGGAATGGGCTTTAAAGCCCCCAGATTTTGGCCGTAAATAGTTGGCCTGGTTAGTGTTTGGGTTTTGTTTGCGTTCATATTATTGTTGCTTATTTTGTATTGCTAACAACATTAATGACGCAGACCCACGCACTAGTCCAGACCGCGAAGTAGGTAAGTTGTAGATAACTCGGCCTTCGCAAGATTTTGTTTGTAAGTTATGATTAACTGGACTTTTAGTCCCTTTGGAGCTAAAATGTAATTAACAATTGAAACAACCGGCAAAAATGTCGGGGCGCCTAAACTCGCAGGTTCGCTTGCGGGCATGGCGCAAAATACTTACGACAATACTGATCCCCACGATCAGCAACTTGTCGTAAGTCATATCCGGAAACGGGTATGGGGCCGCAAGGTCCAGCTGGCGTGGGGTTTTGTGTTTTTCACGCCAGCTATTATTAAGCTGGTTTTATTATTAAATTAAATAATTTGGTTATAGTTTAAAACTTTATTGATTATAAATTTAAACTATAATTAAAAAATTTATGAAAAAAATAAGTATAGTAACCCTCTCCATGGGTATTTTCCTGTGTATTATCGGTTTCGCTTCCGTTGTTTATGCCGATAGTCTTGCTCAGCGTCTAGCCGGAAGAATACTCCTGCAAACAGAAAGTAAAGGTGAAGCCTGGTATATAAATCCTGTAAATAAACAGCGTTACCTTTTAAGCACTCCTAGCCAATGTTTTGAGATATTACGAAAATTAGGTTTGGGCATTACCAATAAGAATATTTCACAAATTCCTATAGCCAAAGATAGCCCTGCGGCGCCAAGTAATACTTCAAAAAATACTGAAGCAACAGAGAAAAATCAAACACAGCAATCAGCAAATAATGTGATCTATAAATCAGTAGGGGATGAGATACAAAATAAAACTTTCAAATTTAAAGTAAATTCGGTTGAAGAAAAAAATTCTATCAGCGGTAGTTTTGGAACAAAAGCTGCTAAAGCAGATGCTAAGTTTGTAATAATAAACATGAGTATAACTAATACTACTAACGCAAAATATACTTTTAATCCAGAAAAAAGTTTTATGAACGAAGAGGGCTTCGTTTTGCTAGACGAAAAAAATAGACAGTTTGAAACTTATAGTGACACAATCGGTTATTCCGAAAATCATCTCGTCATGAGAGATCTTTCTCCGAGTTTAACCGAAACTGGCTATTTAATCTATGAAATACCAAATGACGCGGGCAAAATTGGCTTAGTCACGCAAAACGCAAATTCCGGAGCTTATTACGTGGTGAATTTAAATTAATTTTAATATTTGAAACCTATGAAAAAATGCCCATTTTGCGCCGAGGAAATAAAAATTGAAGCGAAAAAATGCAAACATTGCGGTTCGCTTCTTAATGAAGAGAAAGAGGTTCGTAAAGAAAATAAAGTGCGGATTTTAAAAACCATAACTTTCGAGGTTACTGAAAAAGGACAAGTAGAAATGGCGAAAAAGATTTTAGAGATGGAAAAAGATGGTTGGAAAGAAATTAATAGGTCAACTGAAGTCGGAAAATATAAAGGCGGGAAAGGATGCTGTTTGCTTTTTATTTTTGCGCCCCTGGCTTTGATGGCTGGCAGTAAGAAAGATAAAGTGATAGTTACTTTTGAAAAATATATTACTGAGGAGGAGAAAAACTCTACTTCTTCTGTTAGCAAGTTTAATGGTAGGCAAACTTTAAAAGTAATTTTGTTGATTATTTTAGTTGTTTCAACTCTTTGGTTATGGTATATAACTATACCGTTGGTTTCTTTGTGGTATATATGGAAGAAGAGCAAAATAAACAAAAAGAAAAAATGGATAGCAACTGGAATTGTGTTATTGTTATTTTTTAGTTTCTGTATTTATAAAATATATTCAATTTCAGGCGAACCCATTACTATAGTTGAGCCTCAAGATAATGCAACCTTTCAAGGCCAAGATACGGTAGTAATAAAGGGAAAAGTAAATCCAAAATTTAAAGGCATTTCTTTATCCGTAAATAGTTTGCCTCTGACTATAAATAATGGGGATTTTTTTTACGAAGCAAAATTGGAAAAAGAAAAGAATTATTTTAATTTCGTATCAAAATATTCCGGCATGGTTTCCGAAAAGTTGTTTACTATAAATCGTACATTTACAGACGAAGAGAAAGCGCAAATTGAGAAACAAAAAGCAGAAAGCGAACAAAAAGAAAGGGATGCTTTACAGAAAGCCGAAGAGAAAAAGAAGCAGCAGGAATTAGCGGAACAGAAAAAATGGGAGCAATCAAAAGCTGGTCAAATATGTAAGAATCATCCCGAGTGGCTTAAGGAGGAATGTATTAGATTATCGGAAAATAAGATTTGGGTAGGAATGAGCTATGATATGTTAGTCTATAAAAGAGGGAAGCCAAACTCAGCTACGCCTTCTAATTATGGCTCCGGCAATCAATGGCAATGGTGTTGGTGGGATTATACTCCATCTTGTTTCTATGGTGGAGACGATGGAATTGTTGAGAGCTATAATTAAATCGGAATTATAAAATGAATTTTGTTAACGCTCCCCGTGAGCTAAAAAATTAGACAAGACGAATAAGGAGTGGTAATATATCACCATATTTTAAGTAATTCTAAAGATAGCTGATTAGTAGAATTTTATCAGTTAGAATATCGATATGGTTTATTTGTTCTCAATTATTTTTTTTCTCTCACCCATTGTTTTAATTGCGGGACTGATAAGACCATCTATCTTTAAGAAAATTTTTAAGACTATTCCAAAAAGAAAAACTATCGCCCTGGTTTGCTCCGGAGCGATAGTCTTTTCGTTTATTGGAGTTGGTATATTTGCGCCTGACGTAGAGAGAAAGAATGATATTAATATTGCAGTAAGTAATCCAGGGCAACAAATCACGCAACAGCAAACTACGACTACGACCGAAACTGTAATTGCCACTTCAGCAGAAGCAGTGATTGCAGATTCCGACGATAAGATAGATTCCTCGGTTGCTGGAATAAAACTCGCTCAGCCAGAAGAACTGGCGACCACTTCGGCAGCACAAACCAATCCGCTATATGAATATTATCCTGTTTCAAGTATTGTTGACGGCGACACAATTAAAGTAGATATAAACGGCAAGAATGAAACCATCCGCCTTATCGGCATAGATACCCCAGAAGTTGTTGATCCGAGGAAGCCGGTTCAGTGCTTTGGCCAAGAAGCATCTAATAAAGCCAAAGAACTTCTCGGCGGCAAAAAAGTGCGAATCGAAAAAGATCCCACCCATGGCGATCGGGATAAATATAATCGTTTGCTCGCATATATTTACCGTGAAGATGGCCTTTTCTATAATCAATTCATGATTGAGCAAGGTTATGCCCATGAATACACTTACAACACGCCGTATAAATATCAAGCCGAATTTAAAGCGGCTGAGAAATTGGCGAAAGGCAACCAAAGAGGTCTGTGGTCACCCAACGCTTGCAATGGTACCGCCACAGCAGTTGCTACTAACACCGCTAGTACTACTAGCAGTCAAACTGCTACCACAAACCAATTAACGGAAAAATATTATACTTCGTCATATCAAACCGCAAAATATTATTACCCTGAGTCTTGCCTGGGATGGAAAAATCTAACTCCGAGTTATTTAAAAGTGTTTGATTCCCTTGCCGCTTTACTAGTAGTATATCCGTCCCGGACTTTGAGTCCGCAGTGCCAATAAGTGCATCATTAAAAGCACCAGACCTCCGGCATTGTAAACTTTTTATCTTCTTCAATAATTTTTATTACGGCAATAGTTAACGCGTCAACTAAGTCGTCATGCTTTTCGACGCCAAACCCTAATATTTGCGTAATCAAATCCTCAACTCCATGTTTGGGAAATAATATTCTTCCATTCGCAAAAAGATGGCTGATTATAATTAACCTGGCGCGCTTGTCGTTGCCATTTAGCGAAGCTTCTTCGGCGGAAATATTCTCATGCTTCAATTGCTCGGCTAATGATTTTTGATAAGCTACATTTTCAATTAGAATTCTGCTTTTATGCAAATTGGAAAGTTGTTTCAATTTTTTTACCGTATCCGGGAAATTTATTCTTTCATTTATTGCCCCTGGCAAAACATAGATCCGAAGATCTTCTCGATAGCCATATACTTTCAAGGTTACCATGGCGGTATAGTCCGCCGTTTCTTTTTCGGATATGGCTGGATCCACACCGGTAATTGTGTACCTTAATTTGTCATTATTTTCTTTTATTTTGTCGTAATAGTGAATCCAGTCCTGGTATATAATCTGATTTCCAGTTGGAATTATTTTTAATTGGTATTCTCTTTGCCACGACACTTCATCGCCAACGATTTTTTTCAGCTGATCAATTGCGGGTATATCCGGGAATTTTCCCGCCCACATTATGTTGCCATTATCATTAATCAACGGGTATTGCCGGTAAATTCCGCTTCTTTTTCCTTCTTCAATATCTTTTTTGCATCTCATAATCAAAGAATCCTGGTGAAGCATATTGCCGATTAAATAAATTTGGGTATCGATATCGCCGATGGGGATGATGTCGCCGGTAAACCATTGGTAAGTTTTATCTCTTGATTCCTTGGTTTTCACTGATTCCAAATCTTCAACATCGTCCAGTATTATTAAATCGGGTCTATTTGAGCCGTTCTTTGTTCCACGAATGCTTTGTTCTGACGACACAGCGGTAATCCTGGCATTATATTTTGGTATAACCAAAGAATATGATTTCCACTCTTCGTTTTCTTCGTAGAATGGTCCCAGATCGCACTTAAGGAGCTCGTTGTGTTCCAGCTCATTTCTAATATTTTTGAAATGTTGTCTGGCCTGATCAATTGTTTTCGAAATAATTAGCACATATTTTTTCTGCGGTGCGCCGATGATAGCCCAAATTGGAAATGATTGTCCGATTATCGTGGTCTTGCCGCAGCCCCTAAAAGCGGGGAGTACGACCAATTTTATAGTCCGGTCCTGGGTTAGCTGAAAAATTTCATAATGAAAATCAGCCATTGGATATTTTATGTATTCATAAAAATAGATGCCAAAAAACCAGAGGTGGCTTCGATAGACGATAGCCTTCCTAAGTGCAGGATCAATCATGATCTTGGCGATTAGCTCCGGATTAGAGTCAAATAAGTTATGATTTATTGTCAGCATATGTTTCGTTTTCGGAAATTAGTCCGGCTAGTGTCAATGCTTTTCTGACTAGCGCCTCCTGTTCGGGATTTAAAGCGCCGTTATGAATTTCGACTTTGCCGCTGATTTCCATTTTAGTTTTATAATTAACATGATGTGTCTTTAGCCAATATTGGATGGCGGAAATATTGCGATCTTTAATCGCGCCAATCAAGTTAGCTTCCGCTAAATCATTGATCAAAAGACGTCCATCGCCGATTGCTTCTTCGATGTGCGCGGAGAATTCGGGGTCGCTTGCTTTCCACCGATAAAAGGTCGCTCGCCCGATTCCTATCTTCTCGCAGGCAATCTGAATGATGGGTGTTTTTTTGAGCTGCTCAATCAAGAGCTCTTTGTCTTTATCAATTTTTTTCATAAATTAGTTGGGCTGATTGCTTTGTGATATGCGACCAGCGGTTAATTATAGTCTGGCAATACTCCGGGTCAATTTCAATTCCGTAGCATTTTCTCCTTGTCTGTTCGGCCGCGATAAGTGTTGTTCCCGAACCAAGAAATCCGTCCCAGATAATATCTCCGATATTTGTACTGTTAAGAATTAAATTTCTAATAAGCCCCACCGGCTTCATTGTGGGGTGAAGTTCGCTTTTATTTGGCTTGGGATAAAATAAAACTGACTTATCTTTACTGCGCCGAAAAGCATGCGTGCCGTACCAGCCAAAAACTATCAGTTCATGTTGCGGTAAATAATCCTTGCGGCCGATAACGGCATGATTTTTCACCCAGATTAATAGTTGGGAAAAATAAATACCGAGCTCATCAAGCGCCTGTTTTAAGGCAAAAAGCATTTTATCGCTATTAAAAATATAGATACTATTCTTCTTAGCTAAATGTGGTAGAGTTAATTTCAGCCACTGTTTAGTGAATTGAGTATAGTCGGTCTCCGAGGTAATATCATCGCCAATAATTTTTTTATCAACCTTTATTTTAGCAAATCCATGTTTGCTCTCAACAACTCTTACGCCGTAAGGAGGGTCGCAAATTTGGGCTGAGATTTTTTCTCCGGCCAAAAGTTTATTAACTAATTCTGTGTCCAGCGAACTGCTACATAATAACTTATGCTCGCCCAGTTGCCAGATTTGCCCTTCCTTAATTGATCTTTTTAGCTTTGTTGTTTGTGATTTTTTCATAACGTTTTATAGTTAAGTCGACGAAAATAGGTTCTCGCTCGACCATGTAGGCAGACCGCTTTAAACATTCGCAAGCTACCATTAGGCTGCCACTTCCTGAGAATAAATCCAAAATAATATCGCCGGGCTTAGAGCATCGGCGCAATGCTTTTTCATGAAGAACAGGCGGCTTTTCCGTGGGGTGTTCGTAATCTGTTCCGTTAATTCTTTTAGCTAGCCAAATATCAATCATATCGTAAATATCTTCAATAGCACGGTTGCCCGAGCCGATTTCTTTGTTCATCAGTTCGGATAAATTTAGAATTTTATTCGATAGGTAGGGAGAGCCAACTGTGCCATAGACGCATGGTTCGTATTGCTTGCTAAAAGCTACTTGCGGAATCGGAATGGAACTATTTTTGATCCACAAACAAACTCGTTTGTTTCGGATACCGAGTTCCTGATAAAGTGTTTGCAGTAGCCAAATATATTTTTGGTCGCAGTAGGTAAAAATGTGAGCATCGGGCTTGCAAGCTGACAGCCCGTTCTTTAATGCTTGCTGCAAAAAATTCTTATAATCTTCGTCGCTTCGCGAATCATTCACGTTACCGCCGTAATGTTTTTTCCCACCGATGCCTTTGTCGTAGGAGAGCCCAATATTATAATTGGGATCTTGATAAATCATACTTACTTTATTCTTCCCTAATAATTTTTTTACTGTTTCCGGGTCGGTGCTGTCCAAACAAGCAATACGATGATTGCCTAACTGATATATTTCACCTGGTTTAGTTTGCGGCTTTTTAATTTTCGCAAGCTCTTCGTCAATATTGAAATCATCATCTTCTACCGTTAAATCATCAAAGAGATTAGCCAAATCCGAGTCATCGAAACCGCTGGCCATTAATAACTCGGTATCGAAATTCGCCGCTAATTTATTCCAGTCCCACTCGCCATGCAGACGGTTGCTGGTCAGAAGATATTGGTCATATTCTCTTTGAGTCAGTTTGCGATTAGGTACTCTGACTTCAATGATTTCATTTTCTCGCCCCAGTAGTTTCAGCACCATTAATCTTTGGTGTCCCGCCAAAACCTTATTGTCGGTATCAATCACGGGAATCTCCACTAGATTAAATTTAGAGAGGCTTTTCTTTAAATCTTCAATCTGTTTTGGGCTCATAACCCTAGGATTCTGCTCGTTGGGGATGAGCTCGGCCACCGAATGCTTTTCGGTGTGCCAGATGAGTTTTTTCTTTTCAGACATAATTTTAAATTAATTATTAAAGTGTCTTTTATTTATTAATAGCGAAAAGTCGTTGGAATTTTTTTTAGACAACAAAAAATGCCTAAAATTAGGCATTTAAAATTAATAATTATTCTTAATTATTTCCGGTGAATTCACTAAGACCAGCTTGTCGAAGCAGAAGATTTATAGAAATCATCTAAATCATCATATTTTTCATCTACTTGATCTGTATCACCAATTTTATTTATTGATTCTTTTTCAGAAATTAAATTAATTTTTATTCTATATCCCTCTCTCTTGGAATATGGATAGAAAGGATCGGTGTCTAAACAAAAATATTTTTTTAAAGAGTTTACTAGCAGTTGCTTCTTCTTTTTTATTACCATATTGGCATTTTCATCCGTCCAACATATTTGGCCATTCGTTTTTGATAAATTTTCCAGAAGTATCCACTGTAAATTTGGTTTTAGTTTCCTTTTGTCATTAAAACCCATTTCCGCATAATTTGTATTATGCATTATTTTTTTAAATATAATAGTGATATTATGCCGATCTCTAAATTTTATAGTTATTTCTTCCCATTTGGTATCTGGAGGAAGTTGATATGGAAATTTGTTTTTTAGTATACCGAATAACTTTTCTCTTCTTTTATCCAGCAGTTCTTCTACTACTGACTCAATTAATTTTTTTATTCCTTCTTCGCCGATCTGTTCGGTCTTTTTTGACGTAATAATCAGGGGAGAGCGGCTAGATTGGAGAATAACTGGTAATAATTTTGGCACCGATATCGAGCTAAGGATTTCCTCTCTTTTTTTGAGCAATAATTTTTGTTGCTCGACGATTGAATTCAAACTATTAAAATTAACCGGCAACTGGATATTTTTGACTACATTATTTATTCTATCCACTTCTTTTTTTAGACTTTCAAACGCCGAAGAACTAATAACCAAATTTACGTAATTAGCCATAGTTTCACGGGTTTTTAAATAATCATTTAACAAATCGCCGACTAATTTTATCTGATTGTTGTTATTTTTATCCATGATTATATTTAACTACGATTTGATAGATAGATCAAGCTATAGAAGCTCGAGACACAAATTTAAAACCTCCTAATAATGTCTCATTTGTCTCATTTTTCCCTGATATTGCCTAAGACCCACATACCTGATATGATGGAAGAAACACCCCTGAAAAGCTTTGAAAAGTTTGATCCAGACCCGAACGGGGTGCAAATTAATAATTATATAAAATTTAGATAGCAGCGGTTTCCAACCCCGCCCTTCGCGAAGAGCGGGGCGATTCCTGTATTTCGTGCTAAATTAAAAGCAGTCGATATAGACTGCTTTTAATTTGAAAATTTATTTTTCGTTGTGCTTACAAAAATATTGAATCGCTTTATTTAAGAATTCGGCTAGACCGGAAGCGTATTTATCATAATAATCTTTGAAGCGGGGATCGTTGATATACATATTTCCCAGGTTACTATACATTTCTAGACTGCAATCATAAAAGAAACAAATGCCCTCGTAATGTTTTTTTACCAAACGCTGAACGTCCGCGTGCTCAATGGGCTTCGACATGCTTTTGGCTAATTCCTGATTTAATTTATCCGTTGATTTTTTCATTTCTTCAACCTCAGCTTTCGACATTTTTTTCGTTTTTTCCTGTGATTGCTTATAAGCATCAGTGTCACCCCAGCGTACTTTGGCCTCCGCCTTGTATTCAGGTTCCAATAAATTTTCTGTTATTTCATCGAGTTTTTCCGTGAAGCTAGGTAGCATTTTTTTTGCGTCACCAGAAATCGCATCCTCTAGTCGCATTTCTAAAGTTGCCAGCGCGTCGCGCAATAATTCTTCACCCGCCGGCGTTAAAACCGCCAGTCGCGCGCGATTATCTGCCTCGCTATCAGCTCTTTTTACTATCCTTAATTTTTCTAGAGGTAAGAGCAAGCGAGTCGCGCCTGAGGCTGTCAATCCTAGCTTATGGGCAAGATCTATTCGGCGCAATTGTTTTTTTTCCGCCTCGTTTAGATAATAGATGACCATTAGATCATTAAAATCAAGCCCATGGCCCGATAAGCGTCTTGTCATTACGGCATTAGCGCGATAAAGACTGAATAAAAAGGGGAGTGTTGTTTTCATATTTTTAGATAAATTATTAGTTGATATATCAAGCATATCATAAATCATTGATATGTCAAGTATTTTGAATAATTAAAAGTTTTTTAAATTATTATATAAATGTATTTCATTTCTGACTTTGTTCACGACTCTATACTATTTTTTAAAAACAGTCTTAAAAGGGACTGTTTTTGTTTTGTCTGAACCGAGGCAGCTCATACTGGCTAATATTTAGGCGGCTTCTTTAATTTAAGACTTAATAAAAAATTAACCGCACTCTGCAACCTTTTTAAAAATCAAGCATTACAACTGAGCTGGAATCATGATTTATTAAAAGAAATAGTTTAATCAAATCTGCATTTATCTAAAACGAATCTGAATTAAGCTTTGTTTTATTTTTAGCTATTTTTGCTTAATTTTTTTGGTGTTGCCTAAGTTTGGCGTACCTGATATGATAATAGAAAAGAGCCTGAGAGGGAATTTGGAAATTTACTATAGACGCGAAGGAAGTATTTTAAAATTAAATTTATGGATTTAAAACAATTTTTACCAAGACAATTTATTTTTTGCGATATGATCAGAGAATTAGCCGAAATGCAAAAGGAAATTGCTATAGTTTTTAAGGATTTAACTATTAATTTCAATAATTTTGAAGTGCTGGCTCAGGAGGCGCGTAATATCGAGCACAAGGCAGATGAGAAAACTTATGAAGTAGTTAATCGTTTGAATACTACATTTATTATTCCTTTTGATCGGGAAGATATTTATAAATTAGCGCATAACATAGATTCCATTGTTGATGTCATAGAGAATGTTATCCATAATATTTATTTATATAAAATAACTGAGAAAAAATCAGCCTTGATTGATTTTGCTGATATTATTGAAGATTCAGCGGAGACCTTGGTTGATTTAACACTTTGTTTGCGTGATCATAAATATACTGAACGCTTAAAACAATTAAAAATAAAAATGCATGAGCTGGAAGACAAGGCGGATTATGTATACCAGCAGGCGATGGTTCATCTTTTTACTAATGGTGATAACCCCGTGGATATTATTAAGTGGAAAGATATTTTTAGTGATTTGGAGCAAGTCACTGATCGTTATCAGCGAGTCAGCGATAACATTGAAGAAATAATGGTTAAATTTAGCTAATATGATTATTGATCAAGCATTTTTGTTTATTATATTAATAATTGTTATTGCTCTGGTATTTGATTTTACTAACGGGATGAATGATGCGGCAAATTCTATTGCAACAATTGTGTCTACTAGAGTATTAACGCCAAGACAAGCTGTCGTATGGGCAGCTTTTTTTAATTTTACGGCATTTTTAATTTTTGGCACGGCAGTTGCTAAAACGGTAGGCAATGGATTAATTGACATAAATATTGTTACGCCGATGGTAATTTTTTCCGGTTTAATTGGTACAATTTGCTGGAATATTTTTGCCTGGTATCTTGGTCTACCTACCAGTTCATCGCATGCTTTAATCGGCGGCTATGCCGGCGCAGCAATTGCTAAAGCTGGATTTAGTTCAATTATTATAGGCGGTTGGTTAAAAATATTACTATTCATAATAATTGCGCCACTTTTAGGGTTGATACTAGGGTTATTTTTTGAAATAATTTCTATTTGGTTTGTGCACAAAAAACATCCCTGGATGATTGATCGCTGGTCTCGAAGATTTCAATTATTTTCCGCCGCGCTTTACAGTCTTGGCCACGGCGGAAATGATGCGCAAAAAACCATGGGGGTTATTACTAGCTTACTTTTTGCTGGCGGTTTAATAAAAACTTTTACTATTCCTCTTTGGGTGGTTCTCTCCGCCCAGGCGGCAATTGCCTTGGGGACATTGAACGGCGGCTGGAGAATTGTAAAAACTATGGGCCAAAAAATTACCAAATTAAAACCAATTGATGGATTTTGCGCTGAATCAGCTAGTGCGATAAGCATTTTTTTCGCCACATATTTGGGGGTGCCTGTTAGCACTACGCATGTAATTACCGGTGCAATTTCCGGTGTTGGTTCTACCAGAAGATTTTCTGCAGTACGTTGGAATGTTACGCTGAGAATTGTCTGGGCCTGGCTTTTTACTATCCCTGTTTCCGCGATTATCGCTGGAATAATTTTTTCATTAATAAAATTATTAAATTAATAAATTTTATGTATCAATTGCATAAAACATCTTATAGAATTTTAATTTTTGTTGTCGGCGTAATCGCAACAATCGCTTATCGGTTGGTGATAATCTTGAATTATTATAGTTCTTTTTGGGTGGAAGTCTCTTGGTATATTGGTACGATCGGTTTCATTTGGTACTTTGGCCATCGTTGGCGCATAGAAGGCCGTCGGGAAAAATTAATTGACGAATTGGGTTTGGTTAAGAAAATAGAAAACGGGAAAACATTAAACGCGGATGATAAAACAGCTTTGGTTTATATTTTAAAAGGTCTTAGCACGAGCTTGGCAAAATGGAATTATATCGCGATTTTTCTCTTTTCATTTTTAGCAATCGCTTACGCGGTTTATATGGATTTATTAAATATCTTAAAATAATCAAATTTATACATATTTTTAGATAGGGTTAAAAATTAAATTTTAGCCCTATTTTAGTTGAAATTTATTCTAATTTTTGTTAGAATTTAGGCATGATTAACGCAGACAAAAATTCACCCTTGGCTGATAGAATGAGGCCGGAAAAACTGGAAGATTTTGTCGGGCAGGAGGAGATTATGGGCGCCGGTAAGCTATTGCGCAAGGCAATAGAAAACGACCAATTGCCTTCAATGATTTTTTGGGGTCCGCCGGGAAGTGGGAAGACTACGCTGGCTTTTGTAATTGCCAAGACTACCAAGGCGGAATTTTTTCGTCTAAGCGCGGTAGATAGCGGCAAAAAAGAGTTGCTAGAGATAGTTAAGCGAGCCGGAGAAGACAGAAGATTAGGCAAAAAGACAATCTTATTTATTGACGAAATTCATCGCTGGAATAAAACACAGCAAGACGCGCTATTGCCTTATGTTGAGCGCGGCGTTGTCACTCTGATCGGCGCAACTACGGAAAATCCTAGCTTTGAAGTGCGTTCCGCTCTTCTATCTCGCTCACGCGTTTTTGTTTTGAAACAATTAACGAGCGAACAGATTAAAATAATTATTGATCGTGCCTTGACTGACAAGGATAGGGGATTGGGAAATATTAAAATTAAAATTGATGATAAAACAAAAGATTTATTAGCGCAGATGAGCAATGGCGACGCGCGTACCGCTTTGAATATTTTGGAATATGCCAGTTCGCTCAGCAAAAAAATTGACGAAAAAATTTTGAAAGAAGCTTTTCAGAAATCATACTTAATGTATGACAAAAACGGCGAGGAGCATTACAATATTATTTCCGCTTTGCATAAATCAATGCGCGGCGGTGACGCGAATGCGGCGTTGTATTGGCTTGCGAGAATGGTTGAAGCTGGGGAAGACCCGTTGTATATCGCGCGCCGCATTGTTCGTTTTGCTTCCGAAGATATTGGGTTGGCTAATTCGCTTGCCTTAAATCAAGCCGTGGCGGCGTATCAGGCCTGTCATTTTATCGGCATGCCGGAATGTAATGTAATCCTGGCGCAGGCCGTAGTCTATATGGCCAAATGCAAGAAATCCAATGAACTTTATACGGCTTATGGTCAAGTGTCAAAAGATGTAAAAGAATTTGGTAATTTGCCCGTACCTTTGCATATCCGCAACGCGCCGACGAAATTAATGAAAGATTTAAATTATGGCAAGGGTTATAAATATAGTCCGAATTACGGCTACAAAGAAGAACAAGAATATCTGCCGGAAAAATTAAAAGGAAAGAAGTATTTTAAGTAGCTTTTAGGTTTTAAGTTTTATAAAAATAAACTGTCATTCTGAGGAGCGATCCGCGAGAGCGACGAAGAATCTCGGTTGTTGAGATTAGCCGAGATCCTTCGTCCTGAAAGTTTTCGGGACTCAGGATGACAATGGGTTATGAAATTATCAATCGTCATTGTTTCCTGGAACGTTAAAGAAAAATTAAAAGACAATTTACAAGCGTTGTTTCAAAGCCAATGTAATTTTGAATTTGAAGTTTTTGTCGTTGATAACGATTCAAAAGATAATACGGTGGAAATGGTTGAAAAAGAATTTTCACAGGTTAAACTAATTAAAAATAATGAAAATTTAGGTTTTGCCAAAGCAAACAATCAAGCGATAAAATTAGCAAAAGGGGAGTATGTTTTGTTGTTAAATCCGGATATGCGCGTTTTTCCCGATACTTTAAAAAATATGGTTGTTTGGATGGGGGATAATCAGCAAGCCACAGTGGCAGGCTGCAAATTGCTGGATGAAAATTATCAGATAGTAAAACACGTGCGCCGTTTTCCCACGCTTCGCGACCAATTGGCAATAGTTTTAAAATTGCCGCATTTGTTTCCAAAAATTTTAAACAAATATTTGCGAACCGATTTTGATTATTTTCAGCCTGCGCAAGTTGATTCAATTCGCGGCGGATTTTTTATGATTAATATGGGCGCGATTGAGAGATTGACGCAAAAAGAAAATTTAACAATTCCATATCTTGATGAACGATATTTTCTTTGGTTTGAAGAAGTGGATTATTGCCAACAAATAAAAAAAGCCGGTGGGGAAGTTTGGTACACGCCGGCGGCGAATTGTATTGATCATGTTGGCCAGAGTTTTAAACAAGTAAAACGTTGGAAAACCCAAAAATATTTCCGCGATTCCATGCTTAAATATTTTGAGAAATGGCAATCAAAGCGAGAATACAGGATTTTGCGCGTCGCTTGGCCGCTGGGGATGTTTTTAACTATTTTATTTTCAATATTTAGAATTAAGAGCAAGGCAAAAACGTAAAATAAGTTAAAAGTCAAAATGCAAAAATCAAAAATGCAATTCAAAATTCAAAATAATTTTCCTTTTGTCATTTCGAACGGAGCGTCAGCGAAGTGAGAAATCTTTAATAGAAGTGTAGAGCTTAAAATGTATTAAAGATCTCTCCCCGCCTCTTCGGCGGGTCGAGATGACAATTACAGAATCAAAATGAAAAATGACAATTTAAAATCAAAAATTAATAGACTAAAAAATGAGATTCAAGATATTATTTCTCGTTCGCCGGTTAAAACCGATTTAGAACATGCCATTTCGACAAGAAAATGGGTTTTAAGATTAAAACCGAACGCTGATTTAGTTTTGCAAATCGCTGCCTTGGCTCACGATATAGAACGAGGATTGCAAAAAGCCGAGAGCCAAAAAAGTATCAACAGAAAAGAAAATTTTAGAAATTATTATCGATGCAATGAAATTCATTCGCAGAAAAGCGCAAAAATTATTGTAAATATTTTGGAGAAATATCAATTTAATAAAAATTTTATTGCTAAAGTTAAGCGATTGGTTTTGAGGCATGAATTTGGCGGCGATAAAGAATCTAATATTCTAATGGATGCTGACAGTTTATCTTTTTTCGAGAGGAATTTCGATGGCTATCTTAAAAAATATGGTCAAAAGAAAGCTGAAAAAAAGATTAAATTTATGTATAGTCGAATGTCGGAAAAAGCAAAAAAATTATCTTTTAAAATTAAATTTCAAAATACTGGATTAAAAAAGTTATTTGCGGAAGTGATTAATGGAAAATAAAAAGTATGACCGAAAAACAATTTAAACAAATTACAACGGATATCGAAACTCTTATCCTTAAAAATGCCAAGAAGAATGATTGGCTGTGGTTTTATGATATGCACCAGAAGGAAGTTGTGCGTTGTGCTGAGGAATTATTAAAGATGTATAAGGCTGATAAGCAAATTGTGATTGTTGCGTGTTGGTTGCACGATATTTCCAAATATCAAGTAAAAAATAAATTGGACACCAAAAAGGCGCATGCCACTCACCATTTTGACAGTTATGAGTTTAGCAAGAAGTTCCTTGCAAAATATAAAATAAGCCAAGTTGAAAAGGATAAAATTTGTAATTGCGTTTTGCGGCACAGAAATGAAGCGCCGTACAGGGCGAGATCTACGGAAGAAAAAATCGTAGCCGTTGCTGATACACTTTCGCATTTTACCGGTATTTTTTATTTTACGCATTTTAAGTTTCACCCCGAAAGTTCTATGGATTTTATGGTGAAAAATCAATTGGAAAAATTAAACAGGGATTGGCGCGATTTGAATTTGTTGTCGAAAGCGAGAAAGTTGGTGCGGGAGGAGTTTATAATATTGAAAAAATTGCACGAGAATTATTTGATAAAATAAGTTTTTTGTCATCCTGAGTCCCGACGCTTCGGGGCGAAGCCTGCCTGCCGGCAGGCAGGGATCTCTGTGATTGCATTAGATTTAGTAAATTATTAAAACTCGTTATTGCCGCTTACCGAGATTCTTCGGCTGCGGCCTCAGAATGACAATAAGGAGCTTATGAACAAAAAAATCGCGATAATTATTATAAATTACAAAGATTACGCTGAGCGGTTTCTTACCGAATGCCGTGATAGTTTGCGCGCGCAAAATTATCCCAAGGAATTAATGCAGGTTTATCTGATAGATAACGCGACAAGCGAAAAATCTAAAAATTATTTAAATAATAATTTTCCCGAAGTGATTATTATTTCGCGTCCAGATGGAAATTATTCGGCCGCGAATAATGCCGGAATTTTTCAAGCGCTGAAAGATGGTTTTGAATATTTTGTCATCGCGAATATGGATGTGAAATTTGATTCTAATTGGCTCCCTGAGTTAGTTAAAGCGATTGAAAGTAGCGATGATATAGGTATTGCGCAATCAAAGATTTTGTTATATCCTAAATCAAATACAGAATGGCAAGAACCGCAAATAAATAGTTTGGGAAATATTATGCATTTTCTCGGTTTTGGCTTTACTGATAGTTATGGTGAGCCAGACAGAGAAATAGCAGGCTTACCGGAAATAACCGGCTATGCAAGCGGTTGCGCTTTAATCGTAAAAAAAGAAGTGATTGAAAAAATCGGCGGTTATAATGAGGAGTATTATATGTACCATGATGACGTTGAGCTTGGCTGGAAAACAAAATTGGCCGGATATAAAATTATTTTGGCACCGCGCTCAATCGTTTATCACAAATATGAATTTTCCCGTAGTGTCAGAATGCTTTATTTCATGGAGAGAAATCGCTATCTTACGCTTTTGGCATTCTATAAATTACCGACATTGATTTTGATTTTTCCCGCTTTGTTTCTCATGGAGTGCGGAATGTTTTTCTATTCAATTATCAACGGCTGGTTCAGCACTAAGATAAAGGTTTATTTATATTTTTTGAATATAAAAAACTGGAAGAAGATTTTTGCCGAAAGAAAAAAAATAAATAAATTCAGAGTTAAAAAAGATAGGGGAATAATAAAAAATTTTTCTGGAAAAATTTTGTTTCAAGAAATTGACAATCCGGTTTTAAAGTATGTCGCTAATCCGATTTTAAATATTTATTGGCAAATAGTAAAAAGATTAATTTGGTGGTGAAAACCTCACCCCATCCCTCTCCTTGGTAAGGAGAGGGGACGAGTATTTCCCCTCCTTGTTTTAAGGAGGGGTTAGGGGAGGTAAAAATTATGAATTTAAGTATAATTATCAATAATTACAATAGTAAAGAAAAAACTTTGCGTTGTTTGAGTTCAATAAAGAATTCCGATTTACCTGGTTTAACTCGCGAGACTATTGTTGTGGACAATGCTTCTTTTGATGGCATTGCCGAAGAACTGAAAATTAAATTTCCGGAAGTTAAATTTATCCAAAGCGAAAAAAATCTGGGCATGGGAGGCGGAAATAATTTGGGAATTGCCAAGGCGAATGGGGAATTTATTTTAATTTTAAACCCTGATATAATATTGGAAAGAGACTCAATAAAAAATTTGTACCATTTTTTGAAAAATAGAAGCGAGATTGGTTTGGCGGCACCGAAATTACTGAATCCCGACGGTAGTCTGCAGTATTCTTGTTTTCGCGAATATAAATTTTTTACCCCGATTTTTCGCCGGACTTTTCTTGGCAAATACGCGCAGAAGCATCTAAATAATTTTTTAATGTTGGATTTCAGTCATAATGAACCACGGGAAGTTGACTGGGTGATGGGTTCTTGCATCCTTTTCAAAAAAGAAATTTTATCAAAAATTGGCGGCGGTTTTGATAGGCGGTATTTTATGTATTTTGAAGATACGGATCTCTGCCGCCGAATCAGAAAAAATAATTTGAAAGTAGTATACTATCCGCAAAGCCAGGTGGTTCATGATCATGCTAGAGAAAGTGCAAAACATAATTGGTTTGTTGCAATTTTTACAAATAAATTGGCACGCGAGCATATTAAGTCGTTTATAAAATATTTTTTAAATGGAAATTAAAATAATTTCAATCTGCGAATATTTGTAGATTTGCATTATTTGTAGATTTGAGTGCATATGCAAAAAATTAAAAAAGCGATTGTGGCGGTAGCCGGTTCTGGAACAAGGCTCTTGCCGGCCACCAAAGCAATGCCCAAGGAAATGTTACCGATTGTTGATAAGCCGATTATTCAATTGGTTGTTGAAGAATTAGTTGAAGGTGGTATTGAAGATATTATTTTAGTTACAAAATGGGACAAAAAACCATTGGAAGATCATTTTGACCACAACTGGGCATTGGGTAATGATCTAAAAAATGCCGGAAAAATTGAACTATGGGAAAAAATTAAAAGAATTTCCGAAATGGCCAATTTTATTTATGTTCGTCAGAAAGGTCCTTATGGAAATGGCACTCCAATACTTTCCGCAGCCAGCTTGGTGAAGGACGAGCCGTTTATTTACGTTTGGGGTGATGATTTGGTGAAGTCAAAGGTTTCGTTTACCAAGCAAATGGTAGAAGATTATGAAAAAAATGGCCATCTCATGATCGGCGTGCAAGAAGTACCAAGCGAAGAAGTGCATCGTTATGGCATAGTAAAATTAAAAAAAGGCACAATGCAGCTGGAAGACATTATTGAAAAACCATCAAAAGAAGAGGCGCCTTCGTTTTTGGCTGATTTCGGTCGCATGATTTTGGACCAAGAAATCGTGGATATTTTAAAAAATATTCCTTTAGGCAAAGGAAATGAATTGTGGGTGGTTGATGCTATTAAAGAATATGTGAAAAGAGGAGGCAAATTTTATGCTAAGAAAGTTGATGATGGCGAATGGCTGACCACCGGTGATCCATTGAATTATATCAAAGCGATCTTAAAATATGCTTTGGAAAGAGAAGATATTGGTGAAGAAATTAGAAATATTTTAAAAAAACAATAAAGATTTATTATCAAAAAGGCGGAGAAACATTTCTCCGCCTTTTTGTATTTTTAATATTTTATAATTCTAATTCAAAGATACCTTGCTCATTGCCAATTTTGGCATAAAAATATACAATATCCTGCTCGCTGTCAAAAAATGGAAAGCTGATTTGTTGGGCGTTCATTAATTCCAGGACGTTTCTTTTTTCTCTGTCGTCAAGTTCAATAACGCGTACAGCATTGGCAGTATAATAGATAGCGTAGTTATTGTTTTTGTGCCAGGCAATATTAACTATCGGCTCGCTGATTCTCGTAAGAAGAATTTTACTTTTGGTTTCCGGACTGTAAAGCCAAATTTCAAAATCATTAGCATAGAGCAGTCTCTTGTCTTCAGTCAAAATAGCTTTGTTAACATTATTAATTATATCCACAAACGGGTATTCTTGGGAAAAAGGATTTATTAAGTAGAGAATTTGTCTTTTGGCATCAAGCAAATATAATAGATTATTTTTGATATCAATAAATTTATATTGCGGGCTTGCCGGTAATTCAATTTCTTGGTTATTTTGATTGTTTCTCAAGAAATAAACGTTATTAATTTTAGTAATATAGAATAAAGTGTTATTTATTGTTTTATAATCTGTAATTTCCGTTTTTTTATTTAAAATAGTTATTATTTTATTATTAATATTATAACTATTCAGCGTGAGTTTTGCTTGGAAATAAATTAATAGAGAATCATCGCTCCATTTTATATTGAACGCATCCGGACTGATTATTTTAGACAAATCAGTTTTCATTTCGCTTCCTTCTAAATCAAAATTAAATAAAAAATTATTGGCAATAATTTTTTTGGAATCAGGCGCCCAGATGAAAGATGCCGGTTTGCTTTGGGTATTTGTCAAATCATATTCCGCGGTGCTGCTGTTATTAAGATTTAAAATTTTTAGTTTGTTTGAATCTTGAAATGCAATATATTGATTATCTGGCGAAACTTTAAAATTAGGCAGTGTTGAATTAGTCAGCTTGAAGGGCAAATTTTTTTTAAACAAGCGAACATCTTCGGCGTGCGTTGATTGTCCGGAAACAATTTTCAGTTTCTTTTCCCAAGTCCAGTATCCGTCCAATTCCAATTTAACATCATATTCTCCGGGCATAATATTTTTAATTTTGTTCGGAGTGGTCAGATAGTTTTGGCGATTGGTAATATATTTGTCCAAAAAAGGAGCGGTTAGTTCATTATTTAAATATATTTTTGCCCCTTGCGGTTCAGTGTTAAAAACAAACATGCCGGTTTTTTGTACCAAATTGTTAAAACTTAACGGCCAAGTTAATTTTAGTTTATAGCCGGCCGCATAAAAAATTGATAGCGGAGCAATAATAAAAAAAAGAAAAATAAATATAATAAACAAAAACGAACGAGTGCGATAAGTCATATTTTTATGTTTTTTCCTTTGCCGGAGGAGTGCAGAGCGCCCCCTAAAATAAGGAAAAAATTAATTATTGAAGAGTGTGCCGATGCGTTTTATATCGGCGCCAAGTAAACGAAGCCGTTCATCAATATTTTCATATCCGCGGTCTATTTGATATATATTGTCTATCTCAGTTTTACCTTCGGCGATTAAAGCGGCGATTATAAGGGCGATGCCAGCGCGTAAATCCGGGCTGGTTAATTTCTTGCCGTAAAGCCGCGTCGGTCCGTTAATAACTACACGATGCGGATCGCACATTATAACATCGGCACCCATTTGCAAAAGCATATCCACATAGAGCAAACGTCGATCATAAATAGTTTCGTGTATCAACGAAGAACCGGCAGCCTGTGTCATCAAGACGGTATAAGGAGATTGCAGGTCGGTAGGGAAGCCGGGATATTCGTGTGTTTTTATTCCGTGAGATTTTAGCAGTTGATTTCCCTCCCGAGAAAAAATTTTTAAGTAATCTTTGCCGCGCTCAAATTTTACGCCTATTTTATTGAAGATTGATAATAAAACTTCAATATGATCAGGATTACATTTTGATATTAATAATTCCGAATTAGTCGCCGCCGCCATAATGGCAAAAGAGCCGGTTTCAATTCTATCCGGTATTATTTCAAAGTTTCCCGCTCCGATGCTTTTGACACCCTCAATAATAATCGTTGATGTTCCGGCACCGGTAATTTTAGCTCCTTGCTCGTTTAAATAATCAGCAAGAACTTTGATTTCCGGCTCAACGGCGCAATTTTTTAAAACAGTAGTTCCTTCGGCCAAAACCGATGTCATAAGAATAGCTTCCGTCCCGGTAACACTAATTGTCGTAAAAAAATAGTTACAGCCGACTAATTTTTTAGCTTTAATTTTATAACTATTGTTTTCTTCTTTTATTTCCGCCCCCAGACATTTAAATCCCTCAAGGAATAAATCGATAGATCGACCGCCGGCGCCGATCACGCAACCGCCCGGATGAGGAAAATTTACCTCTCCGAAACGAGCCAATAGCGGCCCGACAAACATAATAGAAGCCCGGAATTTATTTGCTAATTCTGGATTTAATTGAGTTTTGTTGATTTTGCCCATCACTATTTTGACAGAATTTTTATCGCGTATTACTTCGCCACCCAAATCTTTTATCAATTCTAAAGCTTTATCAACGTCTTCAATATTCGGCAGATTATTGATAGTGATTGCTTCTTTTGACAGAATCGCGGCTGGTATTATTTTTAATGCAGCATTTTTAGCCCCCCGTACTTGAATTTCGCCGCTTAATTTTTTTCCCCCTTGAATAATAAATTTTGACATATAACGAAATGATTAATTATTTAGTTGATTTAAGTATAACCTAAACCTTAATATTTTTCAACCGTTTTAATTGAATAAGTTCAGGCACATATTGGACTGCGAAGCAGGCCAAAAGACATGCAAATAGGGTTTAAATACCATAAATGTCGTGGTTTTGGTAATCTGTACGAGTATGCATATAAGCAAACTCGTATGAT